>NZ_JBVJKN010000003.1:0-437940 GCF_055585225.1 Streptomyces sp. NPDC053673 | reverse complement strand
CTTCGAGGCGACGTAGTCGCCGTCCGCGTCGGTGTCGTACCGGTACAGGGTGTGCGCACCCGCGGCGAACGCGACGGGGGAGCCCGCGGGCAGGACCCCGGAGGGGAAGTCGTCGGTCAGCAGGTCGGTCATGTGGGCGAAGCGGGGGTTGCCCGTCTGCCAGTACAGCTGCCGGTACGAATTGATGTGGTGCTGGTGGTACGACGGCGTCGGGATCCGGTGGGTGTGGCAGTAGTACGAGGCCCAGCGCCGGTTGCGCAGCGTTGCGAAGTAGTGGTCCATGGTCGTGCACGCGCCGTCGTACAGCCGGGCCGCGAGGGCGTTCCCCGTCGCCTGGACGTAGTCCCAGAGCCCGAGCATGGCGAAGAACATCCCGTTGTACGTGTAGTCCGACGTGCCCGGAGCACTGATCGGATACAGCTGGATCCACAGATAGCCCGCGCTGTCGCGGTTCACCACCCACGGCGTGCCGTCGTCGCCGCGCAGCAGAGAGGCGAACGCGCCGTCGGCGGCCGCCCGGTAGAGGGTGCGCTCCGCCGCGGTCACGCAGTCGAGCTCGGACAGCTGGATGAAGAGGCTGATCGCCTCGCCCTGCGCCATCCCGGAGTACCACGGCGCCCGGTAGGAGATGCCGTGGCCGCTGAGCGTGAAGTCGAACGGGAACGGGAAGTACCACGCGCCGCGTGCCTCCACCCGGGTGTCGATCAGGCGCTGCGCCTGGGCCTTTGCCCGCGTGACGAAAAGGGCCCTGCGCGCCGGGTCCTTCTCGGTGCGGTGGCTGGTGATACAGCCGAGTGCGAACTGGATCTGGGTGACCGGCTGGTTGTACCCGGCCGCGGTTCTGCTCGGGCGGTACATGATCACGCCGGCGGGGTCCAGGTAGGTGTGCTCGGTGTCCGGGGTGATCTTGGCCCAGCTCGTGGGCCGGTCGCGCCAGGGGCGCATGGACTCGGGCAGACCCGGCAGCGCCGCGTAGCCGGCCGTATGGAACGCGAAGGGCAGCTTGGTCGGGACCCTGTCCCGTACGGCTTCGGGGACGGGGTCGTGCTGCGCGTGCGGTATACGGACCGACGGGCCTGGCCGGCTGATCACGCCGTCGGCGAGCTGGTCCGGGAGCGGCGGTGGTGGGGGATCGACGGCGCCCTTGCCCGGCAGGCTCAGCGCCACGGACCTGGGCACGCCCCGAGGGACGTCGGTCCCCCGGGGAGTACAGGCGCTGACGAGAGCAGCGCTGATTGCCGTGCCGAGCGCCGTGCTGCCCGCGAGGTGGACGAACCGTCTGCGATCCAGAGCGGAACGGCTGTTGTCAGCCATGCCTGAGCCCCCAGGAGAAGACCGGAGATGGCTTGGATCCTAGGGTGAGGCCGGATGCGATACGTGACGGCACGCGCAAGCCGGGTCGGCCGACTCGGTCGGGTGCCCGAGCCGGCGTCCCCGGCCATCACGCGGTTGGCGGAGTGCGCCGCGCTCCGTCGGCAATCGGCAAGGCGTCCCGCGTCCGCCAGGGCTTCGGATCCCGCCGTCGCAGACGGCGATGCGTGATTTCTCCGCGCGCCGTCGCGAGGACCTGCCGAACGCGCGGAAGCACTTCCCGCCTGCCGAGATGCCGTGCTGCCGCGCTGCCGCGCGAGTTCAGGGACGAACTGCTCGGCCCAGGGTGCGCAGGACGGTCGTGCCGGCGAGCACCAGCGCGGAGACCGCCGGACCCGCCCATCGCGTCAGGTCGTGCTGCAGGGCCGGGTCCACTTCGACGGTCACCCGGACGTATCCGCCAAGAACGGTGGTGAACTTGGAGGGCCGGTCGGCGGTGTCCTCTCCGCGCTCCAATGCCGCGCGGTACCTGTCCTTCCGCTCGGTCATGCCTCTTCCTCACGCTTGATGAGTTCGTCGGCGAGATCCATGTACGCCGAGCCCTTCGCCCGGACCGGACTTCCGAACGACTGGGCGTACAACTCGAGCCGCGCGATCTGGGTGTCCAGCACCACGAAGCCCCGCTCGGTGAGCGCCTCACGAGCATCGGCATCGGGGCCGGTGCGCGTGGCGTCAGGGCGATTGGTCCGGTTCAGGAGGACTGCGGTGCGGGCCGGCTCGGCGCGCAGGGACTGCACGTCATCCATCTCGGAGCGGATGGGTGCCATCCGGTCGAGTTCGATGGGAGCGGGGGTCACCGGGACGATCCACTCGCTCGCGTACCTCATGATGCTGCGGGCGATACGAGGATGGTCCTCCAACTGCGGTGCATCGAGAACCACGGCCTGCCGATTGCCCAGGAAGTCGTTCACGCGGCGGTGTACGTCCCCCACCGGCAAGGCGATGACGGGAAACGGAAAGCCGTCGGCCAGTTCGCTCCAGCGCAGCGCCGAGGAAGCTGGGTCGCCGTCGACCAGAAGGGGCGAGTAGCCCGACTCATGAAGCGCGTGGGCCAGCCAAACGGCACTTGTCGTCTTGCCGACTCCAGGCTTGAGGTTCACAAAGACACAGCTCAGCGGCACGGGAGCCAACCTTAATAGGAGTGGTCGACCGGTTGGGTCCGGCGCGAGCGCGGAGCTCCGTCGATCACCCGTTAGCAGTCAGAAACCGCTCTCCTCCGCTCAGCTGGGCCAGGGCCGTCCGTCGGCAGGACCGCGATGGAGGCCAAGGCCACGACACCGGCCCCTTTGCGCCCGGTACCGGCTGGTTCCTGTGTGGCGGAGGCCCGGCTGTCCGCCGGCGCGTACGTCCCGCGGAAGCAGGGCGGCGGACTACCGGGGGAGGGGGGTTGGAAGCCATGACCAGCAGGCTGCTTGATGCGGTCGATTCCATGCATCTGCAGTTCGTGTCATGGCAGTGGCCGATCAATTTCGGGTCCAGATCGGTCAACGGAGGTTCCCGTTCCAGCATGGTCACATGGCCAACCCGAACTGACTATGCTCCCGTCGCGTGTTGCGCTGCACTCACAGCGAGTCACCAAATGCTGTGCTGCGCGCGGACGGAGCCTGGCCGCAGGGAGGCGTGACCACCGATGCGATCTCGAACCGACCCGTCGGGGGCACCCATCGGAGTACTTGTGCTCGGCCGAGTGAAGTCCCGACCGTTCTGTCGGCGCACCGCACAACCCCCAGTCCACAAATTCCAGACTGTTTAGGGACCCCTCGATGGTTCGTGCAGGTTCAACCCCTAGAGCCCTGCCACGTGCAGTGGCTCCAGCTTGGCTCATTCCCCCTGGTGTTCTGGCTGGGGCCTGCGGCATAGCACTGATGTTCGTCCCCGCGCAGATACGCACGGCGGTTGCCTGGTGCGGCCTCGTCGCGGTCCTCCTGACGGCCATCAGTTCGGCCGAGACGGCGCGCCGGGCGCGCTCGGCAGAGGCGGCCCGCCACGCGCGGGCGAGTGCCGACACGGAGCAGTACTACGCGCAACGCGAAGCCGCGCTGCTCGCGCGCTCGTCCGATCAGCGGGCCACCACCGTATGGCTCGCCGAAGAGCTCCTCCCCGCGGCCGTCGCCCGTCTGCAGAAGGGTGAGCCCGCTTCCGAGATCCTGCAGTCCGTCACGTTCGGGGGACATCTGGACAGTGACTTCGCCGAAGCACTCCGGGCAGCTCTGCGGACACTCCTGGAAGCCGTGGAGGCCGAGGAGCGCACACGGGACTCCTCTCAGCGGGCACTGGTGGCCATCGCGCGCAGGGTCCAGGCGATCGTGCATCAACTCGCCAAGGACCTCCGCGACATGCAGATCCTCCACGGTACGGACGTCGTGGTCTCCCATGGCCTGCAGGACATCGACCATCGCAATGCCCTGATCGGGCGCCTTGCCGCCAGCATCGCGGTACTCGGTGACGCCCGGCCCGGGCGCCAGTGGTCGAAGACGATTCCGCTGTACGACGTCGTGCGGGGGGCCATGTCACGCATCGTGGACTATCCCCGCGTGAAGCTGCAGTCGGTGACTGAGGTGGCTGTGATCGGCCAGGGAGCCGAGCCGCTGATCCACCTGCTCGCCGAGCTGCTCGACAACGCCACGACCTTCTCGCCGCCGCACACCCCGGTCGAGGTGACCGCGAGCGAGGTTCCTTCCGGTATCGCGATCGAGATCGAGGACCGGGGGGTCGGACTCACCGAAGAGGTCCGGCAGCGCATCGACCGTGTCATGGCCCAGGCAGCATCCGGCATCGATCTGGCCGACCTGGGCGGGGCGACGCAGCTCGGCCTGCCCGTCGTCAGCAGGCTGGCCCGCGAGAACGGCCTCGACGTCGACTTGCGCACCTCCGCGTACGGAGGAGTACGGGCCGTCGTACTCGTTCCGCGGCGCCTGATCACCACAGTTCAGCAGCCTGCCCCGAAAATCCAACAGTTCGCGCCGAAGCACACGGGCGCACCGATCGTGCCGAGGCCGACGATGGCGCGCGATGCCGCAGATTCCGGCGAGGTCAAACAGACCGTCAACGGACTCCCGCAGCGGCGACGCGAGTCGCCCGTCCCGCCACCGGTCGTCCGCACGACCCCCCAACCCCCCGCCGCTCCGGCCGCCTCCCCGGGAACGGCCGGCGTACCCCGGCAGCCGGGCCTGATGTGGGAGGCGTTCAGCGGAGAGAAGAAGCCGAGCACCGACCCTTCCATCCAAACCAGCGAGCCATCAGATGAGGGTGAGTAACCGTGCCGCCACTGCCCAACATGGACTGGATGCTCAAGGAGCTCGCGGCCAGCGTCCCGTACGTGCGACACGTGGTCGTGTTGTCGTCGGACGGACTGTGCATCGGTCAAGCGAACACGGAGACCGACACCGCTGACGCGATCGCCGCTGCCTGCTCGGGTATCCAGAGCCTGGCGAAGGCCATCGCGCAGAAGTTCCCGCACGGAGACGGCTCGACGCGCATGGTCGGGATCGAAGTCGACGGCGGATACTTCTCCCTGATGGCGGCCGGACCCGGGGCCTATCTCGCAGTGCTGGCCGATGAGGAAGTGGACGCAGGGTTGCTGGGCGACCGCATGCGTACGCTGGTGGTCCGGATCGGCCAGCACATGACCAGCCCGCCTCGTGATGACGTCGGGCAGGCGATGTGACGTCAGAGAACCAGGATGCATGGGATGAAGGCAGTCCCGTGCCGCTCTATGTCATCTCCGGTGGCCCGGGTTCCTCAGCCAAGGCCTTCAACCTGGTCACCCTCGTCGCATCGAGGTCCGCACCCGACCCCGGTATGCAGCCCGAGCAGGCGGCAATCCTCACCATGTGCCAGTACCCGCTGTCCGTGGCCGAGTTGTCCGCGCATCTGAGTCTGCCGTTCAGCGTCGTCACGGTGCTGCTCTCCAAGCTCGTCGACAACGAGCGAGTTGAGGCCATTGCTCCCGTTCCTGTCGCGGCGGTCCCCGAACTTGGCCTTCTGGAGGCGGTGATCCATGGACTACGTAAGCTCTGACACACCCGCCGCCGGCCCCCGCAGCACGGACGTGTTGCTGCCGCACGGCGCCAGGGGAGTCAAGGTGGTGATTGTCGGCGGCTTCGGGGTCGGCAAGACGACCATGGTCGGGGCGGTGAGCGAGATCCCGCCACTGACCACCGAAGAAACCATGACCCAGGCCGGCGTCGGGATCGACCACAATCCCGGTGCGAAAGGCAAGAACACCACGACCGTTGCCCTGGACTTCGGCCGCATCAGCATCAACGAGCAGCTGATCCTCTATCTCTTCGGCACGCCGGGACAGGAACGCTTCTGGTTCCTGTGGAACGGCATTTTCGAAGGCGCGCTCGGCGCCGTGGTCCTCGTCGACACCCGGAGCATCGAGGTCTGTTTCGAGATCATCACCCGCCTGGAAGACCGCCGCGTCCCCTTCGTCGTGGCCGTCAACTCCTTCCCCGAAGCCCCGAAGCACCCGATACCTGCCCTGCGCACTGCCCTGGCCCTCAACGAATCCGTGCCCATCATCACCTGTGACGCACGCGACCGGTCGTCCTGCCGCGACGCCCTGATCTCGCTGATGGGCTACCTGTGCACCCTCGCCGCCGCTCAGGAGTCCGTATGACCGTCCCACCCTCTGACCGCACCACCGCAGAGCCGGGGCTCACCCCGCCCCCGGGTTGCCCGGCCCATACCGCCACGGGAGCCGACGGAGTGACCCGGCTCCATGGCGCCGCTGCCGCAACCGACCCCATGGGCCTGTACGAGAAGTTGCGTGCGGCCCACGGTCCGGTGGCGCCCGTCCTGCTCGACGGGGACGTACGTGCCTGGCTCGTCCTGGGGTACCTCGAGAACCGCGATGTCGCCAGCCGCTCCACCCAGTTCTCCCGTGACCCCCGTACCTGGCACGGCTGGAAGAGCGGCGAGATCGACCCCACGACCTCGCCGCTGGTGCCGATGATCGGCTGGCGTCCCGACTGCGTATGTGCGGACGGCGAAGAGCACCAGCGCCTGCGCGGCGCGGTCACGGCCAGCCTCGACCAGTTCGACCAGCGCGGGATCCGCCGCCACATCACCCGCTTTGCGCACCAGCTGGTCGACGACTTCTGCGAGAGCGGCAAGGCGGAGCTGGTCGGTCAGTTCACCGAGCACCTGCCCATGCTCGTCCTCACCCACCTGCTCGGAATGCCGGACGAGTACGGTCCCAAGCTCGTGCATGCCGCCCGGGACCTCTTCAAGGGCACCGAAACGTCGCTCAAGAGCAACGCCTATGTGCTGGAGACCCTCGAGCAGCTCGTCGTCGCCAAGCGCGCCCTGCCCGGGCAGGACATCGCATCCGTACTGATGTCCCACCCGGCCGGCCTCAGCGACGAGGAGGTGCAGCACCACCTGCGCCTCATCCTGCTCGCGGGCTATGAGACAACCGCCAATCTCATGTCCAACGTGCTACGGATGGTGGTCACCGACCCTCGGTTCCGCGGGTCGTTGGCCGGCGGCCAGATGACCTTGCCCGAAGCTGTGGAGCAGGTGCTCTGGGACGAGCCACCGCTCATGGTGTGCCCAGGCCGCTGGGCCACCGATGACACCTCCCTCGGAGGACAGGAGATCAAGGCGGGAGACATGCTCCTGCTGGGCCTGGCCGCCGGGAACGTCGATCAGGCGGTCCGCCCGGATCCCTCGACCCGCGTGCACCACAACCGCGCGCACCTGTCCTTCAGCGCAGGCGCCCATGAGTGCCCCGGCCAGGACATCGGCCGTGTCATCGCCGACACCGGCATCGACATCTTGCTCACCCGGCTTCCCGACATCAGCCTGGCCGTCCCCGAGGACGAGCTCACCTGGCGCTCCACCACCTGGGCCCGGCATCTGACAGCACTGCCCGTGAAGTTCGCTTCCCGTGCTCGGGAAACCCATGATCTGGCGACACCGCTGCCGGCCCCGCCCTCGCCGAGCAGCGGTATGTCGGCGGCACCTCAATTGCCGGTGCCCGAACGCGAGTTGGTGCGCGTACCCGTACCCCGCGCCGCCTGGCGGGCGTGGCTGAGGCGGCTCCTGCAGAGGCGGTAGGCCTCGCAGGTCGCACAAGAGCCGAGCACCACGGCCGAGGGGGCTGCCGGACCAGGCATGTGTCGGCAGCCCCCTCAGAGCCGGGCGGGCACAGTGAGGGTGGAAGTCCGTTGCTCTGGGAACGGACCGTCCTCGGGAGCGTAGCGGGGTGCCCCGGAGTACCAGGCATGGAGGCCGGACAGGAAACTGCAGGCTCCCCGGAGCCATGCCTCCAGCTCGATCCGTTCGCATCGGTTCAGCCCGGCTCGCCGGACAAGCGGGGGCAGTTCGCTGTGTATGAGGTGCTCGAAGTGGTGGAGTCGGGCGGTCACCAGATCGGCGGCGGTGTGCATCGCCTCCTGGACGCTGATGTCCAGGGATGTGGCGAGGACGATGACGAGGTTGTTGATGTCGTGTTCGTCATGGACTTCCCGCTGATAGGAGGCGATGTCGTTCGCCAGTCCCATGTAGTCCATGAAGGCGTCGAGCAGAGCGCCGACGGTACGGCTGTGCCGGATCCGCTCAGGGATCCGCGCGCCGGTGGAGAGTTCGACGGAATAGGGGGCGGTGTAGGCGGCGAAGCTCTCACGGCGGAACTGGACGTACTCGATGAGGTCCGGGACACGGCCGGCGCGGCTGTTCGCCAGTTCCTGAACTCCCGCGTCGATGTACTTTGCCAGGGCCCGGTTGAGCCCGCCACGCCAGTGCGCCAGTCTCGGTGGGAACAGGCGTTGCTGGAGGTCGGCCATTCCCCTTTCGACGGCATTGGCCGGCTCCGGCAACCGGGCGCCCGGCTGCGGCGGCAGGAAGGCATGGAGACGGGCGGTGAAGACCTGTGCGCCTGCGAGGTCGCGCGTCTGTTTGAAGGCGACGGCGAAGTAGTCGTCCCAGGCCAGAGCCCAGAGGTTGAACCGGTGATTGAGCCGGAGGTCGGCGAGCGAGGCGTCGGGAAGAGCCCAGGCAGTCAGCTGGTCGACGGCCATGGCGTGGAACTGGGGCAGGGTCCAGATCGCCCCGCGGGCCGACGGCGCTTCGTCGCTGTCCAGCATGCCCATCTCTCGCGCCCACGTCTCGGTCTCCTCGCGCAAGGCCGACAGGTTCGGATTGACCCGCACGGGGTATGGCATCTGCAGTATGGGGAGCTTGATGGTCTGCACTCTCATGGGATCCCTGCTTCCCTTTCGGCGCACATCGGTGTGTGGAGCACAACCGCGAGCGGCCCTGCTCTTCGAAGGCAGCTCGCCTTGCCTTTCTCAACTCGCTTTTCTCAACTCGCCTCGGGCGGAGCGCGATCACGCCCGTTGGACGGCACGCCGGAGCGGCGCGTCGCAGGCGCCCCGGCAAGCCCTGAGCGGTTACAGGCCGGAGTCCCGGAACGGTGAAGATTCGAGCCGGTGGCGCTCCGTCACGAGCCCGAGATCACCCCGTGGCGGATCTCTGGCGTATCCGGGTCAAGCCCCTTGATCGGGGCCTGGAAGGGGATCGCGAATGTCAGCTCCTGGGGCATCGTTTCTCCCTCCGAGACGGCCCATAGGTTGACGATCCACTGCTGCCACGGGGACGGAGGCCGGACCGTTCCCGTCCTTTGGCGCCCCAAACCTGCCCACCCCGGCCGATCCACAACCCTGCGCAGCCGTGCTCGGCCAGCGATCAGGGCAGGTTTGTACGGAATAAGGGGATCCTTCTGGGTCGGCGTGGCGCAAATTCGATCCACATGCCGGCCATGATCGACAGTTGGTCGCCGCTCGGCGTGCCTCCGCTGCGCTCCAGAAGCAAGACGACCGCGTTGTGGCCGGTCCCGAGCGAATGGCGAGCAGGAGGATCGGCGCCTCAACTGGGGTGACTCGCGGTAGCCCCGACAAATGGCGACTGTCAAGAGGTGTGACGCTCACGAATGTTTAACAAATCGCTGATTTTTACGCCGTCTTGGTGTCACAGTGACTGAAGAGGCTGGAGTTACTGACCAGTTGGACCAACTGTCGGGTGTCGAAGTCGGGAGGGACCGTGACGCGGCGAAACGCAGCACCGTACGCGCTTGCCGCGCTGTGCACCCTGCTGCTCGCGGTCCTTGCGCACTGCCAGGCATCCGCTTTCGCCGCCGGGGGAGGGGAGTCGAGCGCCAAGAGGACTTCCCGGGACGCCGACTCCTCACCCGAGGCACCGAGCGAATCCGACCCGACCGACGGACCCGGCTCACGCGGCTCACCCGCCGACTCGTCCCCGGACGATCCGAATCCCCTGGACACGCCACCCCCCTCATGCAACGGCGGCCGGCCCAACAGGCCGCCGGCCGCCCAGGCTCCGCCCACAGGCGACCGCCCCACATCGGCCCCCACGGGTGACCGCGGCTCCGCCGCCTCCCCGGTGCACGGGGCGCCACTTCTCGGTCCACCCGAACAGCGCCCGGCACGGCCCGCCGTGCTGCAGGTGTTCCGCCTCTGATCGATGCGTCGAATCCCGTACGGCCCTCAACACGTACCTGCGATCCGATCCGACATGACGGCTCACCACCGCGCGCCCTGGCGCGCTGGAGGAAACACCCCCATGCACATGCTCATGAAGAACGCCCGCGCCTTCCGGCACCGGGCCGCCGCCCAGGCCGAGGAGTTCGGCCGCCTCGCGGACGGTCAGTCCCCGCAAGCGTTGTTCATCACCTGCTCCGACTCGCGGGTGATCCCATCGCTGATCACCGGGGCGCGCCCCGGCGAGCTCTTCGAACTCCGCACGGCGGGCAGCATCCTGCCCGAACACGACCTCGACCGGCACTCGAGCGAGGCGGCGACCATCGAGTACGCGGTGGAAGTGCTCGGCGTCGCCGACATCGTCGTCTGCGGCCACTCCCACTGCGCTGCCGTCGGCGCGATGGTGCGCCGCGAAGACCTCTCCGCCGTCCCCGCGGTCCGCGGCTGGCTCGAGAGTGCGTCACCCCCGCCCCTCTTCACCGACACTTCGTCCCCCGCCATCGCCGAGGCCGTCCAGCACCATGTGCTGCGCCAGCTCCGGCGGTTGGGCGACTACCCCTGCGTCGCCCGCCGAGCCGCGGACGGACGACTGAGGCTGCACGGATGGTTCTACGAGATAGACACCGGCTCCGTGCTCGTCCACCGGCCGCACGACGACGCGTTCCTTCCGCTGTGAGCGCCGCCGACACCCGCGAACGCGGGAACCGCGGGCGCCACCGGCGGGCCCCGGCGCAGCGCGGTGAGCGACCCTCCGCCTCGACGCTGCGAGCGGATCTCACCGCGTCCGTCGTCGTCTTCCTCGTCGCCCTGCCGCTGTGCGTGGGCGTGGCCGTGGCCTCTGGCGTACCGGCGGAACTCGGCCTGGTCACCGGCATCGTCGGCGGGCTCGTCACCGGGCTGCTCCCCGGAAGCAGCTTCCAGGTCAGCGGACCCGCAGCGGGGCTGACGGTTCTCGTGCTCGAAGCCGTCAACGAATTCGGACTCGGGGCCCTGGGCGTCTTCGTCCTCACGGCGGGCGTTCTCCAACTCGTCATGGGCGCGCTGCGGCTGGGCCGCTGGTTCCGCGCCATCTCCATCGCCGTGGTGGAAGGGATGCTCGCCGGGATCGGGCTCGTGCTGATCGCCGGTCAGTTCTACGCCATGGCCGACGCGAAGGCGCCCGGCTCGGGCCCGGCCAACCTGATGGGCCTGCCGGAGCTGCTCATCCGTACGGCCCGCTCACCCGAAGCGCTGACCGCCTTCGGTCTCGGCGCGGGCACCGTCGTGCTGATGGCACTGTGGAAACATCTGCCGCCGAAGGTCCGAGTGGTCCCCGCACCGCTGGCCGCCGTCGCTCTGACCACGTCCGTCGTCGCACTGTTCGGCCTGTCGGTGAAGCGCGTCGATGTGCAGGGGCTGCTGGGCGCGGTCCGGCCACCGTCCCTCGACGACCTCGGCAGCATCGCGAATGCCGGAGTGGTCGGGGCGATCGGCACGGTCGTCGCCATCACGCTCATCGCCTCGGCGGAGAGTCTGTTCAGCGCCGCCGCGGTCGATCGGCTGCACAGCGGACCCGGTACCGACTACGACAAGGAGCTGATGGCGCAGGGCGCGGGCAACGCCCTGTGCGGAGCCCTCGGGGCGCTGCCGATGACCGCCGTCATCGTGCGCAGCGCGGCCAATGTCCAAGCGGGTGCTCGGACCAAGGCGTCGCGGGTGCTGCACGGCGTATGGCTGCTGCTCTTCGCGGCGCTCGTACCGGCCGCGCTCGGCCTCATACCGGTCGCCGCGCTCGCCGGCATCCTGGTGTACTCCGGCTGGAAGCTCATCCCGCTGAAGGCACTCGGGCCGCTGTGGCGCGAGCACCGCGGGGAGGCGCTGATCCTGGTGGCGACCGCGGTCGCCATCATCGCCACCAGCATGTTCGAGGGCGTGCTGGCCGGGCTGCTGCTCGCCGTCGCCAAGACGGCCTGGGAGACGTCGCACGTCCAGGTGCACGTGGACCAAGGATCCGACCGGAACGGGCCCGTGCGCGTGGTCCTGTCCGGCAACGCGACCTTCCTCCGACTGCCCCGGATACTCGACACCCTCGAAGGACTGCCGAAGGACCGGCACATCGAGCTCGACCTGCTCGATCTGCGGCACGTCGATCACGCGTGCAGCACGGCCCTCACCAACTGGGCCGACCGGCACAACAAGGAGAAAGGAGCGGCGCGTGTGCTGATGCCGTCGGCCTGAAGCGCCTGCGCGTACGGCTCGGGCCGTACGGCGCCCTGCCGACTCGACCACCCCGTCCAGCCGTAGCCGTGTGAAACGGCGAGGGTGCCCCGTGAGAACGGGGCACCCTTGGCCGACGTGGCGGCGTGCCGGAGCTTGTCAGGGCCCTGGCCTCACCGCCTCGCTCCCTCCGCGCCGGGCTACTGCCGCTGGAGCCAGTCCCTGTAGTGCGTGGGGGCCAGGTCGGCGTCCTTCGGCGCGGTCAGCACGTCTCCTGTGACCGCGGCGAACATGCCCGCCTGCTCGTCGGTGACCACGCGGCGGCCGTCGGGGCGTGCGGCCAGGGTGATCCGGCCGAGCTCGTCGAGAGGGAAGACATCGGGGCCCGCGATGTTGCGGATGCCCTGCAACGGGGTGTCGGAGGCCGCCTTCGCGACCGCCGCGGCGATGTCGGAGGAGGCCATCGGCTGCACGGGGGTGGAAGGCAGGCGGACGGTGTCACCCTCGGTCGTCCAGGACATGATCGCTTCGACGAACTCGAAGAACTGCGTGGCGCGCACGATCGAGTACGGTGTCGGCGCGGCCTTGAGGGCGTTCTCCTGGGCGACCTTGGCCCGGTAGTAGTCGAGTTGGGGCACTTGGTCCACGCCGACGATCGAGAGAATCACATGGTGGCGGACACCGGCCGCCTCCGCCGCGGCTCCGACGTTGTTCATCGACGTTTCGAAGAAGTCGATGGAGGACTCGTCGAACACGGGGGAGTTGATCAGGTTGATCACCACATCGGCGCCTGCGAGAACCTGGTCCAGGCCCTTGCCGCTGATCACGTCGACCCCGGTGGACAGCGAAGCGGGTACGACGTCTTCGCCGGCCGCTCTCAGCCGTTCGACCACCTGTGAGCCGATCAGGCCGCTTCCCCCCAGGACTGTGAACTTCATGACGCACCCTTCGTCGAGTTGGTGAGGTTCCCGAGGACGTCCGGGGCAGGATTTCCACCGTTGCACGCGGAGGCAGTGGGTGCGAATCGAACCGGCCGCTCCGAGACGAGCGGGTGGGGGCCGTCTGCGGTGTCGGCCCGGCGCTGCTCTGTTGTGCTTGCCGAGCGCGCGCTCCATCGATTGCCCGCGGATCCGAAATGACGTCTGCGACCACCGTACGCCCACAAGAGCCGGGCGGTGATGCCGATGCGACATCCACGGCCCGGGCCGGGCGGACCCGAGTGTGCGCTCTGTCATCACATCCTTACGCTGCGCCGGGTGCGGCTCGGGTGGCGAAACCGTCGCAACCGATGCCCGACCCGCCCGGCGAGGCGACATCCGGGCCGCTCAGGCTGGTGCTGCCACCTGTGGCGCGGCCGATCGGCAGGCCTTCGGCTACGTGCTTGCTGCGGCCCCGCGACAGTGCCGTCGAAGCCCTCCCCACGTGGCGGTCGGGTACGGCCACGGACACGTACGCCGGCTGCGCGCGGTCGACGGCGCTCGGTCCCTCCGGCCTGACCTGATCTGACCTCCCCCGATGCTTGAAGCACGTGCCGACGCCTGCTCCGGCCGGCGTGACGTAGCTCCCGTCGGTAGGAGATCGACGCCATCGCTACTGATCGGTACCGTCCACGGGAACAGCGGATGCCGATCCCGGCAGCCGGAATGACATCGCCACCTTGAGGCCGCGTGCCCGCAACACGACAGGGGACTTTGATGTTCCGCAAGGTATTGGTCGCCAACCGGGGCGAGATCGCGATCCGCGCCTTCCGCGCGGCGTTCGAGCTCGGCATCGCCACCGTGGCCGTGTTCCCCTACGAGGACCGCAATTCGCTCCACCGGGCGAAGGCGGACGAGGCCTACCAGATCGGCGAAAAGGGCCACCCGGTGCGGGCCTATCTCTCGGTCGACGAGGTGATCGAGGCCGCGCGCAAGGCCGGTGCCGACGCCATCTACCCCGGATACGGCTTCCTTTCGGAGAACCCCGACCTCGCCGCCGCGTGCGCCGAGGCCGGGATCACCTTCGTCGGGCCGCCCGATTCCGTACTGCACCTCACCGGCAACAAGGCCCGCGCGGTGGCGGCCGCCCGCGAGGCCGGGGTTCCCGTACTGAAGTCGTCCGAGCCGTCCACGGACGTGGACACGCTGGTCGGCGCCGCCGAATCCATCGGGTTCCCGGTGTTCGTCAAGGCCGTCGCCGGCGGTGGCGGACGAGGAATGCGGCACGTCGAACGGCCCGCCGAGCTGCGCGAGGCGATCGACGCGGCGATGCGCGAGGCGGAGTCGGCGTTCGGAGACGCCACGGTCTTCCTGGAGCAGGCCGTCGTCAACCCGCGCCACATCGAAGTGCAGATCCTCGCCGACGCCCACGGGAACGTCGTCCACCTGTACGAGCGGGACTGTTCGGTGCAGCGGCGCCACCAGAAGGTCGTCGAGATCGCGCCCGCGCCGAATCTCGACCCGGAGCTGCGCGCACGCATCTGCGCCGACGCCGTCGCGTTCGCCAGGCACATCGGGTACGTCAACGCGGGCACCGTGGAGTTCCTGGTCGACGAGCGCGGCAACCACGTCTTCATCGAGATGAACCCCCGTATCCAGGTGGAGCACACGGTCACCGAGCAGGTCACCGGACGGGACCTGGTGATCGGACAGCTGCGGATCGCCGCAGGAATGACTCTCCCGGAACTGAACCTGACGCAGGACGACATCGTCCTCACGGGCACGGCCCTGCAGTGCCGTATCACCACTGAGGATCCCGCCAACGGTTTCCGCCCCGACACCGGCACCATCTCCGCGTACCGCTCCCCGGGCGGCCCCGGGGTACGGCTCGACGGCGGTACCGTCCACACCGGGGCCGAAGTGTCCGCCCACTTCGACTCGATGCTGGTCAAGCTGACCTGCCACGGCCACGACTTCGCCAACGCCGCCCGCCGCGCACGGCGTGCGATCGCCGAGTTCCGTATCCGCGGAGTCGCCACCAACCTGCCCTTCCTCGGCGCCGTGCTCGACCACCCCGGGTTCCGCGAGGGCCGTGTCACGACGAGCTTCATCGCCGATCATCCGGAGCTGCTCCGGGCGCGCCCCTCGGCCGACCGCGGAAGCCGCATGCTCAGCCATCTCGCCGAGACGACCGTCAACCGTCCCCACGGCCCGCGTCCCCAGGTCATCGACCCGGCCGCCAAGCTCCCTCCCGCCCCCCTGGGCAGTCCGCCCGCCGAAGGCAGCCGGCAGCGCCTCGCGGCACTCGGGCCGGAGGCGTTCGCAGCGGAGCTGCGCGCGCAGCGGGCCGTCGCGGTGACGGACACGACCTTCCGTGACGCGCACCAGTCCCTCCTGGCCACCCGGGTGAGGACGCGCGATCTGCTGGCCGTCGCCCCGTATGTCGCCCGCACCGCACCGGAGTTGCTGAGCCTGGAGTGCTGGGGCGGCGCCACCTACGACGTAGCCCTGCGCTTCCTCGCCGAGGACCCCTGGGAGCGTCTCGCGGCCGTGCGGGAGGCGGTGCCCAACATCTGTACACAGATGCTGCTGCGTGGACGCAACACCGTCGGCTACACGCCCTACCCCGTCGAGGTGACCGACGCCTTCGTCGCCGAGGCAGCGGCGACCGGCATGGACATCTTCCGGATCTTCGACGCGCTCAACGACGTCTCGCAGATGCGTCCCGCCATCGATGCCGTACGGTCCACCGGCACCGCGCTGGCCGAAGTCGCCCTGTGCTACACCGCGGACCTGTCGGACCCGGCCGAACAGCTCTACACGCTCGACTACTACCTGCGCCTCGCGGAGCAGATCGTCGAGGCCGGAGCGCACGTACTGGCCATCAAGGACATGGCCGGCCTGCTGCGCCCGCCCGCCGCCCGCACCCTGGTCACCGCGCTGCGCGAGCGTTTCGACCTTCCGGTGCACCTGCACACCCATGACACGGCGGGCGGCCAGCTCGCGACGCTGATCGCCGCGATCGACGCGGGCGTCGACGCCGTCGACGCCGCCGTCGCGTCGATGGCGGGCACCACCAGTCAGCCGTCCCTGTCGGCGCTCGTGGCGGCCACCGACCACACCGAGCGCGCGACCGGGCTCTCGCTCGACGCGGTCGGGGGACTCGAACCGTACTGGGAAGCCATGCGGAAGGTCTACGCGCCCTTCGAGTCGGGGCTCGCCTCGCCCACCGGTCGCGTCTACCACCACGAGATCCCGGGCGGGCAGTTGTCGAACCTGCGTCAGCAGGCCATCGCGCTCGGCCTCGGCGACCGCTTCGAGCTGATCGAGGACTGCTACGCGGCCGCCGACCGGATGCTGGGCCGGCTGGTCAAGGTGACCCCCTCCTCGAAGGTGGTCGGAGACCTCGCCCTGCATCTGGTCGGAGCAGGGGTCCAGGCGGCCGACTTCGAGTCCGACCCCGGCAAGTTCGACGTACCGGACTCGGTGGTCGGATTCCTGCGCGGCGAGCTCGGCGACCCGCCCGGCGGCTGGCCCGAGCCGTTCCGTACGCGCGCACTCCAGGGCCGCCCCGCGCAGGCCGAGAGCCCGACCCTGTCGGACGAGGACCTCCAGGGACTGGACCGGGACCGGCGGACGACGCTGAACCGGTTGCTGTTCCCCGGCCCGACCAAGGAGTTCGAGGCCCACCGCGAGGCGTACGGCGATACCTCCGTACTGCCCACGCAGGACTTCTTCTACGGCCTGGAGCCGGACACCGAGCACACGGTCACCCTGGAGGCCGGTGTCACACTGCTGATCGAGCTGGAGGCGATCTCCGAGGCCGACGAGCGGGGCTTCCGTACGGTGCTGGCCACGCTCAACGGCCAGCTGCGCCCGGTGTCGGTGCGGGACAAGTCCGTCGCCACCGAGGTCAAGGCCGCGGAGAAGGCCGAGCGCGGCAACGACCGGCATGTCCCCGCGCCGTTCGCGGGTGTTGTGACGCTCCAGGTGGAGGAGGGCTCATCGGTGTCGGCGGGTCAGACGGTGGCCACCATCGAGGCGATGAAGATGGAGGCCTCCATCACCGCCCAGTGCGCGGGCACGGTCGCGCGACTGGCGATCGGAAAGATCCAGCAGGTCGAGGCGGGCGATCTGCTCATCGAGATCGGCTGACGCCGCTTCGTGTGTGCGTGTGCGGCCGACCCGGGTGAGGTTCCCGGGCCGGCCGCCCGCAAACGGGAGTCGGCCGGCCGCCGGACTTCGGCTTCGTCGGGTACACCTTCGCCCCTCCTCGCTCCTGCTCACGACCGTCATCCGTGCTCGATCTGCAGATGAATCGGACCTCGCAGGATCGGGCTGGGCCGGTACGGCGGTGGGTCGGCGACGAGCCGGGGATCGGCGAGGCGGCGGACCAGCTCGCTCAGCGCGATCTGGGTCTCCAGCCGGGCCATGGGGCCGCCGAAGCACAGGTGGATGCCGCTGCCGAACCCGAGGTGCTGGTTGTCCTGCCGGTCGGGGTCGAAGCGGTCGGGTTCGTCGAAGCGGTCCGGATCGCGGCTGCCCGAGGCGAGCATGAGCATGACCCGCGAGCCCTTGGGGATGACGGTGTCGGCGACGGTGATGTCGCTGTACGCCGCCCGCCAGGGGATGATGTGCACGGGGGGCTCGTAGCGCAGCAGTTCCTCGACCAGCCGCACGATCAGGTCCGGTTCGTCGCGCAGCCGCTGCAGCACCTGCGGGTGGCGTAGCAGCGTCAGCATGCCGTTGGTGATGAGGTTGACGGTGGTCTCGTGGCCGGCGATGAGCAGCAGGTTCGCGGTGCTGACGATTTCCTCGTCGGTCATCCGCCCGTCGGGCCCGTCATCGTTGGCCAGCCGGGTCAGCAGGTCGTCGCCCGGCCGGTCGTGGCGTTGTTCGAGCAGCCCGCCGAGGTACTGGCGCAGGTCTTTGGTGGCCTGCACGCCGTTGTCCAGTTTCTCCTTCGGGTCGGTCTTGGGGTCGTAGTCGATCGAGTCGATGATGGCGTTCACCCACAGGTGGAACCGCGGTTCGTCCTCGCGTGGCACGCCGAGCAGGTGGCAGATCACGGTGACAGGGAACGGGTAGGCGAAGTCGTCGACGATGTCGATCTGCTGTTTGCCCGCGAAGTCGTCGATCAGGCCGCTGACGATGGCGGTCAGGTCGGGTCGCATGCCGTCCACCAGACCCGGGGTGTGCGGGGGGCCGAAGTGGCGCATGGCCAGGCGCCGCAGGCGGTCGTGCTCGGGCGGGTCGAGGTTGATGAACGACGGCGTGGTACGCCCCTCGACCGCGGGCATCGGCCGTGACAGGTTGCGGACGTCGGAGCTCAGGTGCGGGTCGTGCAGTATGTCCATGAGCTCGCGGTAGGTGCTGATGACGTAGCTGCCGTCCTCCTGCAGGGCCACCGGCGTCTTGCGCAACTCGGCGTAGAGCGGGTACGGGTCGGCCCGGGTGGAGTGGTCGAGGATCCGGTGCAGGATGTCGGGCGTCTCGGCCGTGGTCATGTCGCTTTACCTCCGATTACCTCCGACGGTTCTGCCGCAGGGCCGTGACGCGCCGCTCGCCCGGGTCATGGCCGGTGACGACCACCGTGGCGCCGGTACTGAGCAGGGTGGGGCCGGGGAAGTCGACGGGCACCGGTTTCGCGTCGGCGGGCTGGTCGGGCGTGGGGCACGGCGGCGGGAAGGGCGCGGCCGTCTCGATCAGCTGCCGGTAGTGGTCCAGCCACTTCGCGTTGTTGAAGCTGACCGCCGCGGTGACGCGTCCTTGGTAGCCGTATGCGGCGACGAAGCGGTGGTCGGACACCGATCCCTGGGCGACGACGACCTCGTCGGCGAAGGTCGGCACGCCGACGGACTTGATGTTGACGCCGAACTGGATCGACCAGAACGCCGGGATGGACAGGTGGGGCCAGCGGTCCGCCTGGGCGCTGACCATGTTGTGCGCCGCGATCTCGGCCTGCTCCACGGCGTTTGCCCAGTGCTCCAGCGAGATGAACCGGTACTCGTAGATCGGGTTCGGGCAGCGTGCCACGTCTCCGGCGACGAAGACGTCGTCGGTGACCAGGCCGTTGATGTCGAAGGCGCGGCAGCCCGAGTCGCAGGCGACTCCCCACACGCCTACCGCCAGTCCAGAGTCCTGCAGCCACTCGGTGTTGCGGATGCCGCCGAGCGCCACCACCGCCACGTCGGCGTCGATGGTGCTGCCGTCGTCGAAGTGAGCGCGGCGAAAGTGCCCCTGCGCGTCGCCCTCCAGTCGGGCGACCTTGACACCGCAGCGCAGGTCGACACCATGAGCGCGCTGCATGTCGGCCGCAACCTCGCCGATCATGGCGCCGAGCGCCCCGACGAGCGGGGCCGGCGCGAGCTCGGCGACGGTCACCGGGATGTCCCGCTCGCGGCAGATGGAGGCGATCTCGGAGCCGGTGAAGCCCGCGCCGATGACCAGTACGCGGGAGGGCCCGGCGGCGAGGGCCCGCTGCAGGCCGTCGGCGTGCTCGCGCGTGCGTACGACGAACACCCCGTCCAGGGCCGCCTCGGACTCGACGAACCAAGGACGGGCCCGTACCCCGGTGGAGATCAACACCCGGTCGAAGGGAACCTCGCGTCCGTCGGCGAGACGCACGTGGTTCGTCGCGAGGTCCAGCCCGCTGGCGGGCACGCCCAGGAGCCACTCCGCGTCGATGTCACGACGTCGCGGCAGCGTGGTGCCCCCGGCCGGCACCCACCCGGTCAGTACCTGCTTGGACAGGGGAGGCCGGTCGTAGGGCTCGCCCAACTCGTCACCGATCATCGTCAACGACCCGGTGAACCCCTCGTTGCGCAGAGCCTCCGCGGCCCGCAGCCCCGCCAGTGACGCTCCGACGATCACAATGCGGCCGTCGCGCTTGAACCCCTTCAGGGTGTCGGCGGTGCTCATGACCGTGACGCCCCCACCGGCGTGTCCCGCCCTTCCAGCTGGTCGACCAGAATCGCCTGGACCGGACAGGCCGCCGCGGCGCGCAGCACCTGCTCGCGCTGGGCATCGTCGGGGGTCGGGTGATACATCAGAGCTTCTTCGCCGTGCATCCGGAACGCGTCCGGGGCCAGGAAAGCGCACTGCGCATATCCCTGGCATCGGGAAAGATCTACGACAACTCTCATCCCGATCCTCCATTTCAGGGACTGCAGATGCGGGCTCTGAGGCAGCGCCGCTGCGGCGCGCAACCCGCTGGGCGGGCCTCCGAGGAAGGAATGCGGCCGCTGCCCACCCTTCGCATGCGAAGGGTGACAACCCCGCTCGTCAAAGGTCTCCACAGGCAAGAGTGATCGTTGCGGACAATGCAACCGGCGCCTGGAACAGCGCCCGGAGAACTTGACCTTGTCGTCAGCAGCCTATCCCGCCCGCGCAGACATCGCCCGCTCGGGAACGGGACATACGGGCGTCAGCCGAACCCGCGGAGACGGCCACCTGCCTGTGTCCGCGGCTGTTGCCTTGGAAGCGAAGGCAGCGTACAGGCAGGGGTTCGGCTCCGGCTCGCCCCATATGCCGGAGAGTGCGAGCTGGGACTGCGCGTCGAAGGCGTCCTGGTCACGGAAGAAGATCACCTTCCACTCCAGCAGGGCCTGCCTGAGCTCCTCGGCGAGGTCCTCGCCGACCGGCAGCGAGAGGTCGACGCCGTCGATCTCGGCGCCGATGTGCGGGGTGAGCGGGCGAATGGCCAGCCGGCGGTACTCGGCCGAGGGCAGACCCGGCGCGGTGCGCTCCAGCGTGCGCTTCCCGAAGTGCATCAGGGGCTTGTCGAGGGCGGAAACAGAGGTGGTGACGACGCTGTCCATGGCTCTCCAGAACGTCGTGTCCGGATTTCGTTCCTGGAAGTATCGTTATTGGGTGTGCGGCGTGGCAAGGGTCTGCGGGCATCGATGTTCGAGCCGGTTCGCAGGGGGGAGGGAACGGCTCAGGAAGCCGAGCCGACAGCGCGGGCGACGAGGTCCACCAGGGTGTCCACGAGTCGGGCGTCGGGCAGCTCCTGCTCGCCGACCAGCCGGAAGAGCAGGGGTGCGGCGACCAGAGTGGCCGCGGCCCGGACATCGGTGTCGGGACGCACGTCACCGCGGGCGATACCGCGTTCGAGGATGTTCCTGGTCTCGCTGGTGATTCGCTCGGTGTACTGCGCGTACTGGCCCCGCGTCGCGCCTGCCTCCGCCGCCGCGCCGATCATGCCTGCGATGAGACGGTCCGATCCCGGCAGGCGGTACGCCTCCAGGTGTGCCATGAGCACGACACGGAGTTCGTCGCGGAAGTCGCCCAGATCGGGCACCGACAGGGTGCCGATACGGGTCTCGGCAGCGGCAATGACCAGATCCTGCTTGGTGGGCCAGCGCCGGTAGATGGCGGGCTTGCTCACCCCGGCCCGGGCGGCGACGGCATCCATCGTGACCGCCTGCATGCCCTGCTCGGTGACCAGCTCGACGACCGCGTTCAGGACCGCCCCGGTGACCCGCTCCTCGCGCGGTCGCCCCGGTCCCCGCTCTGTCCCATGCGCCTGTGTACCCGCCATGGCCCAGAGCCTACGAGCTCAGCCGGACCGCATCGGCCCGGGGCACGGTCGTCCCCCTGGCCGGCCCCGGGCGCCCCGTCCGCATCGATCGTGGTCGCCGTGCTCGTGCTGGAGGGCGCCGATGATGGCGGAGCCCTGAGGACCGCTCGCAAGGGCTGCGGCACGTTCCACGTCTCCATCGCGGGCGGGGCGTCGCACGCGGGCCTTGAGCCCGAAGCATGCGCGTTCGGGGATCGGGCCGGGTTCCGGCGGGGCGGTCAGCGCAAGTGCCGGGCGAAGAACGACCGTACGTGGTGGCGCACCGTGGGCACCGATACGGCCGGGTCGAGCGTGCCGACCAACGCACGCCGGGCGTCGGCCGTCATCAGCCCGGCCGCCCGCAACTGGGGCACGATGGCGGCGTGGTCGGTGAACACCCAATGCGCGGCCCGGTCGATCTGCCGTCGGCGGGTCCACCCGTGCGGGTGGGCGAGCATGGCCGACCAGGAATGCTCCAGCTCCTTCTTCGCCTCCTCCTTGCCGATGAACCCGTCGGTTCCCAGCAGGAGCAGCGGCCGGTCCACCCCGTAGCGGGCGACCGGGTACAGCTCCCCCTCCTGACCGGGTCGGTGGGGCGGATGGTCCAGATAGCCCTCCAGGTTGACCGCCGCAGCGATCCGGCGGTCCTCGTACATCGCCTGGGCCACGGCCGTGCCCCCGGCGGAGTGGCCGTAGCAGCCCACCCGCCGCAGATCCAGGGCACGCCCGAGGTGCTCCGGCAGTGCGCGCCCCGCCGCATCCGGATTGCGGCCGGCCGCCAGTGCCGCCAGTTGGTCGAGGACGAAGCTCAGATCCGCGATCCTGGTGTCGATCATGGTGCGGGCCAGCTGCGGGTCCTTGCGGGGATCGTCCCGGAACACCGTCATGCGATAGGGACGGTTCCGGTACGCCGTGGTGCTGGGGAACTCGACCTCGCCGGCGTCGCCGGGGTGATCGACGGTCACCACCACATGGCCGTGGCTCGCCAGCTCCTCGGCGAGCCCGGTGCCCAGGGTGCGCGGGTCGCCGCCGCCCGGGCTGTAGAGGAGCACCGGCCGCCGTACGGCCTGCGCGGGCGCGCCCATGTGCGCATGGGATGCGGTAGCCGCCCAGTTCACACCGGACGGGGGCAGGCCGTGGATGGGGACGTCGATGTCGTTGAACATCGCCGCGGCGGTCCCGGTCATCTGCGGTGCGACCGGGTGGCTGCGGACGGTACGGGCCGGATAGAACACCGAGACCACGACCTCCCGTACGGGGATCGCGGGATCCCACGGGTCGCACCGCGAGCGGTCGACCAGACAGAGGGTGGCGACGCCGATGCGGTGCGGGCCGGTCGGCGGGGGCAGCCGTACGGTGACACAGTCCGCGGGCCGTGCCTGGGCCCGTGCCTGGGCTCGTGCGACAGCCTCGCCTCCCATGAGCAGCAACCCGGCTGCCAGCGCGGCCGACTTGACGAGGGTCCGGCGGTCCGTTCCGGCCGCACCAGAGGTGAAGGAAGAAGAGGTCATGGCGGGCATGCTGTCGTTCGGCGGGGAACGCGGGCGATGGTTGAGGCCCAGACCGAAACGATGGCGGACTGCCGCCGGGGAGAGTAGTGATACGGATCCATTTCACGGCCACCGATCTCGTCCGGGTCCGGTTCGCGCCCCGGCCGGCCCCCCTGCAGGAGCTGAACGTGGCCCTCATGAGGATGTGCCGCCCGGACGGCGAACTGCTCTTCGGCCGCTGGCGCCAGCGGCTGCTCCGGGCCCTGCCGACCGCAGCCGTGCCGCTGGCGGACCTGGTTCCCGGCGCGGAGGCCCCCAAGTTCATCGACGTGTTCAGCGACGACCTGACGGAAGGGCTGGACACCGTACGAGCTTCCCGACCGGCCCTGGTCCGCTCCGAGATCGAACGGGTTTGTGCCCGGCACCCCAGCCCGTCCCCGCAGTGGATCCGCGGTCTGCACCGGGGCGACGACGATGCCTGGCAACTCCTGCGCCGCGCACAACAGGCGGCCTTCGAGACCGCGCTGCGCCCCGTATGGCCCTTGGTACAGGACCTGCACCAGGCAGAGTTCACCCGCTATGCGCTGACCGTGGCCGAGCACGGCACCGCCGCCGCACTCACCGCCCTCGTCCCCGGGAGCCGACTGCACGAGGACATCTGGGAGTTGGAGGCGCCCTGGGAATCGGACCTCAGGCCGGGTGGCCGCGGCCTGGTGCTCCACCCCACCTTCCACTGGACCGGCCACCCTCTCATCGCCGATCCGCCCAACGGTCCCGTGTTCCTGACCTACCCGGCCGGTCCGGGTCTGCCGCTCGCTCCGGACACGGCGGGCGGGGCAGCCGACGCGCTGGCCCGAATACTCGGCGGGACCCGCCTCGACACCCTGCTGCTGCTCGCCGAGGAGCACACCACCAGCGGCCTCGCCCGCCGACTGGGTGTCAGCAATGCCACCGCCTCCGCCCATGCCGCCGCGCTGCGCGGCGCGGGACTGATCACCACGGTCCGCGCCGGCCGGGCGGTGCTGCACCGGCGCACCGCCCTCGGGAGCCTGCTGGTCCGGCACGGTGGGACGGACACCCGGTGACCGTCCCGCTTCTCCGCCGAACGCCGCACCGCCGACCAGGCTCCAGGGTCTTTCCGACCCTGACCCATCGGACAGACCCAGGGCCTGAGCGAGACATCGCTGATGACGTCGCTGATGTGGATGTCGGGTGGTGGTCGGGGGACACGGCCCGGTCGGGCCGGGGCGGTGCCGACCACCTGGTGCCCCGGGCAGGCGGGGCAGCAGCGGCAGGCCAGGAGCCAACTGCCCTGGTCCGGCGCCGCACCCGGCCATTGGGTCGTTCAGCGGGCGAGTAGGTCGCGGAGGGCCTTGGTGACGTCGGCGGGGGCTTCCTCAGCCATGAAGTGGCCGCATGCGACGGTGGTGTGCCGCAGGTCGGGTGCCCAGGTACTCCAGAGCGCCGCCGCGTCGAACCCGAGGGCCGCGCCCCAGTCCTGCTGGAGCACGGTAACCGGCATACGCAGCCGGTTACCGGCGTCCCGGTCGGCCTGGTCGTGGTTGACGTCGATGCCGGCGGAGGCGCGGTAGTCGGCGACGATCGAGGGCACGGCGTTGCGGCAGGCGTCCAGGTAGGCGGCACGGACACCGGCGGGGATCGCCTGCGGGTCGTGGGTCCAGATGTCGAGGAAGTGGCCGAAGAAGGCGTCCGGGCTGGCGGCGATCAGCTGCTCGGGCAGACCCGGAGCCTGGGCCATCAGGTAGAGATGGAAGCCGACGGCGGCACTGGTGCCGCGCATCACCTCCCACATATCGACCGTGGGCAGCACATCGAGGCACGCCAGGTGGGTGATCGCCGCAGGGTGGTCGAGCGCGGCGCGAAAGGCGACCAGGGCGCCGCGGTCGTGCCCGGCCAGCGCGAAGCGCTCATGCCCCAGCGCGCGGGCCAGGGCGACGATGTCGGCGGCCATGGTGCGCTTGGAGTAGGCGGTGCCGTCGGTCTCGGCGGGTTTGTCGCTGGCGCCGTAGCCGCGCAGGTCGGGGCAGATCACCGTGTGGTCGGCCGCGAGGTCCGCGGCGACATGCCGCCACATCAGGTGGGTCTGCGGGAATCCGTGTAGCAGGACGATCGGACTGCCCGAGCCTGCGACGGCCGTGTTCAGGGACACACCGTCAGTGACGGTAACGCGCTGGTAGTCGAAGTCGGCGATGGCAGGCGCCATGGTTTTTTCGCCCTTTCCGTAGGTGACCGGGTGTCTTGAGCCTGCCGGGCGCGGATGAGCATCTGGTCAGCGCGTATACCGTGGCCGGGGCGATGCCTCGGAAAGGGTGGTCACAGGGTGCAGGTCGGGTTCGGGGTGCTTGGGCCGGTGACGGCCTCGGACGGCGCCGGGGGTGCGATCGCCTTGAAGGGGCCGCGGCACCGCGCAGTGCTGGCCCGGCTGATCGTCGCCCGCCGCCGCGTCGTCCCGGTCGCCCTCCTCGTCGAGGATCTGTGGGTGGCTCCGCCCCCGGGCGCGGTGGGCGCGGTGCGAACCTTCGTGGCCGCGTTGCGCCGCGCACTGGAACCGGAGCGTCCGCCACGTACTCCGGCCCGATTGCTGGTCACCGAGGGGCCGGGGTACGCACTGCGCGCGGAGCCGGACGCGGTGGACGCCTGGCGCTTCGAACAGGCGGTGGCCGCCGCCCAGACGGTGCCGCCCGAGGACGTGCTCGCGCGCCTGGAGGAAGCGCTGGGGTGGTGGCGCGGGCCCGCCTACGCCGAGTTCGCCGACGAGACCTGGGCCCGCGCAGAGCGCTCCCGCCTGGCGGAGCTGCGGCTGCACGCCGTCGAGCGTCGGGCCGAGGCCCGCCTTGCCCTGGGGCTTGCCGCCGAGGCGGTGCCCGATTTGGACGCGCACGTGGCCGAGCACCCCTGGCGCGAGGACGCCTGGCGTCTGCTCGCTCTCGCGCTGTACCGAACCGGCCGCCAGGGCGACGCGCTCGCGGTGCTGCGCCGGGCCCGCACACTCCTGGTCGAGCAGCTGGGGGTGGATCCGGGCCCGGGACTGCGCCGCCTGGAGGCGGACATCCTCGACCACGCGCACCACCTCGACCCCGGACTCGAGCCGAGCAGTCCGGCGGGTCGGGTGTGGGCGCAGGCAACCGCCGCCTACGACCGCACCGTGCCATCCGGTGCCCGGGCCCGGCTGGAGTCGACGGTGGGCCTGCTGCGCAATCTCGCGGTGACCGGGGGAGGCGGGCTTCAGGCGGCCGGCCGGCACCGAGTGGCCGCCATCGCGGCGGCACAGGAGCTGGACGACGGGGAACTGACGGCCCGCGTGATCGGCGCCTACGACGTCCCGGCGATCTGGACCCGCTCGGACGACCCGGAGCAGGCAGCACAGATCGTGGCGGCGGCCGAACACACCCTGACCGCCCTCCCGCCCGGCGAGCACGAGGCAGCCCGGGCCCGGCTGCTGGCCACGATCGCCCTGGAATCGCGCGGCACCCACACGGCACGCGGGCACCAGGCCGCCCGGCGGGCAGAGGCGATCGCCCGCCGCCTCGATGATCCCGCGCTGCTGGCGTTCGCCCTCAACGGCGTGTTCATGCAGACCTTCCACCGCGCAGGTCTGGCCCCGCGCCGGGACGCGATCGGCGCCGAGCTGGTCTCCCTGTCCGCCCGGCAGGGCCTGACCACGTTCGAGGTGCTCGGACACCTCATCCGCATCCAAGCCCGCAGCGCGCTCGCCGACTTCACCGGAGCCGACGGGCATGCGGCGGCCGCAGACCGCCTTGCCGAGCGCCACGAGCTGCCGCTGGTGGGCGTGTTCACCCGGTGGTACCGGGCGCTGCGGCTGGCCGCGACGGGGGAGGCACCGGCGGCCGAGGTGGAGGCGGCCTACCGGGATGCCGCCGCGCGGCTGGACGGCGCCGGCATGCCGGGGCTGGAGCGCGGCTTGCTGCCGCTCGCGCTGCTGTGCCTGCGGGTGCAGCGAGGACTGCCCGCGCAAGCCGACGAACGCACCGACTGGGGACCCTACGAGCCTTGGACCCACCCCTTGGTCCTGCTGGCCCAAGACCGCCGCGGTGAGGCCGCAGCGGCGCTGCGCAAGGTCCCTGACCCGCCTCGCGACCTGCTGTTCGAGGCCCTGTGGTGTCTCACTGCACGGGCAGCTGTCGCCGTCGGTGATCGGGAGACGATGGAGCGCGCCTACAGCGAGCTCACCCCTGCGGCGACCGAGCTGGCCGGGGCGGGCAGCGGCCTGCTCACCCTGGGCCCGGTCTCCCAGCACCTCGCCGACCTCGCCACCGTCCTTGGACAGGACGAGCCGTGATGGCCCGCCGGGCGCCGATGGCCCGGCGACTACGCCAAACGTGGCCGAAAGGCCCCAGGCGCAGGGACGGGGAATACGGCTGCCGTGTGTCCGGCTGTCATCAGCATGAGCACTCTTGGACTGATCGGTAGTGGACACATCGGCAGCACTCTCGCGAGGCTGGGCGTCGCCGCCGGGCTCGATGTGGTCCTTAGCAACTCACGTGGACCTGAGACCCTCGCCGACCTGGTGGCTGAGCTGGGCCCCCGCGCGCGGGCCGCGACACCCGCCGAGGCGGCGGCCGCCGGCGACTGGGTCGTGGTCACCGTCCCGTTGAAGAACTACCGCCAGGTGCCGGTGGCGCCGCTGGCGGGGAAGGTCGTTCTCGACACGAACAACTACTACCCCGAGCGTGACGGACAGATCGCCGAACTGGACGCGGAAGAGACCACCACCAGCGAACTCCTCCAGCGGCATCTGCCGGACGCCAAGGTCGTCAAGGCGTTCAACAACATCTTCTTCGCGCACCTGGCCGCGCTGGCTCGGCCCTCGGGCGCTGCCGACCGCTCGGCCCTGCCGATCGCCGGCGACGACCCCGAGGCGAAGGCCGCCGCCACCCGGCTGCTCGATCTCCTCGGATACGACGCCGTGGACGCGGGGCCCCTCGCCGACAGCTGGCGCTTCCAGCGCGATACGCCGGCCTATGTCGTCCCGTACGCGAAGAACCCGCAAGGTCTCGGCATCTCCATGGACGACCCGGGAGCGAGCGCGGACACCCCGACGCTGCGCACGGCCCTGGCCGCGGCCCAGCGCGGCTGACGAGCGACGGGGCTGGGACGAGCTGGGCCGAGTTCGAGTGCATCCTGCCCCTACCGCACTGTTGCGCTGTTCCTGGAGAGGGATACCAGCGGTTGGCGACTACGGTGCGGCCCCAGCGCTCCGGCAGCCGACGCCGTTACGGACACGGGTGCTCCTCGCCCTTGGGCCCCCACCTCTTGCGTTCATCGCCGCGTGCCACCGTGCCGCACAGCAGCTCGGTCGCCGGCTCGTCGCTGCTGCCCCGCAGCACCGCAAGCAGCTTGTCCTCCGTCAGCCGTCCCCCGCCCGCCGCGCCGTGCGCGTCGATACGGCCGGTGGCGCCGTCGAAGCCCCCGCCGCCCAGGCCCTGGTAGAGCACGCCTTGCAGCAGCCCGCGGCCGAGGCGGTCGTCATGCCCGCCGGTGGTGCGCCAGGCCTGGTCGATGCCTTCGGCGAGATAGCGCAACGCGTCCCAGGCGAGCGCGACATGACCGTCCTCGCGTATCGCCTTCGTCCTGGCGCTGTGGTCGCCGCCGTACGCACGGTCGTATGCGGCGAGGAAGGCCGCGGCCTCCGGGCTCCGTGCCGCCAGCGTGGGGGCGTAGCCGTGCGAGACGTAGAAGAGGGTGAGGCCCTTGAAGTCGTCCCAGGGGCGCTGCTCGTCCGTCAGCGTGTTGGTGACGTCGTCGCCGCCGAGCACGGTGATCCTCGGGCAGTCACCGGAGATGCGGGCGATCTCGGCCAGGAACAGCTGGAACTGGCTGGCACGCGCCGACCACACCACCGCCGTTCGCGGTTCCTCACTCACGGCACGGCAGACCTCGCGGGCCAGGTCCTCCACGGTCGGCACGGACCGCCCGCCGAGCGCACCCGGCACCGGTCCCGGTTCCGGCGCGTCGGTGGGGGTGTAGAGGAGCACGTCGGTGCGCCCCGGTCCGTACGAGGCACGGAAGGACGCGGCAAGGCTGTTGCTGTAGGCGTCGCTGGCGTCGGCAACAAGACTCACCCGGCGCGCCTTCTGCCCGCCGGCGGTCATCCCGGCGCGCGAAGCGAACGCTGCCATCAGCTCGGCGGCCCGCGCATCGGTGGCGGCCGTCTGGTAGTAGTGCTCGCCCTGGCGAAGGAGTTCATCGGCGGTGCCCGAGGTGCCGACCATCGGGATGCCGGCCTTGTCGAGGGTGCGTATCGCGTCGTACGTATTGCGGCGACTCTGCCCGAAACCGACGACGCCCACGATGGACGGATCGCTCGCGGCGAGCTCTGCGATCCGGTCGGCGACGGCGGGTGCGTCCTTGAAGCGGTCACCCGCGTTGGCGGCGAGCACCCGCAGCGGGACGCGCTCGCCGGAGCGCAGCGCCTGGGCGTTGATGTGCTGCTGTGCCAGCGCGATGCCGCGCAGCTCCGCCAACGTGCCCCCGCGCACCGGGTCTTCGGCGTTCTTGCCGCCGGTGAGCGGGCCGAAGTAGACAACGGTGCGACGACCGGGCCGCGGGTCGTCGTCGGGCCGGCCCGCGAGCTCCTTGTCGACCTCCTCGTTCTGTCGCTCGATCTGCTGGAGCACGGCTCGCACGGCCTGCTCACTGGGCTCCTTGCCGAAGCCGGCCGCGCCTTCGGACACGCCGACGCACTGCCCGTCGGTGCCGAGGAAAGCGGAGCCCTGGCAGGGGTCGTCCTTTTCGCGGTTCGCGATGTCCGGTACGAGGACGAGGCCGGCGGCGAGTGCGAGTGCGAGCGTTCCGACGCCGAGCACTCCGGCCACCTCGGCGCCGGGACCCCAGCGCGGCGACGGCGTCACCAGCGTGGGCCAGCGGCCGAGCCAGTACACCGCCGCCTGGTCGTCCTCGGGACCCTCGGCCACCGGCACGACGATGCCGGTCGGCTGACCCGGCGCCATCCCGCGCCGCTCGATGTTGATCAACTCGGCGCCGGCGTGGGCGAGGCCCGAGGCGTCGATGTCGGGGATGCGCGAGGCCAGCGAGCGTACGCCGCCCGCCACCGCGAACACCGAGGTACAGCGCAAGTCCTCCATGGCGGAGCGGAGTTCACGCAGGAACCGCTGGACGCGCGAGTCGGCGGGCCCCGCCTCGTCGAAGAGAAGCACGAAGCGGGAGGTGCGGCGTCGCCGCCAGGGGTTGAGGAGACGGGCCCGGCAGGCCTGGTCGAGGTCGGCGAGCAGGGCGTGCATGAGCACTCGGTCCATGCGCTCCGGCTCATTGGCCGGCTCGCCGTGTACGAGGTCGAGCGCGGAGCGGAAGAAGTCGGTGGGCGGGCTGCCGTGCTGACGGCGCACCCACTCGGCGTACCAGCTGCGGCTGCGGGCCCGCCCGAGCATGCGGCGGTTGGCGCGCCAGCCGTAGAAGGCGCGCGGCAGCCGCTGGAAGAGCGGGCCTGCGACGAAGTTCCACAGCAGCTCGAGCAGCGTGCCGCCGCTGGCCTGGTCGCGGCCGCCGAGCCACCACAGGGTCTGGGCGGTACGGGACCAGTTGCGGTGCTCCGCGTAGCAGTGGTTGCGCAGCTCGGCGTGGCGGCGCTCCATGAGTCCCTCGATGGCGGGCGCGGTGACGACGGAGCGCAGCAACCGGTAGCTGTGCAGCCGTAGTTCACCGGTGCCGGGTGGCATCGTCTCGGCCAGCTGAAGGGTCAGATGCTCGAAGAGCTCGAGCGGCGGCGGCTCCGTGCCGTCCGGGATCTGCGGGATGTACGCGTGCGGGGCGAGGACCTCGCTGCGGCCGCGCATCCTTGAGCGGAGCCCCGTGACGATCCGGCGTCCCGCATTGCCGCCGCCCGGCTCACTGAGCAGGACGACCGGCACTCTGCTGCGGCTGCGCCGCGGCTGTACCACCAGTTTGTCGAACGCGTCGATGAAGCGCTCGACGCCCGGATAGGCCGGGATACGGCTTTGTGGATCCCCTGCATTCATGGGCAAGCCCCCCTTGTTCCCCCTGAGAAGCAAGGTTTATTCCCATGGACTGCCGTACGCAAGCGTGGAGTTGGATCACATGGCAGGCACGATCTTCCCGGGGTCGTCCCCGCCATCGGACCGGCGGCCGGACCCCCGGCCCGTGTGCGGGGTGGCAGCGCCGGGTCGCGACGGGCTGCCGGGGCGCGGATAGACCTTGGACTGTTTGACGCTTCCGAACGCGAAGCTGGATTCGATCGACGTGATGCCGGGAATGGCGTGGATCTGCGTGCGCACCAGCGTCTCGTACGCCTCCAGGCTTTCGATGACGACTCTGAGCAGGTAGTCGCTGCTGCCCGCCATCAGATAGCAGTCCTGGATGTGCTCGATGAGGCCGACGTGCTGCTCGAACACATTGACGGCCTCGGCGGTGTGGCGTTCCAGGCGGACCCGTACGAACACGGTGATCGGGAGGCCGAAGGCGACTTGGTCCACCATGGCCGTGTAGCCGCTGATCAGGCCCGACTCCTCCAGGCGGCGTACCCGGCGCAGACAGGGCGAGGGGGAGAGCCGGACACGGTCGGCCAGGTCCTGGTTGGACAGCCGCCCGTCCGCCTGCAACTCGTGGATGATCTGGAGATCCACAGCGTCCATCGTCACTCCTTGGCAGATTCTGTCTCCAGGCTAGGTTTCGAGGGCAGAACTAGCAATCGGCTGCCCCGCTGATGGCTCTAACCTTGCTGGCAAGAGCCAGGGTCGGTAGTCAGCGCCGCCCGAGCAGGTCATTCGGGCGGGAGGAATCTTCGGTGGTCACGATGAAAGCGCCGGCGGCAGCGCCGCCCGCCGGGGTGGAGAGCTCCTCCCAGAGCGCCTCCACGGTGTTCCGTGCCGCCGGCATACGGCTCTCTCCGCAGACGGCGGGAATCCTGGCACTGGTGCTGACCGTGACGATCTGGGCCGCGTTCGCCCTGAGCGCCCGCGCTCTCAGTGCCTCCACCCTGCTGCCCGCCGACGTGGCCCTGCTGCGGTTCGGCGTGCCCCTCGTCGTCCTGGCGCCCGCCCTGTGGCGGCGCCGACGCCGGCTGGCCGCCGTGCGGCCGGGTCCCGCGGCCAAGATCGTCTGCGGTGCCGGGGTGCCGTTCTTCCTCGCGGCGATGTACGGCGGGTCGCTGACGTCGGCCGCATTCGTCGGTGCGATCGTCCCCGGGATGGTCCCGCTGTTCGTCTCGGCCCTCATGGTTGCGGGCGGGCGAGGTGCTCCGCGCGGAACGCAGAGGGCCGGGCTGGTGCTGATCGTGGCCGGCGTCGTCGCGCTGGTGTGGCGCTACACCGCCGCGCTGGACCAGGACGTGCTGCTTGGTTCGGGCACGCTGCTCGTCGCCAGCGGCCTGTGGGCCCTGTACACCGTGGGGCTGCGGGAAGTGGACCTCGACCCGGTCGGGTCCATCGGGCTGCTGTGCCTGCCGTCGTTCGCCGTCATCGCGATCCTGGCCCTGACCGATGTCCTGCCCACCGGTCTCGCCCGGGCGACCGGCGGCGACATCGCGCTGTTCCTCGTCGTGCAGGGCCTGGGTGTCGGCCTGTGTGCCGGTCTGCTGTACGCGTTCGCGATCCGCCGGCTGGGACCGGAGCGCAGCTCGGTCGTCGGCAGCCTCAGCCCCGTCGCGGTCGTCCTGCTCGCCATCCCCCTCCTGCACGAGTCGCCGACCCTGTCCGTCCTCGTCGGCGTCCCCCTCATCACCTCCGGCGTGGTCCTCGCCAACCGCCGCCCCCGACACAAGGTTCCCGCTGATGCTTGAGCTCCTCCCTTCCCCGCCCGTCGACCCGCTGTGGGACCTTGCCGCCGAGTACGCCGCCGACACGCGTCCCGAGCGCCTCGACCTCGTCCTCGGCGTCTACCGCGACCACACCGGGACCACCCCCGTCATGACAGCGGTCCGGAAGGCCGAGCTGCACCTGGCGGAACGTTCCGCCTCCAAGGAGTACCGCGGACTCTCGGGCAACACCGCCTTCAACCGCGCCATGCTGTCCATGGTCCTGGGGACCGAAGCCCTGACCGCACGCGCCACGGCCGTCCAGACCGTGGCAGGCACCGGAGCACTGCGGCTGCTGGCCGACCTGGTGCGCCAGACCCACCCGGGCACGACGGTGTGGATCAGTGACCCCGCCTACGTCAACCACCGGCCCATCCTGGAAGCCGCCGGTCTGAAGGTCCGGACATACGGCCGACTCGACACCGAAGGGCTCCCCGACACCACGGGCATGCTCGACGACCTGCGTGCCGCCGGAAGCAAAGACGTGGTCCTGCTCCAGGGCTGCTGCCACAACCCCACCGGAGTCGACCCGTCCTTCCAGACATGGGAGGCGCTGGCCGAGCTCGCCGCGACGAACGGCTGGGTTCCCTTCGTCGACCTGGCGTACCACGGGCTCGGTGACGGCCTGGAGGCCGACCTGAGGGCGACCCGGATGCTGGCCGACCGGCTCCCGGAGATGCTCATCGCCGTCAGCTGTTCCAAGAACTTCGGCCTCTACAACGACCGCACCGGCTGCGCAGTCGTCCTCGGATCGTCGCGGCAGGCGCTGCGGCACGTGGAAACGGCACTGCAGAACGCCGCACGGACGCTGTACTCGATGCCACCGGAGCACGGCGCCGCCGTCGTCACCACCATCCTCGAGGACGAGCAGCTGCGGGCCGCTTGGCAGGCCGAACTCGACGTCATGCGCAACCGGATCACGGCCAACCGGTCGGATCTGGTCGCACACCTCGGTGCGCTGGGCTGCGGCGTCCAGGCGGAGGCGCTCGCGCGGCAGAAGGGCATGTTCTCGATGCTGCCGCTCACGCCGGACGACATGCGTCGGCTGCGCCGGCAGTACGCCATCTACGGCACGGCCTCGGGGCGCATCAACATCGCCGGCGTATCGGCGCACCGGATCCCGTTCCTGGCACAGGGCATCGCCGCGGTCCTCGGCACCGTCGACACGGCTCGCGCCGTCCCGTTCGTCTGACGGCGCCCCGCGCCCCGCGCCCGCGCACACGCAGGTGAAGCGGCCGGTGCGATGAGGACGGGCGGCCGACCAGTCACCGGGGCCCGTGGCAGGATCCGCGGGCATGAGGATCGAACAGATCGAACCAGCGGATCGGCCCGTCGCCCTGGTCAGCGGGTCCACGTCGGGGATCGGGGAGGCCGTCGCACGGAGGCTGGCGGCGGACGGGATGCGGGTCGTCGTGCACTCTCGGCGCAGCGCGGAGGCCGGGGAGGCGCTGGCGGCGGAGCTCGGCGGGGCGTACGTGCGGGCGGATCTGGCGGTGGAGGAGGAAGCCCGGGGGCTGGTCGATGCGGCGCTCGACCGGTACGGGCGGCTGGACGTGCTGGTGAACAACGCGGGCATCAGCCGGCCGATCCCGCACGACGACCTGGCCGCGGCGACACCGGCGGACTGGCGGCAGCTGCTGGAGGTCAACCTGATCGCGCCATGGGTGCTGTGCACGGCGGCACTTCCGGCGCTGCGCCAGTCCCCCGCGGGCGGCAGCATCGTGAACGTCACCAGCCACGCCGGGGTGCGCCCCAAGGGCTCATCGGTGCCGTACGCGGCGAGCAAGGCCGCGCTGAATCACGTGACCCGGCTGCTCGCGGCCGCGCTCGGACCCGAGGTGCGGGTCAACGCGGTGGCGCCTGGGCTGGTGGACACGCCGATGACGAAGGACTGGGCACAGGCGCACGAGCTGTGGCGGGACCGCGCGCCCATGCGCCGCCCGGCCCAGCCCGCCGATGTGGCGGACCTGGTGGCCTCAGTGATCGCCAACACCTATCTCACCGGTGAGGTCATAGTGCTCGACGGCGGGCTGAATCTGACCTGAGACGCGATCCGCCGACAACGAGCCTGTCCGGTCGAACAGGGGTCCTGACCGGGTGATCGCGTTGCGGTCGGCGGATGAAGGCAAGGTGGTCATTCCCGGACGGCATTTCCGCAGGCCGCAAACCGGCCACCAAGATCGCGTGAGAATGTCCAGCCACGAGATTCCGCTACATGAGGGTGCACCGTGCGCTGTGGCGTACTGAGGCAGAACCTGCACCACCACAGAATGCTGCCGCGGGAGAATCTTGTGAGTGCATCGTTGGACTGGGAGCGCGAAGGCTCACCAGTCTCATCTGGATGGGGAAGGCCTTTGCTATTACTGTGGCCGCCTTCGCCGTAGTCGTTGTCCTGCTGGCGCGCTACACCCACTGGGGACAGAAATTCCGGCGGATCGCTTTTCCCTATTTCCGGCCCCGACGCAGCTGGATCAGCTGGCGACCGCTGCTCACCCTCGCCCTGATGCTGTGGCTGACGACCCTCACGGTGCGTCTCACCCTGCTGTTCACCTTTGTCAACAACGACTTCATCACGGCGCTGCAGAGGATGGACTCCAAGGCGTTCTGGTACGCCATCGCCATCGCCGGCGTGCTGATAACGATCGTCGTCGTCAGCACGCTGCTCACCTCTCTCATCGACGAGATGTTTGTCATCCATTGGCAGATGTGGCTCACCGATCACATGGTCGCCGACTGGCTGAAGGGACGCGCCTACCACCGGGTGCGGTTCGTGAAAGCGCCGGTCGACAACCCCGACCAGCGCATCCAGGAAGACATCACCTCGTTCGTCACAGAAACGCATTCGTTCGTTGCCGTCCCTGACAGCCGCGGACCTTCCCGACGCGCTGGAGATCGAGGACCTGACGGTACGCCGTCCCGACGGCCGGCCCCTGATCGAGGGACTGAGTCTGAGCCTGAACCCGGGGCAGGCATTGTTGATCAAGGGTGCCTCGGGCAGCGGCAAGACCACGTTGCTGCGCAGCTTGGCGAACCTGTGGCCGCACGCCGAGGGCACCGTATGGCGACCCACCGACGGCCGCACCCTGTTCCTGTCCCAGCGGCCGTACCTGCCCCTGGTCAGGCTGCGCACCGCGCTGGCCTATCCGCAGTCTGCGCACCGGATGGACGACGAGCGGGTGTGCCAGGTGTTGCACAGCGTGCACCTGGGCCACCTGGAGGATCGGCTCGACGACGAGATCGACTGGTCGCGCATCCTGTCTCCGGGCGAGCAGCAGCGCCTCGGGTTCGCCCGGATCCTCCTGAGCCGGCCATGTCTGGCCTTTCTCGACGAGGCGACGTCCGCCCTCGACGAGGGCATCGAGCACGCGCTCTACACCCTGACGCACGATGCACTGCCCGAGTGCATGCTGGTCAGCGTCGGTCATCGCAGCACGTTGAACGCGTTGCACACCCACCACCTGGAACTGCTCGGCGCGGGACCCTGGACCATGGAGGTGTCCCTCGACGCGGCGGCTGCTTCCCGGCGATCTGCCTCCGCCGGCGGCGGTGAGGCACTCGCAACGGACCGATAGCCGGCCCGACTCCTGCGCGTGCAAGGTTGTGATCCGGGTACGGCGCCGGGGTGGAGTTGAGTACGCCTGCTCACGCCCGCAGGCCGCTCGCCGCCGACGATGTAGCTCAACATCGTCGAGACCGGGAGACCAACATGCTCAGCTGTATCGCCGGTGTTCTGGTGCCCGCGGTGGGACGCCTCTCGGTGACCGCCGACGACGGTACCGAACTGGCGCCGGGCAGCATTCTCGCCGCGAACCACACCTCGCTCGCCGACCCCGCCATCGTGCTCGCCGCTCTGCACCGCCTCGGTGTCGAGCCGGTCGTCATGGCTGCCGCCGGCCTGTGGCGTGTCCCGCTCCTGGGGCACACGCTGGCCCGCGGAGGACACGTCCCGGTGTTCCGCAGGACCCGGCGGGCTGCGGACGCCCTCGACCTCGCCGCAGCGGCCCTGGAGAGGGGACGGCTGGTCCTCATCTACGCCGAGGGCGGCCTCCCGCGCCGCAAGGACGCCGCGGAGGCGGCCCCCAGTCCCTTCCGCAGTGGCCTGTCCCGGCTCGCCCTCCGCACCGGAGCTCCTGTCGTTCCTGTGGGGCAGGCCGGGGCACGCAGGGTCATCTCGGGGAATGCTGCCAAGCAGATCGCGGGCCTGGCCACCGCGCCACTGCGCCGCCCGAATCTGCACGTCCACGTGGGAGCTCCGCTCGAGTTGACCGGTGACGGTGCCATGCGGACTGCTCAGGCCCGCACGGCAGTGACGGCTGCGTGGCGGACAGCGGCTGCCCGCCTCGGCGAACCCGCCGCGTTCGCTGCGTAGTTCGCGTCGAGTCGGAGGAACGCCGGAGCCCGCGACGGCCCCGCACGGACGGTGACACGGAGGCCCGGGGGAGTGCCGTAGGACAGACCGCGGGCGCTCGCCCGGCTTTCGGCTCGGCTACATGAGTCCCGCTCTGCGCGGCGGTGCGAAGAGGTGGTAGGCGCGGTGCTCGCCGGCTGCTGTTGCCGTTCCCGGCCCTGTGCCCGACTGGGTCAGTCTGGCGAGGTGGGCCTGGTGCTCCGTGCACCGTGCGCAGGCCGGGTCCCAGTCCGGCAGGAGGTCCGGGTGGGCGGATGCGAGATGATGGGCGACGCGGATCTGTGAGCTCACGGCGCTGTCGAAAGGGTCCCAGTCCACTCCGCGTTGGCCGGTGAGCCAGCGTTCGTCGGTGACGGCCTGGATGTCCTTCATCGTCTCGTAGAGGCGGACACAGTCGGTGCAGGCGAACATCCAGGCCGGGGGGATCGGCCACTGGTCGGCGGGGCTGATGTCGTCGGCGCTCATGCCCGTCACCGTAGTGGCGGCGAGTGGTGCCGACAGCCGGATTCGCCGAAATTGTCCGCCCAGCAGGCGCGCTGCCGGGCCGCCCGGTGTGCCGAGGCGGCGCGGATCGAGAGCGTGCACGTCAAATGGGCCCGGGCGCACAGGCCGAGCCATGGCCAAAGTTGTTGCTCTGTGCGACTGTGGCCAGGGATGATCGCGGCCGTGACAATCATCTTCGCCGTCATCACCGGCGCAATCTTCGCCTGGCTGGGCGGCATCTTCCTGGCGCCTGCGCGCCGCAAGAGCTGGGTCCGCAATCGATTCGTGCCCGAGGAGTACGGACTCGTGCCCCGGGAGCAGTTGGACCCCCAGCGCGCAGGGCCGCCCGCGCCCCTCTATCGGCACAAGGAAATTCAGGCCGTCGCGGACGCGGCCTGGGAGGGCGACTGGCGGCCGGCGGCCGCGTATGTGGAGGCCGCCGGCGAGGACTGGGACGAGCGGTGGTCCCGGATGGAACTGCTGCAGCAGATCGCCGACGAAGCGGACGCCTGGCTGGACGACTGGCGCGCGGTTCAGCCGGAGAACTGCGACGCCGCCACCCTGCACGCCCAGATGCTCCTCCACCGCGCCTGGGCGATCCGCGGCACCGAGTACGCGCACAAGGTCCCGGCTGAGCGGATGAACCGATTCCGGGAGCTGCTCCCCGCCTCGATCACCGCTGCGAAGCAGGCCGCCGAACTCGATCCGCTGAACCCCGGTCCGTGGGTCGTCATGGTCACCGCCGCCCGTGGAGTGCAGTACTCCGGAGCCCAGTTCCGACCGCTGTGGGAAGGGCTCGTGGCGCGTGCCCCGTACCACTACGCCGGCCATTGGCAGGCCCTGCAGTACTGGTGCGCGAAGTGGTTCGGTTCCGACGAGCTGATGCTGGAGTTCGCCGAGCGTGCCGTACGGTACGCCCCGGCCGGAAGCCCGCTCGCCGGCATGCATCTGCACGCGCTGGACGAGCTCGAGAAGGGCTCCTCGGCCGTACCCTCCTCGAGCAAGGCCAGGGAACTGCTCGAAACCGTCGCCGACTCCCTGAATCAGGTGCCCGGCGAAGACGAACGCCTGCCCCGGCTGCGCCACAAGCTGGCCTACCACCTCGGCAAGGCCGGACTCCACGAGGCGGCACTGGAGCAGTTCCGCCGTATCGGCCCCTGGTGCGGCGCGGCGCCCTGGAACAACGAGGCGGACCCGGTTGCCGCGTTCGAACTGGCCCGGGGCATCGCAGCGAAGAAGTCCGAGAAGAAGTCCAAGGGGAACCGCCCGACGACGTCCAGGGAGTGAGGATGTGACGGGCGTCACCATGGCTTGCGCTACGTGGGCGACGGCGGCCGGATGTACGTTCCCCGTCAATGACTGAGGATCTTGTGTACGCAGGAGTTGCCGGGCAGGCCGCAGCCGTCCGTGCCGGTGAGGTATCAGCCCGTGAGCTCACCGAGTTGCTGCTCGCCCGCATCGAGGACCACGACGACACCCTCAACGCGTTCACCGTGGTCATGGCCGAAGAGGCGCTGGCCGAAGCCGCTCGGCGGGATGCCATACCACTGGACGATCGGGGTCCGCTGCACGGGGTGCCGGTCGCCGTCAAGGAGGAGAACGACGTCTCCGGTCACGTGACGACGTTCGGCACCGCCGCCAACACCCGGCCCGCGGCAGCGGACAGTGAGGTGGTACGCAGACTGCGTGCCGCGGGGGCGGTGGTCATCGGCAAGACGAACATGCCGGAGTTCGGCCTGTTTCCGTTCACCGAGTCGTCGGCGCACGGCGCCACGCGCAACCCGTGGTCGCTCGAGCACTCACCGGGTGGTTCCAGCGGTGGCTCCGCGGTGGCCGTCGCGGCCGGTCTCGTTCCGGCGGCCATCGGCGGAGACGGCGGCGGCTCGATCCGGATTCCGGCCGCCTGCTGCGGACTGTTCGGGCTGAAGCCCGCACGCGGCCGCGTCTCCACCTCCCCGCACCCGCACCTGTGGTGGGGGCTGGGCGTGATCGGTCCGCTGACGCGATCGGTGCTGGACTGCGCCCTCGTCCACGACGCGATCCGAGGTTCCACGGCCGGGGACATGTTCCGTGCCGCCGAGCCGGCCACCTCGTTCGCCGCGGCCGCCGCGAGCGGACCCGGGCGGCTGAGGATCGGCTGGTCCACCAAGCCGGTCGCCCGCGGAGTGCGGCCGGCGGCCGAGGTGGTTCGGGCCGTCACGGATACGGCGGCGCTGCTCGCAGAACTGGGCCATCACGTCGAGGAGATCGATCCTCGCTACCCGGACCCGACGGCGGCGTTCGTGCCGCAATGGTTCGCCGGGTTGCGCACCGAGGCCTTCGCGATGGACGACTACAAGCGGCTCGAGCGGCGGACCCGTGAGACGGTGCGCCTCGGCGCGTGGGCCCGGCCGGGAGTCACGCGCTGGGGCATCGCGCAGGGTGAGAAGGTCGCCGCCGAGGCGAACCGGGTCTTCGACCGGATCGACGTGCTGCTCACCCCGACGATCGCGAGCCTGCCGCCCAGGACGGGCCAGTTGAGCGGCACCGGCACGGTCCGGGCCGTGCTGCGGGCGATGCCGATGATCGCGTACTGCGCGCTGTGGAACGTCACCGGCAACCCCGCGGCCTCGGTCCCGGCCGGGTTCACCGACTCCGGCCTGCCTGTCGCCGTACAGCTGGTCGGGCGCCGGGACGACGAGACGACACTGCTGTCACTGGCCGCTCAACTCGAGACCGCTCGCCCCTGGGCCGGGGACACCCCGCCGAGATCCTCCTCGTAGCTGCTGGTGGGCGTTCGTCGCCTGGTCGCTCCGGCAGCAGGGCCGCAGGCAGTGGGACGCCCCGCACCGGATGCTCACCACCCGGCGTGGGACGCCCCGTGCCGTAGGAGCTCCTCAGTGCCTCACCTGAGGGCTCGTGCCCTCTTGCGTAACCGGCGTCAGTAGACGCTGACCTTGTACTTGCTCAGCGCCTCGGGGACGGGCTGGTAGAACGTCGTGCCGCCGGAGGAGCAGTTCCCGCTGCCGCCGGAGGTGATGCCGAGCGCCTTGCTGCCGTCGTAGAGCGGGCCGCCGGAGTCGCCGGGTTCGGCGCAGACGTTGGTCTGGATCATGCCGCGGACCGTGCCTCCGCCTCCGCTGTAGTGGACGGTGACGTTCAGCGCGGTGACGGTGCCGCTGTGTGTGCCGGTCGTGGAGCCGGTGCGCTTGACCGGCTCACCGACATAGGCGTTCGCCGCGCTGAAACCGCCCGGGTGGCTGAGCGAGGCGTTGTCGTAGCGGACGAGGGCGTAGTCGTTGCCCGGGAAGCTGGAGCCGATGGTCGGTCCGATGAGCGTGGTCAGACCGGAGTTGGTGTACCAGGTGTCGGCGACGTCGCCGCAATGGCCGGCCGTGAGGAAGTAGTACGTACTGCCGCTGACGACGTTGAAGCCGAGCGAACAGCGGTAGCCACCGCCGTAGATGGCATCGCCCGCGCCGAGGAGCGGCGTGAAGACACCAGGGGCCCGCTCCACCTGGATGGCGCCCGCATCCGCGCCCGCCGCCTTCTTGATCTTCGCGATCCCGGCGCTGGAGACGGTGCTGTCGGCGGTCACGACGACCCGTCCGGAAGCGCTGTCGACATGCCAGGCGGTGCCGCCGACCCCGGCCTTCTCCACTGCGTCGCTGACCCGGCCGAGTTGGGCTGCGCCGTACGTCTGGAGGGTGGCCGCGTTGGCGTTCGGCAGGGCGACGGCGGCGGCTGCCAGTCCGAACGCGGCGGCGAGCATCTGGATGCGTCTCGCGATGCCGCTGGGGGAGGTGGTGCGCTCGTTCCTCACAGATCTCCTCCTGGGGATGGGAGGGGCCCGGGGGGTGAGGGGCCCGTGAGGCGCAGCCGGGGACAGGATGGGTGACGTGTTCCCGACAAGCGCTGCGCTGGAGTATCGGGCAGCGGGGAGCCGGGCACAAGAGCGCGGGAGGTCGGCCCGTGGAGCATCGCGTGTGCCGCTCCGGACGCCGTCGCCACCACCGCGCCGCCCACCAGCACGGCGGTGGGGTCACCGTCCGGCCCGTGCCTCTGCCTCTGTCAGGACATCCCGTGCTGCAGGCAGCGGCAGGAGCAGAGGCAGAGCCCGGGGGCTACCCGAGGGGGTGCGGATGGCCCAGGTACGGGAACTCGGGCAGCAGGTCGGTGTGCGGGCCGATGTGGTCCTCGGTGATCTTGCCGCCCGTGACCATGGCGAGGCGGGCGTCGGTCACGTCGTCCGTGAGGGTGCGCCCGTTGGGGTACGCGATGGGCCGTTCGCGGTCGTAGTCGAGAATGTCGGGAAGCACGGTGCGCAGCGCCCGCTCGGCACCCGCCCTGTCGTAGCCGCCGGTGCGGGCGAGGACCGCGGACCACGGTTCGAGGTATGTCGCCCAGTCGTCGGCGGGTTCGCCCGCGTTGTAGGAGTCCTTGACCTCGTTGGCGTTGAAGTACGCGGTGAGGGAGGGGTGGGCGCCGCGATCGACCGAGAGCAGTTCGCCGTTCTCGCGCACGCTGACGCGAGCCCACACGCCGATGGGATCGTCGCCCAGGTCGGAGTCCGGCACCTCCAGGACGATGCCGAAGACGTTCTTGTCGGCGCCGAAGTCGTTGCCCGTCCATGTGAAGTCGTTGACGATGCCGTCGAGGTCCGCGAAGAACGGGTCGCTGCGCAGGCCGGCGGAGAAGCGGTGCTCGCCGGACACGACGGGCAACGGCTCGGGCCCGAACGCGACGGGGACCTCGGTGAAGAGAACCTCCCCGGCGGCCTCGTGATCGCGCGCCGCATCGCCGACGGCCCGGAGGACGGTCGCGGTCTGCTCACCGTCGAGTGGCTCGGAGAAGACGAAGCTGTACGCCACGTCGGCCCGGTGATCGCTGTCGGTGTCCACGTTGATCCGGTAGACCGCCTCCGGGTGGAAGGCGTCGCCCTGGCTGGGGGCGAACGGATTCACGTTCATGATGAGGACGGTGCGATGGCCGCCCGGGGCCGGGAAGACGAAGAGATCCGTCAGGTCGAGGCGCGCGTCCCCTTTCGGGGAACGGAGGTCGGGCCCGCTGAGATGGTGCGACATGTCTCTCCCGGGTGGTCGTGCGAAGGAATGCGGCAGCATCCCCAGTCGACCGCGTCCCGGCCCGGGGCGCGGCACGACAAGCCCACAGGCAGTAACCGGTTCACCCGTGGGAGACGGGGAACCGGTTCAACAAGGCGTGCCAGGCGCGTCGCCGCTCCGCGAGCAGGCGGTCGATGCTATGGCGACCGGCCGACCGTCCGGAGAGCCGTCACACGTTCGGCTCACGACTCGTACGGCCGCTCGAACGACCCGCCTCGCGTCGGAGGCCGCCCCGGTGAACCGGTTGGCGGGCCGGGGCAGGCCGTAGTGCTCACGCAGGGTGCGTCCGGTGTACTCGGCAGAGCGGAGGCCCGCCGCAGTCTCTGCCCGAAAGGTGTCGCCGTCGCCGGGCAGCTCTCAGCGGCGCGGCATCGACGGAGCCGCCGGGGCCGGTCCCAGGGTCGTCGTGCCGGGGGCTGCCCGGTGACCCAGTCCCGTGCGGTACGCGTCCAGCGCGGCCTCGGTGCGCCCGCTGCGCCGCAGCAGGTCGCCCAGCAGACGGCACAGGTCGGCGAGGTCGCCGCTGGCCCCGCTGCGCTCCAGCAGGGCCAGCGCCAGGACGTAGTGCTCCTCGGCGGCTTCGGTCTGCCCCCGCTCCTCGGCGATGAGCCCGAGCAGGCGGTGTGCGCCGCCCGCATGCACCGCCCCGTGCCGGTCGCCCAGCTCCAGGAGTGCCGAGAGCAGGCCGGCCGCCTCGTCGAGCCGCCCGAGCCGGCGCAGTACGTCGGCCAGCTCCACCTCCACCTGGGCGGTGTAGAGCACGGCGCGCTTGGCCGTCAGCATGTCCCGGGCGGTGCGCAACTCCTCCTCGGCGAGGGTGAGTTCGCCGTTCTGTGCGTGGACGTAGCCGCGCATCCAGTGACAGTGCGCGAGGTCGGTCCGCAGCCTCAGCTGCCGGTAGATCGCCTGGGCCTTGGCGAGCGAGGCGTCGGCGTCGGTCGTGCGCCCTTCGGCGAGGAACGTACGGGCCACCTGCCGATGCATGCCCGCCACCAGCGCCGGGTCGTTGACCTGGGGCGCCAGGGCCAGGGCGAGCTCGGCGGCGTGGGCGGCGCGGGCATGGGCGCCCATGTCGATGTACGGGCCGATGACGGCGGCGTACAGCAGCACCAGCGCCTCGGGGTCGGCCAGACCGCTGGCGCCGAGCTCGTCGATGGTGGACTCGAGGAGATAGCAGGCGTAGCGCAGCTCCCCGGCGAGGAGGTGGGCGATGGCGCGGCCCCGGATCGCGCGGGCCCGGCGGGGCAGCGGTTCACCGGCCAGGAGTTGTTGTGCCGCCTCGAAGTGCCGTCCCGCGTTGGTCAGTTCGCCCGTCTCCAGTGCGCATTCGCCGAGTCCGAGGAGCGCTTCGGCCTGCTCGGGAGCGAGGCCGAGGTGTTCCGCGTCCGTGAGGAGCCGGCGGTAGCGGACGGCGGCCTCGTCGGCGGAGCCGGTGGCGAGCTGCTGCTGGGCGTCGGTGAGGGCGAGCCGCAGCTCGGTGGCCAGATGGGCGGGGCGGCCGGTGGACAGCTCTTCAAAGGATGTGCCGAGCCGCTCCGCGAGGAAGCGCAGCGCGGTCTCGGAGGGCCGGACCTTGCCGGACTCCAGTGTCGAGATGTACGCGGGGGTGTAGGAAGGTTCGGCCAACTGTCGCTGTGTCAGCCCGCGTTCGTTGCGCAGGCGCTGCACCCGAAGGCCGATCTCGGCCGGTTCGTCCATGGGAACCCCCTGTTTCTTGAACTCCCCAGTATTCAGGGGCAGTAGGGATTGCGCACCTTCCGTGCCTCCACCTAGGTTAAGCAATCCGTTCAGCATGCTTATGCGTTCACTTAACTTGCTTGGCAGGGGGAGAATTCCATGCGTTCAGCTCGGCGCGGAGTCATGGCGGTGGCAGGCACGGCCGCTGCCCTCACAGTCGTACTGGCCGGCGCACCCGGCAGCGCGGCCGCCGGTCCCGTGGCACCCTCCGGACCGGCGGCCGCGGCCGAGGCGGGGGCCGCGGCCGGGGTCGAGGTCGAGATACCCGGGCCGGAGCACGGCGCAGCCGCCGGATCCGGCCACACGCACGTACCGCAGAAGGGCCGGGACCAGCCGTCCTCCCGGCTTTCGGCGGCAGAGGAGGCCGCTGACGGCGAGGTCACCAAACTGATCGACAACGGCTCCACCGACGACCGGCTGGACATCGTCGTCGTCGGGGACGGCTACACCACCGCCGAACTGGACCGGTTCCACACCGACGCCAGGGAGAAGTGGGCCGAGCTCGCGGCCGTCGAGCCGTACACGACGTACCAGAGCCTCTTCAACGTCTGGGCCGTCGACGCCGTCTCGAACCAGTCCGGCGTCTCGGGCGACCCCGGTCCGGACATCGTCCGGGACACGGCCCTGGGATCGTACTTCTGGTGCGACGACATCGAGCGGCTGCTGTGCATCGACCAGGACAAGGTCGACGCGTACGTGGCGAAGGCACCGGAGGCCGACCTGGTGCTCGTACTCGCCAACAGCGCCAAGTACGGCGGCGCGGGCTACAACGAGCCGAGTGCGACCCTCGGCTACGAAGGGATCTCGACCGCCTCGGCGGGCAACGAGAAGTCCGGCCAGGTCGCCATCCACGAGACCGGCCACTCGCTGGGCAAGCTCGCCGACGAGTACTACTACCCGGACTACCCGGGCTACGAGGAATACACGGGCCCCGAGCCCGCCGATTCCAACATCTCCGTACTGACGGCCGAGGACATGGCCGGGCAGCGGGCCAAGTGGCACCGCTGGCTGGGCGAGGAGTCCCCCGACGGCGGCACCGTCGGCACGTACGAGGGCGGGGGCTACTACGTGAAGGGGCTGTACCGGCCCACCGACAACTCCCTGATGCGTTCCCTCGGCAAGCCCTTCAACCTGCCCGGTGTCGAGTCGATGATCGCAGGCTTCCACCGCCATGCGAACCTCGTCACCGCGGTCACCCCCACGAGTCGCACCCTCCGCCTGGAAGACACCGCGAAAGTCGCCGTACCCCGGCTGACGGGCGCGGACGGGCGTCAGCTCAGGATCCGCTGGTATCTGGACGGCAAGGAGCTGAAGCCCTTCGCCGGCCGTACTCGGGTGCGGGTGTCGGACCTGCTTCTGCGGCTGCTCGACCTGCGCACGCACACGTTGTCGGTCACCGTCGAGGACCGTACGCCCTCAGTGCGGGACCCGAAGATCGCCGGGACGCTGAAGTCCACCGTCAGCTGGAGGGTCCGGCTCTGAGACGACGGCCTGCACAGCGGGTGAGACCATCACCCGGCTGCGCCACCGCGCGGTCGCCTGGTGGTGCTCAACGCCCAGGCAGAGGCGTACGACATGGCTTCGCGCCCGCCCGGTTGGACGGGTCGAGTTCTGGCAGGACCCGGCCCTGGCTCTTCCCCGCCCTGACCGAAGTCGGGGGCCGCTAAGGTCGTCAACACCACGGCGATCATCGTCAGAGGGGGAGATACGGGGCATGGGTACCGATTCGACAGCCGGGCGGCAACCTGTCGGAGCGGGCGCGGGAGCGGGCGGGATGTGCCGGACAGCGGCGGCGGCTCTGCCGGAGCGGCTGTCACATGGTCCGAGCCGGCGGTTCCTCAGCGAGCAGGGGCTGCCCGAGGCTGCCGCCGACCTCGACTTCGGCGTTCTGCGCAGCGGCCGGCTGGAGCCCCTCACCAAGGGAAAGGGCGGCGAGGCGGTCGCGGACGGGCGGCTGCTGGTCCTCGGTGAGACCGACTACTGCGGTACCCGTGTCGTGCTCGACGGCGTGACCGGCGAGGTGTACCTGGCCGATCGGTCCGGACGTACGCACCCCGAGCGGCCCGGAGAGATCCGCCGCGACCTGCTCGCGTCCGACCTGTCCGCCCTCTCGGGGCTGCTCGACGCGGCCGAGTCGGTGTCAGGGGCGGTGCCGCAGGACGGCGGATACGGCAACCGCCGGGGGCCCGCTGTCGTCGCCGAGGTGATCGAGGCCGCGGAGCGACGCATGCGCGCCGCCGACCCGCAGCTGTTCGCCGGCGACACCCACCACGAGACCTGGCGCGTGTACGACCCGCTCGCCCTGCTGCACTCGCGGGTCGAGGAGCTGGTGGAGGTCGTCGACCCGGAAGCGTTCCGGACCTCGAGCCACTCCTGGCGCATGCTCGCCGAGGACCCGTACACGGGCGGACTGCTCTCCCAGTAGCCCGGAAAGCGGCTGCATGCGGGGGCATGCAGAGGCATACGGCGGAGGCGATCGATGTGCCGGACGCCCGCCGGCATGTCGGGCAGTTGGGGCCGGGCCGTCGGCCCGGCCTTCGTATCCAGCGGCGTATCCGTACCGGAGGCGAGGTGCCCGGGAGCGTGCCCGGGGCTGTGTCGAAAGCTCGGCGTACGCGTTGGCGCGGCACCATGGGTCCTGCATCGGCGGCACTCCACCGGATGACGCCGAAGAGGCATGCCGGTCGACCCGGCCCGGCCGACGAAGGAGTCCGGACGTGCCAGAACTGGAGATCATCGAGGCGCCGTCCGTGCTCGGGCTGCGGCCGTCCGGCGTCCAGGACCTGCCGACGGCTCTCCTCGACGCCGGTCTGCCGGCACACCTCGGGGCGCTACGGACGGACCGGGTCGAAGCGCCGGCGTACGACCCGACGCGGGACCCTGACACCGGCATCCTCAACTCCGTCGGTATCGCGCGGTACTCCGTCGGACTCGCCGACGCGGTCGGCGGTGTCCTCGACCGTGGCTGCTTTCCCGTGGTCCTCGGGGGCGACTGCAGCATCCTGCTCGGCAACCTCCTCGCCCTGCGACGCCGCGGTCGCTTCGGCTTGCTGTTCCTCGACGGCCACACCGACTTCTACCAACCGTCGGCGGAACCGGCCGGCGAGGCGGCGTCGATGGAACTCGCCCTGGCCACTGGCCGCGGCCCCCGGCTGCTCACCGACCTCGAAGGCCGCGGGCCCCTGCTCCGGGACGAGGATGTCGTCGCCTTCGGCTTCCGCGACTCCGCCGAGTCCACGCAGGCCGGGATGCAGCCCCTCCCGCCACAGCTGCACGCGATCGACCTCGACGGTGTGCGTGCGGCCGGTGCCGCTGAGGCAGCACGCGAGGCGGTCGGCCGACTCGCCGCCGGCGGAAGCGCCGGGTACTGGGTCCACCTCGACGTCGACGTCCTGGACGACGCGATCATGCCCGCCGTCGACTACCGCCTCCCCGGTGGGCTGACCTGGCAGGAGCTGGAGAGCGTGCTGCGGACGGCACTGGCCGACGAACGGGCCGTCGGCCTCGACGTCACCATCTTCAACCCCCGGCTCGACCCCGATGGGAGCATCGCGGCCCGCCTCACCGAGTGCCTGCGCCGAGGGCTGTCGGCGCGGCCCGACAGCAGCAGGTGAGCCGGTACCGGCCCGTCTCCAGCCTGGCGCCTGAGAGTTGACGATCGACTCCCGGTGCTGCGGTGCTGCGGTGCTGCGGTGCTGCGGTGCTGCGGTGCTGCGGGGCCCGGCAGCGGGCGCGGCAGGGATGGGGGCGTCACGCCATGGATCGCAGTTTCCGCGACAAGGCGAGTCCGGCCGAAAGAATCCAGGCTTGACCGGCCGGGAGGGGTGGCACTGTGAGGCCATGTACTTCACCGCTCACTTCCGTCGCGAGACCCGGGCGTTCGAGACCGCCGCCCGTGAGGCGACCCACTTCGACGACGCGCCGTTGGTCCCGTCCTGCCCCGGCTGGTCGATGTCCGACCTGATCGCGCACCTCGGCGGCGTACACCTGTATGTGAACCACATCCTCAGGGATCTGCTCCAGCAGCCGCCGGACCTCGCGGCCGTCTTCGCCGGCCTGCCCGCGGACCGTAAGGGCTGGCCGACGCCGGAAAGCACGCCACCGCACCGAGGACCGGTGCCGGAGAGCCTGATCGACGCCTACGCCAAGGGGGCCGCCACACTGGAGACCCACTTCAGGAACAGCCCTCCTGACGCGGCCGTGTGGACGTGGTCGCGCGAGCAGACCGTCGGCTTCTGGCTGCGGATGCAGACCATCGAGGCCGCGGTGCACCGTTGGGACGCCGAGGGCGCACTCGGAGTGCCCCAGCCGGTCGACACCGAGCTCGCGGAGTACGCCGTGCGTCAGAACTTCGAGGTCATGGCACCGGCACGACGCTCCAGGAAGCAGGCCCCGGCCGGAACGGGCGAGCGCTACCGCTTCCGCCGGACCGACGGCACGGGCCGGTGGACGGTGCACCTCGAAGGCGACGACGTACGGCTCGATGCCGACGACGACGGACCGTGCGACGTCGAGCTGTCCGGTACGGCGTCGGACCTGATGCTGTTCCTCTGGCACCGGATTCCCGCGGACCGCCTCGACGAGGTGACGGGGGACCAGGGCGTGCTCGACCGCTACTTCACCCTCGTGCCGCCCGAGTGACGGGTCTTCGTGGGAAGCCGAGGATCGTCCCCAGCCCCAGCCCTCGCCCCAGCCTGGCTGGGCCGTCTACGGCCGGATCCGAAAACACCGGCACGATGACTTTGCGCCGGGCCCGGAGTCCAGCATCTGAGGCGCCGGCGCCGCCGAAGTCCCTTCACGGGTTCGCATCACGGCCCGCACACCGGGGGCCGCCATGCCGTTAACCCACCGTTTGCTCAGGCGTCGGCCGCGAGTTGGTCCGCACGCCCACCGTGTTCCGGATCAGCGCCTTACGATGGCGCGCGTACCAGGGGGCGCAAAGGGCACTGGGGGAGGCTCGATGTCCGGCATACCGCATGACGACAGAGCGGCAACAGCCCGAACGGGGGGACCCCGGCGGTTGCGACGGCCGGCCGGAAGGCTGCCGCGAGGCGTGGAGCTCTACCGCCTCCTGCCCGAGGGAGGCATCGTCCTCGTCGACGGCGACGGCGCCCGCGAACTCGGGCCCGAACGGGACTTCCTCCGCTTCATCGACGACGGCCAGTTCGCCCACTACCTCGTCGGCGACGCCACCACCTCGCCCGAGCGGCCCTCCAACGCGACCGTCAAGTTCGGTGTCGTCGGCCCGCGCAGCGCCTTCACCCCGCACGCCCACGGCGGCGAGCACTTCGTCCTCAGCCTCGGCCATGCCTCGTGCGGGCTGTACGACGACGTCCGCGGCGAGGTCACCGACATTCCGCTCGTGCCCGGGACGATGATCCGCATCCCGGAGATGGTGCCCCACTCCTTCGCCAACCGGGGCACCACGCCGCTGACCATCCTCGCCGCCAACACCGGCTACGGCATCGACCATGAGGACTATGCGATCACCGCCCGGGAGGCGGAGCGCCGTTCGGCTGCCGCCGAGCGCGCCACCCGCGACGCGCCGCTGGGCACCCTCACACAGCCCGCCACCGACTACCGGGCGCTGGCCGTCGCGCTGCGCGACATCGAGAACGTCCAGAGTCTGCGGGGCACGGGCACCACGACCGTCCGGGAGCGACTGGCCGCCCGGCTGCGCCGGGTCGCGAGTGCACTGGAGGTCCCACGGTGATCTGCCCGCACTGTGAGAGCTCGCTGCTGCGCAAGGAGCGGACCGGCAACGTCTGCAGCAAGTGCCGGCGCCCCTACGCGCTGGACCCCAAGACCAACTCCCTGATGCTCAACGACCTGCGGGTGCGCCGGGTCCTGGCCAAACTGACCGACGAGGGACAGGTGCCCTGCACACCGGGGCAGTTGTGGTACGCGCTGTCCCGCAGGTCGTTGCGCGAGAGCCGGGCCGAACTCGGCTGCGCCGGCGCCGCGCTCGTCATCGGCCTCGTGCTCTGCATCATCGGGATCACCGGTCTGCCCGCGTTCGTGTTCGTCGGCGGCGCGCTGTTGGTCGTCGCCGTGGCCGTCGTGATCGCGCGTGCGCTGGGCGTCGGCCGAGGACGGCCCCGTATGCGCCGGGACGCCTTCCACGCCGACGTGATGCAGGAATGGCAGCGGATCTACGGCGGGCTGCCGCCCGGGATGGTCGATGACCACGCGTACCCGTCGCCCGCGCAGAACACGACCGGCGGCCCCGGCGGCGTGCTGCTGTGCCCGGACCGGTCCGTCGCCGTCTTCCTCGCCGCCGCCGGTGTGCCCCAGCGCTACGGCTTCACGCTCGCCCCGGACCTGCACGGACTGCACGGGCTGCCCGGCGTGTCCGGCCAGGGGCCCGTCATCGTGCTGCACGACGCGGGCGCACACGGCCTGCTGTTCGCCCGGTGGGTGCGCAAGGCCGTACAGGGACGGCCGGTCATCGATGCCGGGCTGCCGCTGCGTGCCGTCCGGGGCCTGCCGAACGCCGTGCCCTGCCGGGACCGCAAGCCGGACAAGGGCGTCATGGCCGAGCTCACGGCGACGGGAGATTTCACGCCCGAGGAACTGAAATGGCTGGCCGACGGCTGGACGTTCCCGCTCGTCGGCGTACCGCCCGCCCGGCTGCTGGCCGTCGTCACCCGCGTCGCCGAGCGCGTGACCACCGCCGCCGACCCGCAACGGCGGCGCGCCGCGTCCGTCGGCTTCCTCACATGGCCGCCGCCTCCCGGTGCGTCCCCGACGGCAGGCAGGACCACCCGGTGAACGCGCGACACGACCCGGCAGTCCGAACCGGCGCGGCCAACCGCCGACGGGGTGGCGGGCCCGCCGCCCGGCTGCTCGACCGGGCGATCACCGTCGCCGCCGCTCGCGCAGCCGCGCCCGACGGCATCCGCTTCACCGAACGCCAGCTGTACTACGAGACGTGCCGAGTGCTGCGGCCGACGCCGGCAGTGCTACGCCGGATCCCCCGTACCCCGGCCCCGCCGCTGCGGCTGCCCCGGTTCACGGAGGCGCTCGACGCCCGGGGCAGGGACGTACCGGGGCTGCTCCCGGATCTCCCCGAGCCCACCGCAGCCCCACCCGGGCCGGCCGACAGCCCGCGTCGTGCGTCCGAGCCCGACCTGTACGACTACGGGCTGCCCCGGCTGCTGTTCTGCCAGGACCGCTCCATCGCCCGGATGCTCCTGGCCAACCATGTACACCTGGAGGCGGCCTGCCCCGTGCTGGCAGCCGAGGACGATCTGCCGCCGGACCCGCGCCTCGTGGCCGCCCTGGCACGGGCCGAGGGTTCGGTCGTCCACGTTCTGCACGACGCGAGCCCGGCCGGGATCGCCCTGCCCGCCCGGGTACGGGCCGGGCTCGGGCCGGTCCCCGGGGTACGAGTCGTCTCGCTCGGCCTCGTACCCCGGCACGCCGCGGCGCTGCACCTGGTGGCCGGGCGCAGGTCCGTCCCGGTGCGGGCCCTCGGGCCGCTTCCCCGGGGGCTGCGCCCGCAGGAGGTCGAATGGCTGTCCGAGGGCCGGTTCACCCAGGTCGCCGCCGTACCTCCGGCCCAACTGCTGCGCACGGTGCTGCGGCTGACCCGCGGGCCACGGCCGTCCCGCACCTCCGTGTGGAGCGACCTGCGCGATCTACGGGGCACCGGCTTCATGACCTGGCCCGCCCCATGACCCGCCCTGGCGCACCGCCCCTCCCGGGGCACCCCGGACCCGAGGACCGCAGACCCGAGGCCCCCACATGCGAGGACCGCAGACGATGAACCGGCCCCACGAGATCGGCTACACCGACGAACTGCTCGCCGACGGCAGCGTCCACCGCGGCTACGAGGACGGCCGTCAGGAATGGCGGCGCCGCGGGACGGGCAACCTCGTGCACTGGCACGACAACCAGGGTTCCTCGGGCACCGACGAGCTGCTCGGGCAGCGGATCATCAAGCGCACGCTCGCCGACGGATCGGTGATCTACGGCCGGGACATCGGCTACGGCCGCACGCTGTGGGGGCGCGGTGAGACCGTCATGGTCAACCGGACCTCCTTCGGGGGCCGGATGGGCGCGATGCTCGTGGGACTCGGTGTGGCGGGTCTCGCCATCACCGCCGCCCAGCTCCCGCCGCTGCACCTGACGCCGGAGGAGGAAGAGGCGCTGCGCCAGCAGCAGGCCCAGAGCTCGGCGTCCGGCGGCGGGGACGGCGGCGGGGACGGCGGTGGCGACCCCGGTGAAGATCCCGGCGGCGATCCGGGTGGCGACCCCGTCGACGACCAGAACGACGCATGGGAAATGGCCTGGGAGGGCGACGACGGCGGATGGAGCGACGACGACTTCGGCTGACGGCAACCGCCGGACCGGCCCGGCACCGGCTGACCGGCCCACCGATGCCTGCTGCCGTCCACCGCGGCACACCGAAACCGACCACGCCACTAGGAAGGAGCCGCCATGGCGCGCTTCTGCGCCTGCCTGGCGCCCGCCCCCGGGCAGGCCCGTGCCCACCTCGCCGCGATGGGCGCCGCGCCGGGCGAAGGGCCCGACGGCGGGGCACCCGCCCTCGGCCTGGTCGAGGACGAACCCGGCCACGCCGACGGCCCGTTCGACGCCCACGGGCTGACGGCCGTCGGCGAGGTCACCCTGCACAACCGGTCCGAACTGATCGCCGCCCTCACCGCCGACGCCGGCGCCGAGGCGCCCGTGCCGCCCGACTGCCCCGACGGCGAGCTGCTGCTGCGCTGCTGGGCACGGCTCGGTGAGCGCGGAGTGGCCCTGGCCGAGGGGATGTTCGCGCTCGCCGTCCTGGACGGACCCGACCTCGTGCTGATCCGCGACCACGTCGGCGCCCGTACGCTCTTCTACGCCCGCGCCGACGGCTGCTGGGCCGCCTCGACCTCCCTGCGGGCGCTGCGCCGATGGCCCGCCCTCGGCACCGGGCTGAACCTGGCTGCTGTCCGCTCGTTCCTGACCTTCGCCTATCTGCCGGGCGAGGAGACGTTGCTGCGGGGGGTGAGCGAGGTGCTGCCGGGACGGGTGCTGCGGCTCGCGGCGGACGGCACCATGACCGAGCAGGTCCACTGGGAGCCCCAGGAACGTACCGACGCCCCGGTGCCCGACGACCCCACGGGTCATGTTCTCGCCCTGCGCGCCCTGTTGGAGGACGCCACTGCGCGACGGCTCCCCGAGGCAGAGGCCGTCGCAGTGCTGCTGTCCGGGGGGATCGACAGCTCGCTGGTGACCGCCCTCGCCGCCAAGCTTCACGCCCACCCCGTGCACACATACTCCATCAGCTTCGGCAGCGAACTCCCCAACGAACTGGGCTACTCCGGCCTCGTCGCCGCGCACTGCCACACCCGGCACCGCGTGCTGACCGTCTCCGGCAACGCCGTCGCCGCGCGGCTCGCCGAGGCGGCGGCGCTGCTCGACAGTCCCGTCGGCGACCCCCTGACGGTGCCCAATCTGATGCTCGCCGAGGCGGTGGCGGGCGACGGGCTGCGGGTCGCGCTCAACGGGGAGGGCGGCGACCCGGTGTTCGGCGGGCCGAAGAACCTCCCGATGCTGGTGCACGAGATGCACCACGGCTCATCCGGTGCGGCCGAGGACCGCGCCACCGCGTATCTGCGGTCGTACCGCAAATGCTGGACCGACCTGCCCTGGCTGCTGACCTCGGACGCGCTCCACGCGCTGGCCGACGCGCCGCGCCCGCAGCGGTTCGTCGAGCCGTACCTGGCCGGGCCGGAGCGGATGACGCACCTGCTCAATCAGTTGTTGCACTGCAATCTGCGGACCAAGGGCGCGCACCACATCCTCACCAAGGTCGAGCGCCTGACCGCCTCCCAGGGCATCCAGGGCCGCGCCCCGCTGTTCGACCGGCAGGTGGTGGACCACGCCTTCGCCACCCCGCCCGCCGTCAAGCTCCGCGGCACGGCCGAGAAATGGGTGCTCAAGGAGGCCGTACGGGACCTGCTGCCCGCCACCGTCGTGGACCGGCCCAAGAGCGGAATGCGGGTCCCGGTGCAGCAGTGGCTGAGCGGCCCGCTGCGCGACCTGGGCGGCGACCTGCTGCTCGGGCGGGCCGCGCGGGAGCGAGGGCTGTTCCGCCCCGACACCGTGGGCACCTGGATGCGCGGTGAGGGCACGCTGCTGCCCCGGCAGGGCGGCAAGTTGTGGCTCGTACTCACCCTTGAGCTGTGGCTCAGGGCGTACGGACTGTAGAGCGCACCGGCACAAGGAGGCCATCACCACCATGAACACCGTGCTCGTCGACCCTCGGACCGGCCGTGTACGCGGCACTCTCCCCGCGGCACGGGAGGACGAGGCATGCGCGGCCGTCGCCGCCGCGCGTGCCGCCGGGCCGGGCTGGCGCGGGCTCGTCCCCAAGGACCGGTCCCGGCGGCTGGACCGGCTGGCCGGGCTGGTCGAGGAGCACGCCGCCGAGTACGTGGCCCGGGAGCGGGCCGGGACCGGGAAACCCGGGGCCGAGGCTGCGGGCGAGATCGAGCAGGTCGCGGACCTGTTCCGGTTCTACGCATCGGCTGCCCGCGCCCAGTCGGCCCCGGCGGCGGGGCGGCTCGTCGCGGGGCACGAGAGCTGGGTGCGCTGGGAGCCCATCGGGGTCGTCGGGGTCGTCGTCCCCTGGAACTACCCGCTGCTGATGGCCGCGTGGCGCTGCGCGCCCGCACTGGCCGCCGGCAACACGGTGGTGGCCAAACCGGCCGAGTCCACGCCCGACTCGCTCTCGCTGCTCGCCGAGCACGCCGCGGAAGCGCTCGGACCGGCGGTCCTGCAGACGCTGCCCGGGGACCGGCACACCGGCAGACTGCTGGTCGCGGACGACGTCGACATGGTGGCCTTCACGGGCAGTGGGCACGCCGGGGCCGATGTGGCGGCTCGTGCCGGGGCCCGCCGGGTCAGCCTCGAACTCGGTGGCAACGCCCCCGCGATCGTGCTGCCCGACGCTCCGGCGGACACCTGGACGGAGCTGGCCCGCGCGAGTACCTACAACGCCGGGCAGAGCTGCGCCGCGCCCGCCCGGGTGATCACGCTGCGCGAGAACTACGAGACGGTCGTCGGCCGGCTGACCGAAGCGATGACCCGACGTCTGGCGGGCCGGGACTTCGGCCCGCTCAACAACGCCGACCAGGCCGCCCGTTACGACCGGATCGTCAGGGCTTCGCAGGCCAAGCGGAACACCGCCGCGGAGATCGCCCCGGGACCCGGCGAGGAGGACGGGTTCTGGCGCGCCGCCCGGGTCCTGGCCGATCTCCCCGACGACGATCCCGCGGTGGTGGAGGAGGTCTTCGGCCCGCTGCTGACCGTCCAGCGGGCGGACGACCTGGACGCGGCGATCGCTCTGGCCAACGGCGTCCCCCAGGCACTCGCGGCGAGCGTGTGGACGCGGGACCTCGGCGCGGGCCTCGGCCTGGCCGGCCGGCTGAACGCGGGGGAGGCGTGGCTGAACTGCCATCTCGTGCAGACCGCGGAACTCCCGCACGGCGGCCGGGGCGCGTCGGGCACCGGCACGGACCTGAGCGCCCTGGCACTGCACGAGTACCAGCGCCCCAAGACGATCACGGCCCGGCTCGCGGACGGCTCCGGAGCCTGACCGTTCACCGGTGCGGCAGGCTCGTGGGCCGGCTCATCGGGGAGCGAGTACGGAGCGGAACTCCTCGGCGGTGGTCATCAGGGCGTCCCCCGTGAAGCGGAGCGAGGTCAGGGAGCGTTCGGCGGCTTCCGTGTCGCCGCCCGCGCAGGCGTCCGTGACGACAACGGGGACGTAGCCCAGGTCCGCCGCATGGCGGACGGTGGGCTCGATGCCGATTTCCATGGCGACGCCGATGACGGCGACCGTGGTGATTCCGCAGTCGCGCAGCACGATGTCGAGCCAGGTGCCCTCGAACGCCGACATGGTGATCTTGTCGACCACGGCCTCACGGTCGGTGGGCTGCAATTCGGGGATGATCTGCGTCTGCGCGGAACCCGGCGGGAAGGGGGAGACCACGTCGGCTGCTCGCTCGGCCCGCTGCCAGGCGCGCCACATACGCAATTGGGAGGCGCCCATCAGCTCAGTGGGAAGCGTCACGTGGCGCAGGAAGAAGGTGCGGACTCCGGCGGCCCGGGCGGCCCCGACCACCTCGACCGCCCGGCGCACGACACGGTCACGCTCGCCGATCTGCTCCAGGATGCCGGTCTGCATGTCGTAGACCAGCAGCGCCGTGCGTCGCGGGTCGCACGCCTCCTCCAGCGAACGCGGAACGGCAAGCCCAAATCGTTCATCCATGGGCGTGACGCTACCCCCGCGCACTGCGCCGCGAATCCATTGCGCGCGCAGCGACGTGGGGGCGCGTCGGCTGACGGTGGGCCACCCGGAAGGGCCTTTCGGGCCACGACAGCGCGCTCAGCCGACGGCGGCGCCGAACCACTTGGGCAGCCGGCGGACCAGATCCTGCTGATCCTCACCGACCCACGCCACGTGGCCGTCCGGCCGCAGCAGCACCGCGGGCACGTCCAGTTCCTCGCTGACGTCGACGACGTGGTCGACCCGATCCGCCCAGCCCGCCACCGAGAGCCGGCCGGTCTGGTCGAGCAGCAGTCCGCGGCCGCCGTGCATCAGATCGTAGAGGCGACCCTCCTTCAGCTTCACGTCCCGCAGCCGCCGGCCGAGCAGTTCGTGGCCCTCGCCGAAGTCGTAGCGGACCCCGACCGCGGTGATCATCTCGGTCACGTACCGGTTCACCTCCTCGAAGTCCATCAGCTTCGAGAACAGCTCCCGCAGCGCGGTCGGGCCCGGATCGGTCCCCAGCAGCGTGATCTGCGCGCGGGTGTTCTCCAGTACGCGGGCGCCCACCGGGTGCCGTTCGGCGTGGTAGCTGTCCAGCAGTTCCTCCGGCGCCCAGCCGTTGACCGCGCCGGCCAGCTTCCAGCCGAGGTTGAACGCGTCCTGCACGCCGAGGTTGAGCCCCTGCCCGCCGGTCGGCGGGTGGATGTGCGCCGCGTCGCCGGCCAGCAGCACCCGGCCGACCCGGTAGCGCTCGGCCTGCCGGGTGGCGTCGCCGAACCGGGAGAGCCAGCGCGGCGAGTGCGCGCCGAAGTCGGTGCCCGCGAAGGCCCGTAGCTGCTGCTTGAACTCCTCGAGGGTCGGCGCGGTCGTACGGTCCTCGGCCACTCCGTCGGCAGGCACGACAACGCGGCACACCCCGTCCTCGTCGGGGGTGACACCGAACCGCAGTTGGGTCTTGCGGACTTCCTCGACGACGGCGGCAATGGTCGCAGGATCCTCGGTCACCTCCATTTCACCCAGCAGCGTCTCGACCTTGGCGGGCTCGCCGGGGAAACCGACGCCGAGCAGTTTGCGCACCGCACTGCGGCCGCCGTCGCACCCGACGAGGTAGCGCGAGCGCAGGTGTGTGCCGTCCGCCAGCTCGACGGTCACCCCGGCCCCGTCCTCGTCCTGGCGCAGCCCGACCACTTCGCAGCCACGCCTGATGTCGGTACCGAGTTCGACGGCGCGCTCGTTGAGCAGCCGCTCGGTGACCGGTTGCGGGGTGGCGAGGCCGAACGGGTGCGCCGTGTCCAGCCGGTCCGGCCACGGCTTGGCGATGCCACCGAACAGTCCGCCGACCTGGAACTTCTCGCTGACCGCGAGGAACCGGTCCAGCAGACCGCGCTGGTCCATCATCTCGACGCTGCGCGCGTGCAGGCCCTGCCCGCGGGACTGCTCGGTCGGCTCGGCCAACTTCTCGAGCACGACCACGTGCACTCCGGCCAGCCGCAACTCGCCGGCCAGCATCAAGCCGGTCGGTCCGCCGCCGACCACGATCACGTCAATCATCAGAACGCCCATTCAACGAGATTGGATTCCGGCCGGCTGCTCCGCGCAGTCCGGCGGCGCGCACACTCGCGAGACCCGTACTTCGGCAAAAGCACGGGTACTTCGCGAATCCTTGATTCTGCAGGTTCTGGCTTCGGGCGGAGATTCTGCGGCATGAACCGGGTCTTGCCGCAAGCCCCCCGGTGCGCTATACGTTGAGAGTGGCAAGGAGTGGGTGACCTCCTTGCCTTTGCGCTTTGTCGTCCGCTCTGGGTCGTCCGCTCTGGGTCGTCCGATCGCGACCGGGCGTTCGCGGTGCTGCGCCGTGCTCAACGCCTGAGGAGCCTGTTCACGCCCACGGCACGTCTTCCGGATCTTGCCGGGATGTCCAGAAGTCCGGCCCTGGGGGCTCGAAGTTTCCCGTGGGTTGGCCGGACGTGCATTGATCGCATGGGGTGCACCTGCGAGCGTGGAGCGAAACATGCCGAGCGGACGTCGAGCGGACGGCCGGCGGACATGGTCCGACTGCGAGGGGGCTGGTCGAGGGTGCAAGGCGAGCACTGGATCTACGCACTGCTCGTGCTGGTCACCGTGGTACCGATGGTGCCGAACTCGGCTCTGGTGGCGGGCGCGGGCGCGCTGGCCGCCGTGGGGACCCTCAGCCTCCCGCTCCTGCTGGTGATTCTGCTGGCCAGCACGCTCCTCGGCGATCTCTGCGTCTTCTGGGCCGCGTGCCGCTCACGCCCATGGGCGCTGCGCTGTCTCACGCGGACCACGGGACGGCGGACGATGCTGGAGACGGTCTCCGGGCAATTCAGGCAGTACGGCGTGCCGGCGGTGATCGCGGTGCGGTTCCTGCCCGGAGGGCGGGCGCTGGGCGGGCTGACCGCGGGCATCATCGGATTCCCGTTCCGGCGGTTCCTGCTGGGCGCGACCGTCGCCGAGGCGGTGTTCGTCTTCTCCACCGTCGGACTCGGATACCTCGGCGGCCGGTTCACCACACACCCGCTGGCCCCCCTGCTCATCGGTCCCTGCGTGTCACTCCTGGTCGCCGGCATGGCGCTGGTGGCCCAGCAGACCGGCCGGAGCAGGCGCGGCGCCTGGTCATGAGTCGCGCCGTCGGTGCCTCCGGCGCCGTCCGGATCCGGCCCCGGATCGCGTCTCCCGTGTGATCCCACGCATAGGAGCCACGTCACGTCCTAAGGGCGGTAGTAGTCGGCCCGGCCAGTTGGCAAAGTGCAGAAATGTCCCTTTTTAAGATCGTTCTGGGCATTTCTATGTAGCTGGTTAGTACGTCACATCTTTGCGCCCACCGTCAGACGCCGCTAACCATGGCTGTCGTCCGGGGAGCACGAGCCGGCCCGGCGGGTCCCACTCGCATCGGCCGTGCTGCTCACGCCGAACCGAACCTCGGTCGGCCTCCCCATGTAGTCCACCATTGGAGAACGCATGACCGTCTACGCCCAGACCAGCACCAGCCGCATCGCCCGACTCCGCAAGCTCTCCGTCGCAGGCATCGCCACCGCGGGTGCCGCGGCAGCGGCTCTCACGCTGGCTCCCTCGCCCGCCCACGCCGCCGAGCCGGCTTCGGTGAGCGTCGCGGCGGCGAAGGCGGAGACGGCCAAGCAGGCCAAGAAGACGTACGCCGACAACCTCGACGGCTGGATCAAGGAGTCTTTGGACATCATGAAGTCCGAGGGCATCCCCGGCACCTACGAGGGCCTCCACCGCAACATCATGCGCGAGTCCAGCGGTAACCCGAACGCTCAGAACAACTGGGACATCAACGCGCAGAACGGCACGCCCTCCAAGGGTCTGCTCCAGGTCATCCAGCCGACCTTCGACGCCTACCACGTCAAGGGCACCAAGCACGACCTGACCGACCCGGTCGCCAACATCACCGCGGCCGCCAACTACGCCGCCGACCGGTACGGCTCCATCGACAACGTCGACTCGGCCTACTGATCCTCCGGCGGACGACGGCCGCGGCCGCGAGGCTACGGGTGAAGCACGACCTTCGTGTAGCCCTCGATCCTCTTGTCGAACTTGTCGTATGCCGACGGTGCCTGGGCCAGCGGGAGTTCGTGCGAGACGACGAAACTCGGCTTGGCCCGACCCTCGATGATCATGTCGCGCAGGTACCGGTTGTAGCGCTTCACGTTGCACTGACCGGTACCCATCTTCAGGCCCTTCTCGAAGAGCTTTCCGATCGAGACGAGCAGCATGCCGTGCTTGGCCTGCTCGTCAGGGCCTCCCGGGTCGGCCGGTACGTAGAGGCCGGGTACGCCGAGCATTCCGGTGGCCCGGACCGTGCCGACGAGCGAGTTCAGGACGGTTGCCGGTTCCTCCCGGTCCGTTCCGTGCGCCATCGCCTGGTAGCCGACGGCGTCCACACCCTTGTCCGTGCCGACGCCCTTGGTCTGTTCCTTGATCTGTTCCACGGGGTCACCCTCGGCGAAGTTGACCGGCACCGCGCCGATCTCCCGGGCCTTCTCCAGCCGCTCGGGGACCCGGTCCACGACAAACACCTTGCTCGCGCCGCGTAGCAGGGCCGAGTAGGCGGCCATGAGCCCGACCGGCCCGCCGCCGTACACCGCGACACTCTCGCCCGGACGGACCTGGGCGAGTTCACAGCCGTGGTATCCGGTGGGGAAGATGTCGGCGAGCAGCATGAAGTCGCTCTCGTGCTCCTTTCCCGGCGGCAGCTTCAGGCAGTTGAAGTCGGCGTAGGGAACGCGAAGGTACTCCGCCTGGCCGCCCGTCCACGGGCCCATGGCGACATAGCCGTAAGCGCCGCCAGCAAATCCCGGATTGACGGTCTGACAGAATCCGGTGAATCCCTCGACGCAGTTGGTGCAGAATCCGCAGGCGACATTGAAGGGCATGACCACGCGGTCGCCCTCCTTGAGCGCGGTGACGCCCTGGCCCAGTTCCTCGATGACTCCCATGTTCTCGTGGCCGAAGACTATGCCGGGCTCCGCCGCCGTACGGCCTTCGTACATGTGCAGGTCGGACCCGCAGATCGCCGTGGAGGTGATCCGTACGATCACGTCGTTCGGGTGCTGGATCGTGGGCTTGTCGACGTCTTCGACTGCGACGGTGAACGGTCCCTTGTACATGACGGCCTTCATTGCTGCCTCCTCCGCTCGGTAATGCACCGGCGCTCGGTAATGCACCGGCGATTTGCCTGGCCGTTCTCTTGCGTGACCTAACTCTCATGATTCTCCGCCCTGAAAGATGGGACAAGCCGGTAATCTCAGGAGGAATAAGCACCCTGGTGAGGTGTATCCCGCCCCGGTATCGCACCGAGAAATGGAAGGGAGGGCGACACGTGGCAGCACATCGGCTCGGGACCCTGCTCGTCCCTGTGCTCGGCCTGTCCGGCACCACGTACCACCCCGGAACCACGGTGACTGTCCGTGGCCGCGGCGCGACCGTCGATGCCTTTGTCGACGGCGACTGGCTGCCCCTGTCGTGGTGGGAGTTCTCCGACGGCCTCCGCGAGGACATCGCCGACCGCTGACCCCGCGACCCGCTGACCGCTGAGCCGCGCCCCATCGCCCTCGCGGCAGCAGCGCCCCGATGCGACGGTGAAGGAGTAATCACTCCCAGCGGTCGGAGAAGGCGGTGGGGTCGATGGAAGCGCCACTGGTCGTAGGAATCGACGGTTCTGAGTCCAGCTTCGAAGCGGTGGACTGGGCCGTGGACGAGGCGGCGCTCCACGGGCTTCCGCTGCGGCTTGTGTACGCGTCCAGGTGGGAGCGGTACGAGGGCGCCACCGTGGCAGACAGTCCCGACCGTCCGTCGGAGCAGGTTCTCATCGACGCGCTCGTCGCCGACGCCGTCGAACGCGCCCACCGCCGCAACCCCGACGTCGAGACCGGCACCGATGTTCTCGCCGAGGACACCGTGACCGCGCTCGTGAACGAGAGCCACCACGCCGCGATGCTGGTCACCGGATCGCGTGGCCGCGGCGCACTCGCAGGCCTGCTCCTGGGATCGGTGTCACTGGGTGTGGCGGCGCGCGCACACTGCCCGGTGGTCGTGGTGCGCGGGGACAAGGCAGGACGGGAAGGCACTCACCGGCGCATCCTGCTCGGAGTGGGCGACGAGAGTGAAGGAACGGGCGCCGCCCCGTTCGCCTGCCGCGAGGCCGCAGCGCGGGGATGTGAACTCGACGCGGTCCGGGCCTGGCACCGTCCGGTGCACGAGACCGTCGACCACGCGGAGCCGGTCGACGAACCCGGCATGTACTACAGGGAAAGAGCGGCCACCCTGATCGACGCGGCGGTCGCCGAGGGCCTGAAGGAACACCCCGAACTCACCCTGATCCGCTCCACCGTCGAAGGACCGGCTCACAAGGTACTGGTGCGGCGCAGTGCCGCGGCGGACCTGATCGTCGTCGGTGCGCGGCAAAGACACGGCCACTTCGGACTCCAGCTCGGCAGAGTGGTGCACGCGGTGCTCCACCACAGTGAGTGCCCCGTCGCCGTGGTGCCGGAGAGGCGATCCGACTCCGGACGGAACGGGACCGCTGCCGCAACGGAGACACCGCCGGAACCGGGACCGCCGCCACCCATCGGGTGACCTGGCCGTTCATTCGGGGCACGCGCAGGAGATCCGGACCTCCGCCGGTGGTAGGGCATCCGTGGAGCGAGTCCCGCAACGGAGCGCGGCTCGCTGCCTACGGAGGAATTCATGATCCAGTTCAAGCGTCGCACCCGGCCGGCGCCGAGCCGTGAGGAGCTCCAGGAGCTGGACGCCCACTGGCGCGCGGCGAACTACCTCTCCGCGGGCCAGATCTATCTGATGAGCAACGGGCTCCTGAAGGAGCCGCTGCGGCCGGAGCACGTCAAGCCGCGGCTGCTGGGGCACTGGGGCACCTCGCCCGGACTCAATCTGGTCCACACGCATCTCAACCGTGTCATCAAGGCGCGCGAACTGTCGGCCCTGTGTATCTGGGGTCCCGGCCACGGCGGTCCCGCCGTGCTGGCCAACTCCTGGCTGGAGGGCAGTTACAGCGAGATCTACCCGGACGTCAGCCGGGACGAGGCCGGCCTGGACCGGCTCTTCCGGCAGTTCTCGTTCCCCGGCGGGGTGCCGAGCCATGTCGCACCGGAGACCCCCGGCTCCATCCATGAGGGCGGTGAACTGGGCTATGCCCTGGCCCATGCCTACGGCGCCGCCCTGGACAACCCCGAGCTGCTGGTCGCCTGCGTCATCGGCGACGGCGAGGCGGAGACAGGCCCGCTGGCGGCCTCCTGGCACTCGAACAAGCTCCTCGACCCCGTCCACGACGGCGCGGTGCTCCCGGTCCTCCACCTGAACGGATACAAGATCGCCAACCCGGCGGTGCTGGCCCGGCTCCCGCAGGCAGAACTCGACGATCTGCTGCGCGGCTACGGTCATGAGCCCCTGCACGTCGTCGGCGACAAGCCGATGGAGGTGCACGTGGCCATGGCCGCGGCCATGGACGAGGCACTGGACCGCATCGCCGGCATCCAGAAGTCCGCCCGTACCGGCAGGGCGGGCGAGCGGCCCCGCTGGCCGGTGATCGTCCTGCGCACCCCGAAGGGCTGGACCGGCCCGGCCGAGGTCGACGGCGAACCGGTCGAGGGCACATGGCGCGCTCATCAGGTGCCGCTCGCCGCAGTCCGCGACAACCCCGCGCATCTGGCCCAGCTGGAGCGATGGCTGCGGTCGTACCGTCCGGAAGAGCTGTTCGACGAGGCGGGCCGGCCGCGGCCGCAGGTGCTCGCCTGCGTCCCGGACGGAGATCGCAGGCTCGGCGCGACCCCGCACGCCAACGGCGGCCTGCTCGTGCGCGACCTGCCCGTCGCGCCGCTGGAGCGCTTCGCCGTGCCGGTCGCCAAGCCCGGAGCGGACCTGCACGAACCCACCCGGGTGCTGGGCGACCTCGTTGCGCAGCTGATGCGGGACTCCGCAGACCGCCGGGACTTCCGGCTGGTCGGACCGGACGAGACCGCGTCCAACCGCCTGGAGGCGGTCTTCGACGTCACCGGAAAGGCCTGGCAGGCCGAGGTCGCCCCCACCGACGAGAACCTGACGCACGACGGCCGTGTCATGGAGATCCTCTCCGAGCACTGCTGCCAGGGCTGGCTCGAGGGCTATCTCCTCACCGGACGGCACGGACTGTTCTCGTGCTACGAGGCCTTCGCCCACATCGTCGACTCGATGGTCAACCAGCACATCAAATGGCTCAGGACCGCACGGCAACTGCCCTGGCGCGCCCCCGTAGCCTCCCTCAACTACCTGCTGACCTCCCACGTCTGGCGCCAGGACCACAACGGCTTCTCCCACCAGGACCCCGGCTTCGTCGACCACGTCCTCAACAAGAGCCCCGAAGTGGTCCGCGTCTATCTGCCCCCGGACGCCAACACCCTGCTGTCCGTCGCCGACCATGCGCTGCGCAGCCGCGACTACGTGAACGTGATCGTCGCCGGGAAGCAGCCCTGCTTCGACTGGCTCGCCCTGGACGAGGCGCGCGTCCACTGCGCCCGCGGCGCCGGAGCCTGGGAATGGGCCGGCACCGAAACGGGGGAGCGAGCGCCCGACGTGGTGCTGGCCTGCGCGGGGGACGTACCGACGCAGGAGGTCATCGCCGCTGCCGGCCTGTTGCGTCAGCACATCCCGGATCTCGCGGTCCGGGTCGTCAACGTCGTCGACATGACCCGGCTGATGCCGCAGGAGGCGCATCCGCACGGGATGGCGGACTTCGAGTACGACTCCCTCTTCACCCGCGACAAGCCCGTGATCTTCGCGTACCACGGCTACCCCTGGCTGGTGCACCGCCTCACCTACCGCCGCGCGGGGCACCCGAATCTGCACGTCCGCGGCTACAAGGAGCGGGGGACGACCACGACACCGTTCGACATGGTCGTCCGCAACGACCTGGACCGCTATCGCCTGGTCATGGACGTCATCGACCGCGTGCCCGGACTGGGGGTCCGGACGGTCGCCGTGCGCCAGGCGATGGCCGACGCCCGTACCCGGCACCATGCGTGGATCCGTGAGCACGGTGTCGACATGCCGGAGGTCACCGACTGGACCTGGAACGGCTGAGACCTCCGGCAGGTCGACACCGGCTCACGGATCGCCGCGAGGAGTGAACAGCACGGCGCGATGGCGCGTATTGACAGTGGGGCCCTGACTTCCGGGGCCCCGTACAGCTGGTGACACTGTGTCAGTAGTCAGTACGACCTTGGGGCCGCGGATGAGGCACGCACGACGCAACCTTCAGCGGATCGCCCGGCTGGCGGCCGTCGGCGGGCTGGTCTGGGGCTCGCTGATGGTCTCCGACGCCATGGCGGGCGAACCGGCCGCACCGGTGACGCGAGCGGGCGGCATCCCGCCGGCCGGCGATCCGGCCGGGACTCTCGTCTCGCGGCTCGGCGAGTCCCGTACCGCAGGCAGTTGGACGGGGGCGGACGGCCGTCCGGTGGTCGCGGTGACCGACAGGGGAGCGGCAGCGGAGGTCGAGCGGGCCGGAGCGGAAGCCAAAGTCGTGCGCCACAGCATGGACCAGCTCCGCTCGGCCACCGAGGCCCTGCGCTCGGCGCCACTCGTGACCGGGACCGCGTGGGCGGTGGACTACGCGTCCAACGAGGTCGTGGTGCACGCCGACAGAACTGTCTCCGCCACCGACTGGTCACGCATGTCCGACCTCGCCGAGAGCATCGGCGGATTCGTACGCATGGAGCGGACCCAAGGCGCCTTCACCACCAGGCTGAACGGGGGTGCCTCGATGCTCGCCGGCAACATCCGCTGCACCGCGGGCTTCAACGTGACCGACGGCCGGGACACCTTCATCCTGACCGCCGGGCACTGCGGCCCCGTCGGCACCGACTGGTTCGGGGACCGTGAGCAGGGTGAGCAGATCGGCACCACCGTTGCCTCCAGCTTCCCGGGCGACGACTTCTCTCTTGTGCGGTACGCGAACGGCGCATCCCCCGAGCGCCCCGACATCGTGGAAATCGGCGAGGGGCGAGGAGTACGGATCACCGGCGCGGCCGATCCCGTCGTCGGACAGGAGGTCTTCCGCAGCGGCAGCACGACGGGGTTCCGCTCCGGACGGGTGACCGCGTTGAACGCCACGGTGAACTACCCCGAAGGAACGGTCACCGGTCTGATAGAGACCACGGTCTGCGCGGAACCCGGAGACAGCGGGGGCCCGCTGTTCGCGCAGGGGCTGGCGCTCGGTGTCACCTCGGGGGGCAACGGGGACTGCACGACCGGAGGCGTCACGTACTTCCAGCCGGCGACCAAGGCGATGGCGGCGCTCCGGATGAGCCCGGCAGCCGGACCGGGCGCTGCCGGCGCCGACAGTGACGGCGCGGGCGGCCAGGTGCCGGGCTCCCCGACGGATCCGTCCTCGTCGGCCGCCGGAGCCGTGCCACCGGGAACGCCGGGAGCCGCCGCACCGCCGGGAGCGGCCGTGTCGCCGGGCGGCGTGAGCGGACCGGGGATCGTCACCGATATCGCCGCCGGTCTCGGACCTCTCGGCGCTGTCGGTCCAGGGCTCGGGGTCATCGGCGCGAGTCTGGTCCTGCTGGTCCTCAGCCGCTGGATCCAGTCGGCCCAGGGCCGCAGGGACTACCGCAACGCCTACGCCCAGACCTGGGCCTGAACCCGGAAGGAGCCCTTTACCGGGGCGGGCTCCCCAACCGGGAGACGGACGGGCAGGATCAGAAACCGTCAATGAGAGTTGGTTCTTCACGATCAGCCCGGCCGTCCCCCCGATTCGATGCGCGTGGTGGTCGCCATCGACGACGGTGCCGCACCGCCGACGGCGCCCAGGACCCACGCCATGGGGGCCATTGCCACCCGTTGGGCAGCCTCGTGTTTCCGAGCAGGCAGCTGTCGAGGAGATTCGTCACGTCGAATCCCTCTGGAACCCTTGGCACTTGGCTGGGCATGTAACCAACCTAAAACCTCACGCTGACGTCAGAGGCAAGCGGTGGCCGCGGCCTTCGCGCCTGCTGCGGACGAAGAGCGGCGTGCTACGGGGCGGACCGCAGGGGCTGGGCCCGAGGGAATTCCAGGTGACCGGTGCCCTTTGGTCTCTCTACGCTCGGCGCCATGGACCCCATGGATCTGCTCAACGTCGTCGATGTCGAGGCGACCTGCTGGGAGGGACAGCCGCCGCCCGGATCGGTCAGCGAGATCATCGAGATCGGGCTGGCCGTGGTCGACCTGCGGGCGGGCGAGCGTATCGCCCGGCATCGCATTCTCGTACGGCCCGTACGGTCCACGGTCGGCGCGTTCTGCACCGAGCTGACAGGCCTCACCCAGGCCGAGGTGGACACGGGCGGCGAATTCGCCGAGGCCTGCCGGATCCTGGCCGCCGAGCACGGTGCCGGGGTGCGCCCGTGGGCCAGTTGGGGCGACTACGACCGCAATCAGTTCACCCGCCAGTGCCGGGCGACCGGAACCCCGTACCCCTTCGGCCGTCGGCACACCAACGTCAAGGCCGCCTTCACCGAAGCCCACCGCCTGCGCAAGCGCCCCGGCATGGCCCAGGCCCTCCGGATCGCCGGCCTCCCGCTGGAGGGCCGTCACCACAGCGGTGAGGACGACGCCTGGAACATCGCGGCACTGGTGCTGTCGCTGGAGGACCGGGGCGGCGGGTCGGCGTAGCCGGACGCGGTCGTCGGCCCCCGGCCACCTTCCGGTGGCCGGGCCCTACGCTCACCCCGAGCTCCGGCACGGATGGCCGGGCCGGTCGTTCCGCGATCCGGACGCCGGTTCCGGCTTGCGGTTTCCGTTGCGTCAACTCCTACGGTCTTCTGTGTGGCCGGAGAGACCGGCCCGGCGATGGGAGGCAGGGCAATGGCCTGGTCGATCGCGGATGTGGCCCGGATGTCCGGGGTGACGTCCCGGACACTGCGGCATTACGACGAGATCGGCCTGCTGCCGCCGGCATGGATCGGGAGCAACGGGCACCGCCACTACGAGGAGGCCGATCTGCTGCGGCTGCAGCAGATCCTGCTGATGCGGGAGCTGGACGTGGGGCTGCGCGAGATCCGGGCGGTCCTGGACAGCCAGGCCGATCAGGTGGCCGTGCTCCGCGAGCACCACCAACGGCTGCTGGCGGAACGGGACCGGCTGGAGACGCTCGCCCGCACGGTCGGCCGCACCATCGCCGAACTGGAGGAAGGCAAGGACAACAACGACATGGCAAAGATCAACAGGCCGGAGAACCTGTTCGAGGGCTTCGAGCCCTCCAACTCCGGGTCCGAGGCCGAGGTACGGGAGCGGTGGCCGGAGGCGTGGGAGCAGACCCGGCAGGTCGTCGACAGGATGACGACCGAGGACACGGAGCGGTGGCAGCGTGAGGTGACGGCGCAGATGATCCGCATCGCGGAGTTCATGGTGGCCGGCACACCGGTGGCCGATCCTGCGGTGCAGGCCGAGATGGACGCCCACTACCAGGGCGTGTGCCGGTTCTGGACCCCGAACGCGGCCGCGTACAAGGGACTGGGCCAGACCTACGCCGACGACCCGGAGTTCCGTACGAACTACGCCAAGATCGCCGACGGGCTGGCCGACTACCTGCGTGACGCGATGGTGGTCTACGCCGATGCCCGGCTGAGCTGACCGACGGCTCACACTGCCGGGGGGCTGCAGACCCCCGGCGGTGCAAGCAACTCTCTCCGCGCTCAGAACACCCGACCCACCGGACCACCGGCGTCTGTTGCACATCCAGGCACTTCACGCAGGAAAGCCCCGGGCAGTACACCCCCGACTCCGGTGTCGTGCCTCCCAGATCCTGCAAACTACGGGGAACTTGCGGCTTCGGCGCGAGTGAAGGCACAGAACGAAGGGGAGCGCGCGTGACGCGGCACATCGAGTTCGAGCGGCTGCACAACTTCCGCGACCTGGGCGGATACCGGTCCGCCGACGGACGCACCGTCGCCTGGGGCAGGCTGTACCGGGCCGACTCCCTGGGCAAGCTGCAGGGCGCGGACTGGGACCGGTACCTGGAGCTGGGCATCCGCACCGTCGTCGACCTGCGCTACCCGTGGGAGATCGAGGCCAAGGGCAAGGTGCCCGAGGCCGAGCGGTTCACCTACGCCAACTTCAGCATCGAGCACCGGCCCTACGACCAGGCCGGGATCGACCCCGCTGTCGACCCCTGGCGATTCCTGGCCGACCGGTTCGCCGAGGTGACCGAGGACGGCTTCGCCGAGATCCGGCAGGCCATCGAGCTGATCGCCGAGGACGAGGGGCCGCTGGTGTTCCACTGCACCTCCGGCAAGGACCGCACCGGGCTGATCGCCGCGCTCGTCCTGACCCTGCTGGACGTCTCCGAGGAACAGATCCTCGCCGACTTCGCGCTCACCGAACTGGCCACCGAGCGCCTCGCCGCCGACTGGCGCGCGGCCAACCCGGACCGGGTCCTGAAGTGGCCAAGCTACGGCCGGGCACCGGCCGAGATCATGGAGCTGGTCTTCGCCGGCCTGTCGGCCCGTTACGGATCCGTGCACGGCTACCTCAAGGACCGGGTCGGCATCACGGACGACGTCGTCACCCGGCTGCGGGCCCGGCTGCTGACCGGCGGGAACGTCTGACGCATGCCGGCACGAACTTGACGGCGCGCGAGGCCCGGGACTGCGTCGTGACAGCCCCCGACGACTGGACCGTCATCTCCAACTCGTCCCGGCAGACCGTGCAGGAGACCGGGACGGACGACAACGTCGGCCGCTGACCGGATCATGCTTCGTCCCTCTTCGGAGGGGCGGAGCTCCGGCCGGCTGCCGGCACCTGACCGTGCGCAGGCGTGCGATGCTGGCACGATGCGCCGAGCAAGCGCCCTGGAGGCGACCGTCATCATGGAGGCCCGCGGCGACGCCCGGGCTCCGGGTGCGGCCATCACCCTCGGGCTGTGCGGAAGCTGGGAGCACGAGCCGCCGTGCCCGCTGGCACCGCATCACACCAGCGTGGAGCAGGCCGATGACGAGGTGCGGCTGCGGGTGCTCTTCGTCGCCGAACCCGAGGACGAGGCCGAGGTCCGTGCGCGGATCCAGGCTGCCCTCCAGCGGGGGAACGTCCAGGGCCCTGACGGTGCCACCGTGAGCTGGCGGCTCGGAGCCGTGCGCGCGAGCGAGGTCCGGGAGGATGAGGCTGAGCATGTCCGGCGCCTCATCGAGACCTGAGCCGTAGTGCTGACACAGGGGCAGCCACAGCGGCGCGGGAGAGCCACGTCCACCGCGTTGGACCCGGGGGCGTGGCACTCGTCCTACCTCCAGACGGGTAGAAGGCTCACCTGACCGGATCATGTAGCGCGCTGGTGGCGCGCGCGTCGCAGTGCAGGCGACTGGGATGAGCAACGTGCGGGCAGTCGGTCCGCACGCTGTGCCCCCCTGCACTCCCGCGCAGTCGTTGTGACCGCGGGGAAGGAAGTCAAGACATGAATAAGCGAATCCCGACCATGGGACTGCCCCGGGCGCGACGCGCGCGGGTCCTGCTCGCCTCCATAGCCGGCGTGGTCGCCGTGACCAGCCAGATGCTGGTGATGGCTCCTACCGCTCACTCAGTCGATCCGGAACTTCGCGCCGACCGCCAGCCCCAGCCCGCCGAGGTCAAACCGACACCGCCCGGGGACGACGGCGAGGAAGAGAAGGACCAGGGCAAGAAGCAGAAGGACCAGGCCAAGGAAGAGAAGGACCAGGCCAAGGAAGAGAAGGACCAGGCCAAGGAAGAGAAGGACCAGGCCAAGGAAGAGAAGGACTGGGGCAAGAAGCAGAAGGACCAGGGCGAGGAAGAGGCGGACGAGGAAGAGGCGGACGAGGAAGAGGCGGACGAGGAAGAGGCGGACCAGGCCAAGGAAGAGAAGGACCACGGCAAGGAAGAGAAGGACCAGGCCAAGGAAGAGAAGGACTGGGGCAACAAGCAGAAGGACTGGGGCAACAAGCAGAAGGACTGGGGCAAGGAAGAGAAGGACCAGGCCAAGGATTACCGCAACGACCACGGCGAGGAAGAGAAGAAGGACCACGGCAAGGAATACGGCGGCAAGAACAAGCCGAAGTTCCCCAAAGTCGTGCACGGGCTGCAGCAGTTCAGCGAGGACGAGACCTTCACGCCTCCCCCGGGTGTCACCTCGGTGTTCGTCCAGGCCTGGGGCGCCGGCGGCGGTGGCGGCGGTGGCGGCGGTGGCGGCACCACGCCGGAAGCCGACGGCGGCGACGGAGGTGGGGGCGGTGGTGGCGGCTTCACCTGGTGTCTCGTCTCGGTCAAGCCAGGAGAGAACTACCTGGTGGACGTCGGAACCCCAGGCGACAGCGGATCCGGTGGTGGCCCGGGCCGGGACGGTGAGAGCGGAGACGACGGTGGCGAGACCACCTTCGTCTCGCCGAGCGGCGATGAGCTCCTCACCGCCGGGGGCGGTGACGGAGGCGAGGGAGGTACGGCCGACGACACCGATGCCGGTGGGTCGGGTGCCGGCGGCGACGGCGGGGACGGGTCGTGCTCCACCGCTGGTGTGAACCGGTCCGGCTCCGACGGTATCGCAGGCGACGGGGGCGGCGCGGTCGCCGACGGCATCGTTGCCTTGCCCGACGGCGCTGCTGTCGGCGGCAGCGGCGGTGAAGGCGGCAACGGCGAGGACGATGAGTTCAACGCCATCCCTGGTGACTCCGGTGTGGACGGCGGCGCTGGATTCGCCGTCATCTACTGGTAGATCTGTGCTGCCCCCGGCCGCCCGGCGGCTGGGGGCCTCGCAGTCGACGTCTCCCGCTTCAGCAGAGCGACCGACCCCCGCTTACCCGCTGGTCCGCCGGCGCCGCCTCCCGCGGGGCAATGACGCACTACGCCGGTGTCTGAGGCCGTTCGAAACCCTGGAGCACGCCGCCGACGGAAAAGCACAACGCGCCTGTGAGAGTCCCCCAGTTGGCGATGCCGGCGTTCACCGGGCTTCCTGTGCCGGGCACGGTGAAATCTGCAAAGGCCGCGACGAAGAACAGCACGGATCCGAGCTGATTGACGGCCACGATCCACCAGCCGAGGTCGTGTGCCCGAACGGCCGGCCGGCCGTGGCACACCTCGACCAGCGCGAGATGGCCGGAGATGAGGAACAGCAGGCAGCCGACGATGTCGGGGGTCCAGATCAGCCGGTTCGCCTGCTGGGCGGAGAGCCCCTGGAGGAACGAGTCCAGCAGATTGACCCCGAACACGACCGTACCGGCGAAGAGTACGAGGGTGCTGAGCCAGTCGATGCGCATCGGCTCGTAGCTCCACCATCTCCAGCGGCCCGTCTCCAGCGCATCCGAGGTGCGTCCCCGCCGGGGAGCATTGATGGCCTGCAGGAGGGAGGCATAGCCGCCGGTGTTGAAGAACAGCCCTCCGACGAAGTAGACCGAGGCGGTCGTCGTGGGACTGGCGGCCCCGAGGGCGAGCGCCGCGCCGAGGGCGAAGAGCGCTCCGCCGATCGTGAAGGCCACGGCGGCCGTGGTGTTGAGCGTACGCAGACGTCCGAGAGCCACGGCGTCCGCCGGGCGCGAGGCGGGCTCCGCGTCCTCGGCGGCGCGGACGGTGAGCACCCCGCGTTTGCGGACGGCGCGCGACTCCCAGACCGCGATGCCGCCCTCGGCGAGGCGCCAGGTCAGCCTCGTCGTGAACGGGCCCGCGCCTTCGGTGCGCTCCTCGGTGCGACCCACGCGTCAAGCGTAGTGATCTCGGCGCACATCAGCGCGAGAGGGCCAGCATCCCCAGTCGGCGCCAGTCCAGCCGCGGCCGGGCGCGGGGCACACCCGGCCGGTTGCGCGGAACCCGTACCCGCAGCGCCCCGGGCCTGATCGTGCAACGCACCGGAGTGGGCAGGACGAGCGCCTCGCCGTCCACGCCCACGTGCACCTCGGGCGCATCGGCGTCCACGACGACCTCGCGGGCGGTGAGGACGTTCAGCCCTGGTGACCGGTCACCGCGCAGCAGCCCGGCCGCCTGTGCCGCGCTGTCGACCGTGATGCTCACGACGCCGAGCACCCCGGTGTCCAGCCGGTCCCGGCGCGCGACCGACGCCCGGTCGCCGGCCCGATAGGGGTTGTTGCTCACCAGCACGGCCTGTGGGGCGTCCACCGTGACATCCGCGGCCCGTACCGTCAGCCGCGGCCCTGCCCGGTGCGTCAGCACATCCGGGAACAGCTGGAGGATCGTGCCCACCTTGTCGTCGCGGTACGCGTCGCTCCGCACCACCATGGCATAGGCGCCGAACGATGCGTTGTTGACGAACACCCGGTCACCGGTCATGCCGAGGTCGATCCGCAACTCGACCCCGTCCGTCAAGGCGTCAAGGGCCGCCGAGGGATCGTCCCGGTCGAGCCCGAGGTCCAGGGCGAAGTGGTTCCTGGTACCGGCAGGAATCACGACGAACGGGACGTCGTGCTCCGCCGCAACGGCGGCGACCAGCGCCTGGGTGCCGTCCCCTCCGGCAACTCCGAGAAGGTCCGCGCCCCCGGCGACGGCCTCGCGCGCGAGCGCGGCGACATCGCTCGGCCGGGCAGGATCCAGCATCACGGTCCTGGCCCCGCCGCGCTCCGCCTTCTCCCGCAGCCCGAACCGCTCCACCTTGCCCCCGCCCGAACGTGGATTCATGATCAGGAACGGCCGTACGGGGCGGGGCGCCGCGACCGCGTGCTGACCCTTCCGCCGGGAGCTCACCGAGAGCGCCTCCCACCCGGCACCGACAGCGACAGCCCCGAGTGCGAGACAGAGCACGAGTACCCACAGCAGCCCCGAACGGACCTGCAGCCAGATCACCGTCACGGGCGCCGCCACGGCCAGGACGACGGCGCAGGCCCGTACCAGCCCCCGGCGGGTGAGCGCCCACCACAGGGCCGCCGCCGTCACGGCCGTCCCGGCAAGCGACACCGCCACCAGCCCGATGGCTCTGAGCCCCGCGGCGAACACGAGCAGGACGACTGCCGCGACCGCGGCCGCGATCGCCAGCCGTGCGGCCCAGCACTGCACACGGACCCTGCGTGCCGTTCCACCGTCGCCGCCCATGACACCTCCGGTGCTGTGAGCCCTATGGCTATTAGTGCCGCGACCGGCAATGTTTGCCCGTCGAGGAGCGTCGTCCGGTGCGTGCCATCGCAAGGCGGCCGGAAGTCCTTGTAGCGGAGCTACCAGGGCTTTTGGCCAAGGCCGCGAGGGTGCGTGCCGGGCGGCGCGACAGGGCAAAGCTTGCCGGGAGGGGCACTAGCTATTCCACAACCGCGGGAGGCGAGGCGCCTCCCGCGGTCCGCCGTTGGCGATCATGACGGGGCGCTGGGATCATGAACCCGTGGACCGACGGCACGGCGGTAGAAACCCATGGCCGAGGACGCCAAGCTGAACCCGGGCGGCGACCCGCTGCTCGTGGCGAAGTTCGCGGTACCCGCCGTACCCCCCGCCTTCGTGGCCAGGAAACGCCTCCTGGACCGGCTCACGGAGGGCACACAGGGCCCGCTGACCGTGATCACCGGCCCGGCGGGCGCGGGCAAGACCACGGTCGCCGCCTCGTGGCAGCAGACGGAGTCGGCTCCCGGCCCGGTCGTGTGGCTCACCGTGGAGAGCGACGACAACGCTCCCGGCGTGTTCTGGGCGTACGTCCTCGGGGCGTTCCGCTACCACCAGGTACCGCTGCCCGACGGCGTCGGCAGCCCCTTGCGGGCCGACAACGTCGACCATTCCCTCATCGTCCGGCTCGCGTCCGCGCTGGCGCAGTTGCCCCGGCCCGTCGTCCTCGTCCTCGACGGGTTCGAACAGGCCGCCTCGCGGGAAGTGGCCGCGGACCTGGAGTTCGTCCTCGCCCACGCGGGATCGTCCCTGCGACTCGTTCTCATCGGCCGGGTCGATCCGGCGCTCCCGCTGCACCGCTACCGGGCCGAGGGCCGGATCTGCGAGATCCGCCGCTCCGAGCTGGCGTTCACCCCGCCCGAAGCCACTCAGCTGCTGCGCCGCCACGGGCTGACTCCCTCCCCGGAGAGCGTCGGCGCGCTCACCGAGCGGACCGAGGGCTGGGCCGCCGGCCTCAGGCTGTGCGCCCTCGCCATGCGACGGGCGCAGGACCCAGAAGAAGCAGAGCACTTCGCCCAGTCCTTCGCCGCGTCCCAGAACGCCGTCGCCGACTACCTGATGGCCGAGGTCCTCGACGCCCAGCCCGCCACGACGCAGGAACTGCTCGTACGGACCAGCATCCTGTCCCATATCCACCCGCGGCTCGCCGACGCCCTCACCGAACGCGAGGACGCTGCGCCGACGTTCGCCCAGCTCGCCCGTGAGAACGCCTTCGTCGAGCCGATCGGAGACACCTCCTGGTACCGCTGCCATCCGTTGTTCGCCGAAGTCCTCCGCGCCCATCTGCGCAGCCGACACCCCGCCCTGGAGACGCGACTGCACCTGCGCGCGGCACACTGGCTCGCCGGTCACGACCGGCTGACCGAGGCGCTCGAACACGCCTGCGCGGCGGGCGACTGGCAGTACGCCGCCGGCCTCGTCGTCGACCATCTCGCGATCGGCCGGTTCCTCACCGGTCCGGACAGCCATCGGCTCGTACGGCTGTTCGGGGACATGCCCGCAGGCGTTTGCGGTACCGGCCCGGCCCTCGTCGCGGCGGCCTGCGCACTCGCCCGCGGCGACACCGACGAGAGCCGCAAACAGCTCGACGGGGCGTACGCACCGATGGGCGACGACGAGGCCGAGGCCGGAGCCGAGGGCCGGGGAACGGAGCGGCAGCTCACGCGCGCGCTGCTCCGCCTCCTCACCGGCGCGGACACGGACACGGACGCCGACAGGGAAACGGACACGGGCACGGACACGGGCACTGACGCCGGCGCGGGCTCGGCGTCGCCGTGCGTTCCGGACCGTGAGGTACGCGCGTTCATGGAGAACGTGCCCCCAGCCCGGCTGGAGCAGCATCCCGAGATCGAGGCGCTGTGCTGCTACGGCCGGGCGCGCGCACTCCTCGCCGCAGGTCACCGCTCCGAGGCACGCGAGGCGTTCCACGCGGCGCTGACCGCCGCCGACGGCGAGCAGACCCGGACGGTCCGCTACCACTGCCTCGGTGCCCTCGCGCTCACCGAGTCGGTCGACGGAATGCTGCGCGACGCCGAGGCACACGCCAGGCAGGGGCTGAAGGCCGCCGAGGAACACGGCATCCCCGTCGACCACCGCACCGGGCTGTGCCATCTCGCGCTGGCCGCCGTCGCGTCCGACCGGGGTGACCTCCAGGGCGCACGCCGGCATCTCGACGCCGCGGCCTGCTCCGGCGCGTCCGACTCGGATCCGCTGGGCTCCGCCGAGGCCGTCGTCCTGCGCTCCCGTATCGAACTCGCGAACGGGCGGACGGCGGCGGCTCTGACCGTGCTCGACGCCGTGCCCGGGTCCCCGGGAGGAGCGCCCTTCGCCGGCGACGAGGCGGCGCGCCGGGTCGCCGTGGCCCGCTCCGCCGTTCACCTGGCGCGCGGTGACCCGCAGGCGGCCCTCGCGGCACTGTGCCGCTCGCCCCGCGGCGGATCCGACTGCACCGTCGCGTCGGCAGCCGCCCATCTGGCGGCCGGAGACACCGAGCGTGCGCGTCGTCTGCTGGCCCCGCTCGCCAACGGTGCGAACCCCTGTCCCGCCGACGGGGTCCGCGCCCGGCTGCTCCTGGCCCAGGCCGCGGTCGCCGAGGAGGACACCGCGCACGCGGTGGTGCTCGTCGGCCAGGCCCTGCACACCGCGCGCCGGCAACTGCTGCGCGCCCCGTTCACGGAGAGCGGCCCCTGGCTGCGCCATCTGCTCGCCCGTACACCCGAACTCGCCGCCGCGCACGCCTGGCTGACCGGAGACCCCCCGCACGCCGACCGACGGCCGGGCGCCGCGCCTGCCCGCGAAGGCTCGCCCCTGCTCGTGGAGGACCTCAGCCGGCGGGAACGCGATGTGCTGCGGCACGCCGCGCAGATGATGTCGACCGAGGAGATCGCCACGGAGATGTTCCTGTCCGTCAACACCGTCAAGACGCATCTGAAGAGCATCTACCGCAAGCTGTCCGTGTCCCGCCGCGGCGAGGCGGTACGGCGCGCCCGGGACGCCGGCCTGCTGTGAGGCCCGGGTGCGGTGACCGGTAGGTCCGCAGTGACGCCGGTCTGCTGTGACGCGGTGGGCGGGGTCACCTCACCCGGGTGATGTGCCGCCGTCCTCCGGCACGGACGATGCCCGAAGAGCCCCTATTCCCACGGGGAAGTGCGCGCATGCGATACGAGTTCCGCGTCACCGGTCACCTGTCTCCGGCCCTCGCCGGTGCGTTCCCCGAGCTGGACGAGGCGACGGTGCCCGAGGAGACCGTCCTGTTCGGCCCGGTGACCGACGAGGCCCATCTGTACGGGCTGCTGGTCCGGTTCCAGGACCTCGGCCTGCATGTCGTGGAAATGCGCCGGCTGCCTGACTGATGCAGGCGACCACTGATGCAGGCGTCCGTCGATTCACCCCTGCGGGGTGAGGGATCCGCCGCCGTGCTGTCCGACACTGACGGCGAGCGGACGCCAGACGTCCGAGGGCAAAGGCAGGAGGACGGCGATGTACGGCACTGTCTACCTCGCGTACGACTATCCGGTTCTGGGCGCGTTCTGGACCGTGATGTGGATCTTCCTCTGGGTGATGTGGTTCCTGCTGCTCTTCCGGGTCATCGTGGACATATTCCGCGACCACGACATGAACGGATGGGCCAAGGCGGCATGGCTGCTCTTCGTGCTGATCATCCCGTTCCTCGGTGTGCTGGTCTACGTGATCGTGCGCGGCAAGGACATGGGGAAGCGCGAGATCCAGCAGGCGCGGGAACAGCAGGAGGCCATGAACGAATACATCAGGCAGACCGCCAAGGGCGCAGGCCCCGGCGACGACCTGGCCAAACTCTCCGAACTCAAGGCCAAGGGAGACCTGACCGAGGAGGAGTTCCAACGGGCCAAGGCGAAGCTCCTGAGCTGAGCCGCCTCAACACGAGGGGACATCATGAACCAGACCAAGACATACTCCGAGGGCCACAAGGCCCTGGTCGGCGGGCTGGTGACGTTCGCCGGAGTCATGCTGATCGTCGCCGGAATCCTCGATCTCTTCCGGGGAATCATGGCGATCGCCAAGGACGACATCTACGTCTCGACGCCCCGCTACGTGTTCCGCTTCGACCTCACGGCCTGGGGCTGGATCCATCTGATTCTCGGCGTCGTTGCCATCGTGGTGGGCTTCAGCCTCTTCCAGGCAACCATGTGGTCCCGGATCGCGGGCATCATCCTCGCGGGCCTTCTGGTGATCGCCAACTTCCTCTCCCTGCCGTACTACCCGCTGTGGTCCCTCATCGCGATCGCGATCTACATCGCCATCATCTGGGCCCTGTGCGTCGTGCGACCGAACGAAGAGTGACAGGTGAGGGAGGCGGCCGGGCCACAGGGCCGCCTCGTTCACGAACAGGCGAGCCCAGCGGGCGCACCCCCGCCGCCCGGGCTGCAATGAACAGGTGACGGCGACTCCCGGCGACTGCCTCGCGCGCAACGACTGGATCTGCGGTGAATACCTCTCCACGCGCAGCGAGATTCTCCGGGATGCCGTCCTCCAGCACCTCCAGCTGACCCTCGTCTCCGTCGGCCTGGGGCTGCTGCTCGCCGTACCCCTCGCCGTCGCCGCCCGCCGCTGGCGCTGGGCCGCCGGGCCCGTCCTCGGAGTGACGACGATCCTCTACACGATCCCGTCGCTCGCGATGTTCTCGCTGCTGCTCCCGCTCTACGGACTGTCCGCGTCGCTCGTCGTCGCGGGCCTCGTCCTCTACTCGCTCACCCTCCTGGTGCGGAACATCCTCGCGGGACTGCGCTCCGTTCCCGAGGAGACCCGGCAGGCCGCCCGCGGTATGGGCTACGGTCCCGTACGCCTGCTCCTCACCGTCGAGATGCCCCTCGCCCTGCCCGCCGCGATGGCCGGGCTGCGGATCGCGACGGTCTCCGCCGTCTCCCTCGTCACGATCGGCGCGATCGTCGGCTTCGGCGGCCTCGGCAACCTCATCTACTCCGGGATGAACACCTACTTCAAGGCCCAGGTGCTCACCGCCTCCGTGCTCTGCGTGATCATCGCCGTCGTCGCCGATGTCGTACTCCTCGGCGTCCAGCGGCTGCTCACCCCGTGGACGAGACAGTCCGGGCGGGCCGACGCATGAACGCGCTCGCCCAGGCCTGGGACTGGCTGACCAGCTCCGCCAACTGGTCTGGCGACGACGGCGTGTGGAACCGGCTCGGCCAGCATCTCTATCTCACGGTCGTCTGTCTGCTGATCAGCTGCGTGATCGCGCTGCCCGTCGCTCTCGTCCTCGGGCACCTCGGCAAGGGCGGCGCACTGGCCGTCAACATCTCCAACGTGGGCCGGGCCGTGCCCACCTTCGCCGTACTGGTCCTGCTGCTGCTCAGCCCCATCGGTACCTGGGGCGACTGGCCGACGGTCATCGCCCTGGTGCTGTTCGCCGTACCGCCGCTGCTGACCAACGCGTACGTGGGGATGCGCGGCGTCGACCGGGACGTCGTGCGGGCCGCCCGGGGGATGGGCACGACCGGCACCCAGATGCTGTTCCGCGTGGAACTCCCGCTCGCGATGCCGCTGATCCTCACCGGCGTACGGATCGCCGCCGTGCAGCTCGTCGCCACCGCGACCATCGCCGCGCTCGCCGGTGGCGGCGGGCTCGGCCGGATCATCACGGCGGGCTTCAACCTCGCCTCCACCCCGCAGGTCGTCGCCGGTGCCGTCCTCGTCGCCGCCTTCGCGCTGCTCGTCGAGGCGGTCTTCGTGGCCGTGGAGCGGCTGGCACCCGCGTGGGCACGGGGGACAGGAGCATGAGGCCGCTCCGTACGCTGCTGCTCCTCCTGCTCCTTGCGGCCGCGGCCCTGCCGGTGGTGACCGGCTGTACCACGGGCCCCTCCCTGGAGAACCAGGGCGAGGTGACCGCTTCGCCCGGCGACAGCAGGCATCTGACCATCGGCTCCGCCGGATTCACGGAGAGCGACCTGCTCGCCCGGATGTACGCCCTGCTGCTCGAACAGGCCGGGTACCACACGCGGATCATCTCCGTCAGCAACCGTGAGATCTACGAACCCGCCCTGGAGAGCGGCCAGATCGATGTCGTGCCCGAGTACGCCGCGACCCTTGCGGACTGGCTCAACGCCAAGGTCAACGGCCCGGGGGCGCCGGCCGCCGGCACGCCCGACCTCACCGCCACCATGACCGCGCTGCGCTCCCTCGCCACCCCGCGCGGCCTCACGGTCCTCGACGCGGGCAAGGCGGTCGACCAGAACGCCTTCGCCGTCACCGCGGAGTTCGCCCGTACCCATCATCTGAAGACGCTGAGCGACCTCGGCAGGTCCAAGCAGCCCGTACGCCTCGCCGCGGGCGACGAATGCGTCCAGCGGCCGTACTGCGCCCCCGGGCTGAAGCAGACGTACGGCATCGACATCACCGGGATCGACCCCAAGGGCGTCGGCACCACCCAAGCGAAACAGGCGGTCCAGTCGGGTCAGGACCAGATGGTCCTGACCACGACCACCGACGCCACCCTCGACGACTTCGGCCTGGTGCTCCTGCAGGACGACAAGCGATTGCAGAACGCCGACTACATCGTCCCCGTCGTCAATCGTGCACGGGCGGGCGGCGAAGGCGTCACCAAGGCCCTGGGCAAGCTGAACTCCGTACTCACGACGGCGGACCTCGCCAGGCTCAACGAACAGGTCGACAGCCGGCGCCGGCTGCCCGAGGACGTCGCGAGGGAGTACCTGGAGTCCAAGGGACTGCTGCCACGGTGAAACCCGGCCACTTCACCCGTCTCACGGTGGCCGGGCCCGCGCCGGGTCCGGCCGTCCCGCACGTGGTCGACCTCACCGGCGTGTCAGGCGTCCGACACCGAGTCGAAATCGACCTCGTCGCGCGGCACGCCCTGCGCGTCCGAGTCGACCGAACGGCGCAGCGCCTCGTGCAGTTTCGCCGGGGTCAGCACCCCTGCGAAGCGGGCCCCGTCCACCACCGCGACCCAACCCGCGTCGTGCTGCAGCATCTCGCTGAACGCCTGCTTCAGCGGTGCCCCGAGCGGCACCCAGGCTTCCATCCGCCGCGCCAGATCACCGACCGTGTCCTGTTCCCCGGCGATGGACAGGGCCTCCGCGGAAACCCAGCCGTGCAGGTCTCCCGCAGTGCTGAGCACCACCGCCCAGCGGGCGTCATCGGCCCGCAGCCGGGCCGAGGCCTCCTTGGCCGGCTCGTCGACGCGTGCGACCGCCGGCTCCTCCAGGTCGTCGGCCTCGATCTCGGTGACCGAGAGCCGCTTGAGCCCACGGTCGGCGCCGACGAACTGCGCGACGTAGTCGGTCGCGGGTGCGCCGAGCACGGCCCCGGGCGTGTCGAACTGCTCGATGCGGCCCTGTCCGTACACGGCGATACGGTCGCCCATCCGTACCGCCTCCTCGATGTCGTGGGTGACGAGCAGCACCGTCTTGCGGACCGTCTCCTGCAGGTTGAGGAACTCGTTCTGCAGCCGTTCCCGCACCACCGGGTCGACCGCGCCGAACGGCTCGTCCATCAGCAGTACCGGCGGATCGGCCGCCCGTGCGCGGGCGACGCCCACCCGCTGGCGCTGGCCGCCGGAGAGCTGCGCCGGATACCGCGAACCGTATGTCGACGGGTCGAGTCCCACCAGGTCGAGCAGCTCGGCGGCGCGTGCCCGGGCCTTCGCCTTCTTCCAGCCGATCAGCGAGGGCACCGTCGCGGTGTTGTCCAGGATCGTCCGGTGCGGGAAGAGCCCGACCTGCTGGATGACATAGCCGATGCGGCGGCGCAGCTTGACGGGGTCGACGCCGGAGATGTCCTCGCCGTCGACGAGGATGCGGCCCGACGTCGGCTCGATGAGCCGGTTCACCATCATCATCGTGGTCGTCTTGCCGCAGCCGGACGGGCCCACCAGGGTGACCAGTTCTCCCTCGGCAACGTCGAAGGACAGGTCGTCCACGGCGGTCGTACCGTCCGGGTAGACCTTGCTGACCTGCTCGAACCGGATCATGGGTCCACGCTAGGCGCGGCCGGAGCGGGACGCACACGGGCCGGGACCGGCGAGGCGACGCCGGAGAGCACGGTCAACGGGCTGAACTCCGTCTCTTGTCATGACCCTTGCGAGGCTCTGTGCGAGGCTGCTATCCAGACAGTTAGGAAAGTTTCCTTCCAGTCCCCCTCCCGTGGAGACCCCCATGAGACCGGCACGTTTCTGTTTACGCTCGCTCGGCGGAGTCGGAGCCGTCGTGGCCGCTCTGCTCCTCGGCGTCACCGCCGCGCCGCCGGCCCCGGCGGCTCCCGCACCGGGGGCCGCCCCCGCCGCCGTCACCCATGAAGCCGAGAGCGCGGCGGTCTCACAAGGCGCCGTGGAGTCCAACCACACCGGCTTCACCGGCACCGGCTTCGTCAACTACACCAACATCGCCGGTTCCTACGTCGAGTGGACGGTCGACGCCGCACAGGCGGGCAGTGTCGCACTGACCCTCCGGTACGCCAACGGCACCACGTCCGACCGCGCCATGGACATCACCGTCAACGGCTCAGCCGTCGCCCACGACAAGGCCTTCGGCGGCACCGGCGCCTGGACCTCCTGGTCCACCACGAGCGTGACCGCCCAGCTCAAGGCCGGCGCCAACACGATCAGAGCCACCGCCACCACCGCCGGCGGCGGTCCCAACGTGGACCATCTCGCCGTGGACACCGCACCCGCACCCGGCGGCAGGACACCCGTCGAGATCAACGGACAGCTCAAGGTCTGCGGAACCAAGCTCTGCAACCAGTACGGCAAGCCCGTCCAGCTGCGCGGCATGTCCACCCACGGCCTGCAGTGGTACAGCCAGTGCGTCACCTCCGGCTCGCTGAACGCCCTGGCCACCGACTGGAACGCGGACGTGCTGCGCATCTCCATGTACATCCAGGAGGACGGCTACGAGACCGACCCGCGCAAGTTCACGGACCTGGTCCATTCGATCATCGAGCAGGCCACCACGCGCGGCATGTACGCGATCGTCGACTGGCACATGCTCGACCCCGGCGACCCGCACCACAACCTGAGCCGCGCCAAGACGTTCTTCACCGAGATCGCCCAGCGCCACGGCGACAAGAACAACCTGCTGTACGAGATCGCCAACGAGCCCAGCGAGGTCAGCTGGTCGCGGATCAAGAGCTACGCCGAACAGCTCATCCCGGTCATCCGCGGGCAGGACCCCGACACCCCCGTCCTGGTCGGCACCCGCGCATGGTCCTCGCTCGGTGTCTCCGACGGCGCCGACGAGACCGAGGTCGTCAACAACCCGGTGAACGCCTCCAACATCATGTACACCTTCCACTTCTACGCCTACTCGCACCGGGACGAGTACCTGAACACCCTCTCCCGCGCCGCCGACAAGCTGCCGATGTTCGTCACCGAGTTCGGCACCCAGAACTACGCAGGTGAGGGCAGCAACGACTTCACGATGTCCCAGCGCTACATCGATCTGATGGCGAACAAGAAGATCAGCTGGGTCAACTGGAACTACTCCGACGACAACCGCACCGGAGCCGTCTTCAAGGGCGGCACCTGCGACAGCAACGGCCCCTGGACCGGCACCGGGCCGCTGAAGCCCGCCGGAGTCTGGGTCCGCGACCGCATCAGAACCGCGGACGACTTCCCGACCGGCTGATCCGCCTCGGTGCGACCCCCGCCCGCCCATGTGATGCACTGGGCGGGCGGGGGCCTATCAGCACGACTCAGAGCAGGAGCAGCGTTGACCAGCTACCGGCAGCCGGGCCTCGTCCTCACGGACCGCCACTTCACCGTCCCCCTCGACCACGCCGACCCGTCGGGGGAGCAGATCGGACTGTACGGCCGCGAGGTCGTGTCGAGCGCCCGGGCCGGGGCCGAGCTGCCCTGGCTGGTGTACCTGGAGGGCGGGCCCGGTTTCGGAGCGCGGCGCTTTCCCGGCAAGCAGGCCTGGCTGGGGCGCGCGGTGCAGGAGTTCCGGGTGCTGCTGCTCGACCAGCGCGGCACCGGGCTCTCCACCCCCGCCAACCGGCAGACCCTGCCCCTGCGCGGCGGGCCCGAGGAGCAGGCCCGCTACCTCGTGCACTTCCGCGCCGACAGCATCGTCCTCGACTGCGAAGCGGTGCGGCGGCAGCTGACCGGTGGAGCGCGCTGGACCGTGCTGGGGCAGAGCTTCGGCGGATTCTGCGCCACCCACTACCTCTCGACCGCGCCGGAAGGGCTGCGGACCGTCCTGATCACCGGTGGGCTGCCCTCGCTCGACGCCTGCGCCGAGGACGTGTACCGGGCCGCGTATCCCCGTATCCAGCGCAAGAACGAGGCCCACTACGCCCGCTACCCGCAGGATGCCGAACGCGCCCGGCGCATCGCCGAACACCTCGCCGAGCACCGGACCGTGCTCCCCGGCGGATATGTGCTCACACCCGAGGCGTTCCAGTCGCTGGGCATCCAGCTGGGCACCGGCGACGGCAGCCACCAGCTGCACTATCTGCTGGAGAACGCGTTCGTCCGCACGGCGGCCGGGGACGAACTCTCCGACACCTTCCAGGAAGGTGTCCTCGCAGCGCTGTCCTACGCCCGGCATCCTTTGTACGCCGTACTGCACGAGGCGATCTACGCCCAGGGCAAGGCGCCCACGTCCTGGGCGGCCGAGCGGGTCCGCGCCGAGTTCCCGCAGTTCGACCCGGCGAAGACACTGGCGGGGGACGGGCCGCTGCTGTTCACGGGAGAGTCCGTGCATCCCTGGCACTTCGAGACCGACCCCGCCCTGCGGCCACTGCGCGAGGCCGCCGAGATCCTCGCCGCCCGCACCGACTGGCCCGCGCTCTACGACGTGGAACGCCTCGCGGCCAATGACGTCCCGGTCGCCGCCGCCGTCTACCACGACGACATGTACGTCGACATCGAGCACTCCCTCGCGACGGCACGCACCATCCACGGACTGCGCACCTGGGTCACCGACGAGTACGAGCACGACGGCGTCCGCGCCTCCGGGCCCCGCGTCCTGGACCGGCTGCTGGCCCTGGTCCGCGACGAGGTGTAGGGACAAAGGGCAGGAGAGCCGCCGGACCCGCGGATACGCTGCCCGCATGACCGAACCTCAGCTCGAAGCGATGCCCGACGACTGGGAGCGCGCGCTTGCCGTCGTCGCCCACCCCGACGATCTCGAGTACGGCTGCGCCGCGGCCGTCGCCGGATGGACGGACCGCGGCAAGGACGTCGCCTACCTGCTCGCCAGCCGTGGCGAGGCCGGTATCGACAGCATCGAACCGGCCGTCTGCGCACCGCTGCGCGAACGGGAGCAGCGGGCGAGCGCGGCCGTCGTCGGGGTGTCCACCGTGGAGTTCCTCGACCACCGGGACGGAGTGATCGAGTACAGCACCGGGCTGCGCAGGGACATCGCCGCCGCGATCCGGCGGCACCGCCCCGAGCTGGTCATCACGCTCAACCACCGGGACACCTGGGGCTCCGCAGTCGGCGGCGCGTGGAACACACCGGACCACCGCGCCGTCGGCCGTGCCACTCTGGACGCGGTCGCCGACGCCGGCAACCGGTGGATCTTTCCCGAACTCCGCACCGAGCAGGGCCTCGAGCCGTGGGGCGGGGTGCGCTGGGTGGCGATCGCGGGCTCCGCGACGCCCACGCACGCGGTGGACGCGACCCCAGGGCTCGAGCGTTCGGTCCACTCCCTGCTGGAGCATCGCACCTACATCGAGGCGCTCACCGACAAACACCCCGAGGACTACTGCCGGGACTTCCTGTACGGCAACGCACGGGCGGCGGCCCAGCGCTTCGGCGGGCGGCCCGCCGTGACCTTCGAGCTCTTCAGCTTCGAGCAGTTCTGACGTACCGTCAGGAGCATGTGCGGGGGCGGGCGATGATCGACACACTGGACCGCCGAGCCGGGCGAACTCCTCGGCGATCGCCCTGCCGAGCCCCGATCCGCCCCCGGTGACCAGGACCGTCGCCCCGTCGTACGTCCCTGCGGGCAGCGCGCTCGCGCCGCGCGGCGGAGGGCCGGGCAGGCCGGGAAGCCCGCGCGGGCGGGACAGGGCGGGCTGCGTGACGCCGTCATCCGTCATGGCCGCATCGATACCGGCTGCCCGCGCAAACCTCCATGCCCGTGCGCCGATCGGCGGCGGCTAGTGCCGCGACAGGGCAAAGCTTGCCGGGAGGGGCACTAGGCCGTGTTTGAGAACTGGCGCCGTCCGCCCGTAGGGCGGGGCTCGCGGCGTCCGGTGCGTGCAATCGCAAGGCGGTGGGGGCACCTCCCAGCGGTAGCTGGGGGGAGATCATCCTCGTACTGGACGTACGTGGATGACTCCGACAACGCAGCGTGGGGGCACCTCCCGTGCCCGAAGGGCTACGGGGGAGTGCGTGTCAGGCGTCGCGTGTCAGGCGGGAGTTCTCAAACACGGCCTACTCCTCGGTGGGAAGCCCGATCCCGTGCAGACCGGGACGCCACCCGCACGGGGGTACGGACGCGGACACGGGCCACCGGGCCCGAGGCCGGATCGCCGGCCGGGGCGACCGGCATCCGGCTCGTCGCGTCGGTGCGGTCCGTCGCGTACGTCAGATGGTGCGTCGTATCGTGCCTTCGCCGGGTCGACGACCGCCCGCACCAGGCCGTCGGTCACCGGTCCCGGTGTCCGGGCCGGATGAGGATTCTTCCGGAGGCCACGCACTGGGTCCGGGTCGGTGCCGGTCACCCGAGGTCGCGGCGGCGCCCCTCGTCCGGCTCGTCACCCGACGTGAACGCGCGCACGAGCAGCACTCCGGCGACGATCAGGGCGATGCCCAGCCAGGCCGGTCCGGCGTCGAAGGCCAGCACGACGATGCCCACCGGCACGAGATAGCCGGCCGGCGGAGCGAGCAGCGCGCCCACCGAGGTCGGGCTGCCGGAAGCCGGGGCGCCGCCTGCGGCCCGCTCGCGTACGACGTCCGGATACCAGTCGGTGAAGCGCAGTGCGACGATGATCGCCCCGATCTGAATGATCCAGCTCGTCCAGATGTTGTCGGAGTTGCGGAGCACGATGTCGCCGTAGGCGCCCGCGATCGCCGCCACCAGGAAGGCGAGGCCCCACACGCCCGTGATCACGTAGTTGGTGTGCATGAAGGTGGATGTGTTCCAGTACTCGCGGGGCACCTGCTCGCGCGCGTACTGCACGGTGAAGGGCACCCGCAGGGCCATGGAGCCGAGGGCGATGACGGTCAGCGCGGTGTTGGAGACCTCGCCGGCGTACGTCTCCAGCCACTGGAGCGTGCCCGGTGAGGCCATCAGTCCGATGACGGCGAGGACCGCGAAGAAGACCACGTCCGCGACTTCGAGGATCTTCAGCGAGCTGTGCGGGCGCCGCAGCCGGCCGAGGATCACGAGGACGACGGCGATGGCGAGGGCGATGACGACGGAGAACTCGTACCGGCCGGGGCCGACCAGGACCGAGAACAGGATCCACGGGAGCATTCCCGTGATCGGGTTGTCGAGGAAGCCGGCGAGGCGATGCCCCACCGCGGTGTCAGCCATGGAGTTCATCACCACGCCCTTCCGGTGGCGGCCCACTGTCCAGCCTGCCCGCTGGGGTGTCGTCGCGCGACGTGTGGCCGCTCGCCGCCGGTGGGCCGGTACGGACACGGCCGAAGACTGGCTGAGCCGACTGTTCCCAGGAGGGCAAGCGACCGCTTAGTATGCGCTGGAGCAGTGGTACGCCCTACATCGCGGAGGCCCCGAAATGCAGGCATGGCGAGTGCACCGGAACGGCGAGCCGGGCGAGGTGATGCGTCTCGAAGAGGTCGACCGGCCGGAGCCGGGCGAGGGGCAGCTCCTGCTGAAGGTGCGTGCCGCGAACATCAACTTCCCCGACGCGCTCCTCTGCCGCGGCCAGTACCAGGTGACGCCGCCGCTGCCGTTCACCCCGGGCGTCGAGATCTGCGGGGAGACCGAGGACGGCCGCCGCGTCATCGCCACTCCCGCACTGCCGTACGGCGGTCTCGCCGAGTACGTCCTGGCCGACGCAGCCGCCGTACTGCCCGCGCCCGAGGCCCTCGACGACGCGGAGGCCGCCGCCCTGCACATCGGCTACCAGACCGCCGTCTTCGGACTCCACCGCCGGGCCGGGCTCAAGGAGGGTGAGACCCTGCTGGTCCACGCCGCCGCGGGCGGTGTCGGCAGCGCCGCCGTACAGATCGGCAAGGCCACCGGCGCGACCGTCATCGGCGTCGTGGGCGGGCCGGAGAAGGCCGCCGTGGCGCGCGAGCTGGGCTGCGACGTGGTCATCGACCGGCGCAGCGACGACATCGTCGCCGCCGTGAAGGAGGCCACCGGCGGGCGCGGTGCCGACGTCGTCTTCGACCCCGTGGGCGGGGACGCATACGCCAAGTCCGCCAAGTGCGTGGCCTTCGAGGGCCGCATCGTGATCGTGGGATTCGCGAGCGGCACCATCCCCAGCCCCGCGCTCAACCACGCGCTGGTGAAGAACTACTCGATCGTCGGCCTGCACTGGGGCCTCTACAACTACAAGGACCCGCAGTCAGTCCTGCGCTGCCACGAGACGCTGACCGACTACGCAGCCAAGGGCCTGATCAAGCCACTGATCAGCGAGCGGGTCGCGTTCAAGCACGCCGCGGGCGCCGTCCAGCGCGTCGCGGACGGCACCACGACCGGCCGGCTCGTCGTCCTCCCGGAAGGAGCCGTCGCATGACCGACGCCGCCGAACTGCGCGAGCGCACACGTACGTTGCTCGCCGAGTATCCGCCCGCCACCACCGCCCGCACCGACTTCCTGCGTGCCCGCTTCGACGCCGGGCTCGCCTGGGTCCACTACCCCACGGGCCTCGGCGGACTCGACGCCCCCCGTTCGCTCCAGGCCGTCGTCGACGCCGAACTGGAAGCCGCGGGCGCCCCCGACAACGACCCGCGCCGGATCGGCATCGGCCTCGGCATGGCCGCGCCCACGATCCTCGCCTACGGCACCGACGAGCAGAAGCAGCGCTTCCTGCGCCCGCTCTGGGTCGGCGAGGAGGTGTGGTGCCAGCTCTTCAGTGAGCCCGGTGCAGGCTCCGACCTGGCCGCCCTCGGCACCCGCGCGGTACGGGACGGCATTGACGGCGACTGGCTCGTCACCGGCCAGAAGGTGTGGACGTCCAGCGCGCACCTCGCCCGGTGGGCCATCCTCATCGCCCGTACCGACCCGGACGCTCCCAAGCACCGCGGCATCACCTACTTCCTCTGTGACATGACCGACCCCGGCGTCGAGGTCAGGCCGCTGCGCCAGATCACCGGCGAGGCCGAGTTCAACGAGGTCTTCCTCACCGGCGTGCGCATCCCCGACGCGCACCGCCTCGGCTCTGTCGGCGACGGCTGGAAGGTCGCCCAGACCACCCTCATGAACGAGCGCGTCTCCATCGGCGGAATGCGCCTGCCGCGCGAGGGCGGAATGATCGGCCCCGTCGCGCGGACCTGGCGCGACCGCCCCGAGCTGCGCACCCACGATCTGCACCAGCGCCTCCTGACCCTCTGGGTGGAGGCCGAGGTCGCCCGGCTCACCGGCGAGCGGCTGCGTCAGCAGCTCGTCGCGGGCCAGCCCGGACCCGAGGGCTCCGGGATGAAGCTCGCCTTCGCCCGCCTCAACCAGGAGATCAGCGGCCTCGAGGTCGAACTCCGCGGGGAGGAAGGTCTGTTGTACGACGACTGGACCATGCGCCGCCCCGAGCTGGTCGACTTCACCGGACGGGACGCCGGATACCGCTACCTGCGTTCCAAGGGCAATTCCATCGAGGGCGGCACGAGCGAAGTACTGCTCAACATCGTCGCCGAACGGGTGCTCGGACTGCCCGCCGAGCCGCGCAACGACAAGGACGTCGCCTGGAAGGACCTCGCGCGATGAGCACACAGCCCGACCTTCTCTACTCCGAGGCCGAGGACGACCTGAGGGCCGCCGTACGCTCCCTGCTCACCGACCGCGCCGACGCCGCAGGCCTGCTCGCCCGCATCGAGACCGGGAGCCCCGGCGATCCCGCGCTGTGGAAGTCCCTGGCCGCGGACATGGGCGCCGCGGGGCTCCTCGTACCCGAGAAGCTCGGCGGCCAGGGTGCCACCCACCGTGAGGCCGCGGTGGTGCTGGAGGAGCTCGGCCGGGGCGTCACCCCTGCGCCGTATCTCACCAGCTCCGTCATCGCCACCGAGGTGCTTCTCGCCCTCGACAGTGAGGCGGAGGACGTCGCCGGGCTGCTCGGGGACCTGGCGACCGGCCGTACCGTCGCGGTCCTCGCGTTCCCGCTCTCCGCCACCCCCGGCGCAGAGCTGCCCGAAGGGACCGTCACCGGTGTGGCCGACGCCGCGATCGCAGACGTCCTGCTCGTGGTGCGGCCGGACGGTCTCCACGCGGTGGAGCGCGGCGAAGCGGCCGTCACGCCGCAGACCGCGCTCGATCTGACCCGTCCGCTCGCCTCCGTCACCGCCGGGGAGAATGCCGGTACCCGGCTCGCCGACGCGGAGACGGCCCGGGCCGCCGTGCGCCGCGGGCTGCTCGCCGGGGCCGGGCTGCTGGCCTCGGAACAGTTGGGGCTCGCCGAGTGGTGTCTGGAGGAAACCGTCCGGTACACGCGCGAGCGGCACCAGTTCAACCGGCCCGTCGGCTCGTTCCAGGCGTTGAAGCACCGCATGGCGCAGCTGTGGCTGGAGGTCGTGAACGCCCGGGCAGCCGCCCGTAACGCGGCGGACGCGCTCGCCAAGGGAAGTGCCGAGGCACCGCTCGCGGTCTCCGTCGCGCAGGCCTACTGCTCCCGGGTCGCGGTGCACGCCGCCGAGGAGTGCGTCCAGCTGCACGCCGGTATCGGTATGACCTGGGAACACCCCGCGCACCTCTATCTGAAGCGTGCCAAGGCGGACGAGATCGCACTCGGAACGCCGGGCCGCCACAAGGAGTTGCTGGCGGACCTGGTCTCGCTGCCCGCCCCCTGATGACCCGGTAGGTCCTGTCCGGGCGACCCCGGACAGCCCTTAGGGGGCGCCGGGCCGCCCACCCCTGCCGGTGCCGAGCAGGGGCGGGGCCCATGACCGCCCGTACGACCCACGCGGCATGGCCGCCGCGGTGACGGCCCGACTCCGGCCGTCACCGCGGGGGCCTGCTCGCCTCCGACGGCGACATGCCTTCTCACGCCGGCCAATCCGCCTGAGGGACACGCTGGTTGATCGCCGGGTGACGGATGGCCGAACTCTTCCCCGCACCCTGCCCGGAGAGGGCGTGCGGCACGGATACTCGCCGTGTCCCGCACTCCCGTCCGTCCCGCAGAGCCCGGAGGCACCATGGTCCGCACCACCCGTCGCCGTGCCGTCACCACGATCGCAGCCGCCTTCGCCGGCGCCGTCGCCGCACCCTCCGTACCGGCCCAGGCCGCCGGGCGCAGCGGCAGAGTCCACCCGTTGCGCCGGGCGCACGCCCACAACGACTACCTCCACACCCGGCCCCTCCACGATGCCCTGGACCACGGCTTCACCAGCCTGGAGGCCGACATCTTCCTGGTCGACGGGGAGCTCCTCGTCGCCCACGAACCCGCCCAGCTCGACCCCACCCGCACCCTGCGTCGCCTCTATCTGGATCCGCTGCTGGAGCGGGTGAAGGCCAACCACGGCTCCGTGTACCGCGGTTACCACAGGCCGGTGCAGCTCCTCGTCGACATCAAGAACGACGGCGTGAACACCTATCTCGAACTCCACCGTCAACTGCGTGCGTACCGGCGGATGCTGAGCACCTACGCCCACGGCACCGTGCACCTCGGCGCCGTCACCCCGGTCGTCTCCGGGGACCGGGCCGCCCGGGGTCCCATGGAGGCGCAGTCCGTCCGCCACGCCTTCTACGACGGACGCCTCGACGACCTCGCCGCTCCCGCTCCCGCGCCCGCCTCCTTCATCCCGCTGATCTCCAGCAACTGGACACAGAGCTTCACCTGGCAGGGCGTCGGCCCGTTCCCCGACACCGAGCGGGCGCGGCTGGGCTCCATCGTCTCCACTGCCCACGCCCGTGGGCAGCGTGTCCGTTTCTGGGCCACTCCCGACGTACCGGGTGCCGCCCGCGACGCCGTGTGGACGGAGCTGCTCGCTGCCCGACTCGACCACATCAACACCGATGACCTCGCCGGCCTGCAACGATTCCTCCGCACCCACAACCGCTGGCCGCAGCGGTAACGGCCGGGGTCAACAACGGATCTGACGACCACCCGATCGGCGGACACGCCAGTCGGCCGTTCGGCGCCTCCACTCCGCCACACTGGCGCCCGAAGGCCGCATATCCCCATGCGGCGGAGGGAGGCCGGCCATGGCTGTTTCGATTTCGGTGGTGCTTCTGCTGCTCGTCCTTGCGGTGATCTTCCTCCGCAACGGCGGGCTGAAGCTCTCGCATGCGCTGGTGTGCGCCCTGCTCGGGTTCTTCCTGGCGGGCACGAGCATGGCGCCCACCATTCACGACGGTGTGTCCGCGACGGCGGAGGTGGTGGGCAAGCTCAAGCCCTGACCGCGGGCGCAGCCGCCGTCGCCGGCCCTTGACCGGCCGAAGGGCCGCAGACCGACCGGTAATCGAGATGACAGAACGATGCGTACGGAGGCAGACTCGCGTCGTGCGTGATCGTGTGGAAGCTCCTTCGGGCCTGGTGCTGCGCAAGTGGGCAGTGGGGGACGCCTTGTCCGTGACGACCGCGTTCGCGGATCCCCTCATGCGCGGGCAGGCGACCGAGCCCGTGGATTCGGTCCAGGCCGCCGAGCGGTGGATCGCGGAGCGTCGCGAGCAGTGGACCGCTGGGTCTGCGTTCGCCTTCGCCGTGGTCGACGGGGACGACACCGTGCTGGGACATGTGTCCGTCGGTGCGGTGAACCGGAGTCATTCCATCGGATGGGTGTCCTACTGGACGACGTCGACGGCCCGGGGGAGTGGCGTCGCCTCACGGGCCTGCCACGCTCTCGCCCGTTGGGCTTTCGACGACGCGGATCTCTTCCGGCTGGAGCTGGGACATCGCGTGAACAACCCCGCCTCATGCAGAGTCGCCCAAGCCGCGGGCTTCTCCGTGGAAGGACGGCAACGCCTGAAACTCGCCTACGACGGCGTGCGTTACGACGTCGAACTCCACGCTCGTCTGGCAACCGACGAGGAGCCTTAGCTGAGTTGAGCGCCCTGACGGTGTGGGTGTTGCGTACCCGTTCCGCCGGGCCGCATCCCCGTGCCCGAGGGCGCACGCATCCGGCGCCCCGCACTGCGGGCGACAACGCCCCGCTTCGGGCGTTCAATGGACGGTATGCATGCCGCGAAAGGCGTGCTTCTGCGCAGAGGCCGCTCACTCGCTGTGTCGGGCCTGGCCACTTTCGTGATCGCGGCGACGGCCCTGGCCTCGGGCGCCGCCGCGCCGGGCCCGTCGCCCAGCCCCACACCGCCGCCCTCGGAAAACGTCCCCGGGCCACCCCCGCCCCAGCCTCCGCCGCTGCTCACCCAGGCCGATGTGGACCGGGCCGTGGACCGGCTCGACGGCGTCGTGCAGAGCATGATGAAGCGCACCGGTGTGCCCGGCGCCGCGGTAGGTGTGGTGTACAAGGACCGGGTGGTGTATCTCAAGGGGTTCGGTAAGCGGCATGTCGGACGGCCCGAGGTCGTGGGCACCGACACCGTCTTCCAGCTCGCCTCGCTCTCGAAGCCGATCTCGTCCACCGTCCTCGCCGGCAACGTCGGCAAGGACGGCAAGAACGGCAAGGACGGAGTCGGCTGGGACGAACCGGTGGCCGGACACGTCTCCGGCTTCGCTCTCAAGGACCCCTGGGTGACCAGTCATGTCACCGTCACGGATCTGATGTCGCACCGCAGCGGACTGCCCGACCACGCCGGCGATCTGCTGGAGGACCTCGGCTACGACCAGGCGTACATCCTGAGCCATCTGCGGTACGAGCCGCTCGCCCCGTTCCGCGCCGACTACGCGTACACCAACTTCGGCTTCACCGCGGCCGCGGAGGCCGTCGCCCGCACCAAGGGCGTCAGCTGGGAGAAGCTCGGCGAGGACACGCTGTACGCGCCCGCGGGCATGGACTCCACCAGCTCCACGTTCGCCGACTACGAGGCGGCCAGGAACAAAGCCGTCACCCATGTGAGGACCGCCGACGGCACCTGGCAGGCGAAGTTCGTCCGGGACGCGGACGCCCAGGCACCCGCCGGCGGCGTCAGCTCCACCGCGAAGGACATGACGCGCTGGCTGCGGCTGCAGCTCGCCAACGGGAAGCTCGACGGACGGCAGATCATCGACGCCGAGAACCTCGCGCACACCCATCTGCCCGAGATCGTCTCCCAGCCGCCGCCCGACCCGGCCGGGCGCACCGGGTTCTACGGCCTGGGCTGGAACGTCGGTTACGACAACCAGGGCAGGCTCCGCCTCAGCCACTCCGGAGCCTTCGATCTCGGCGCCAACACCAACGTGACCATGCTGCCCGGCGAACAGCTCGGCATGATCGTCCTCACCAATGGCCAGCCCGTCGGCATGGCCGACTCCGTCGCCCTCGACTTCTTCGACACCGCCCAGTACGGCAAGCCCACCACCGACTGGCTGCCCTTCGTCGCCGCGGTCTACGAGCAGGAGGAAGACGCCGGCAGGTCTCCGACGGACTACGCCGCTCCGCCTGCCGACGCGAAGGCCGCCCGAGCCGACAGCGCCTACACCGGGATGTACGACAACGTCTACTACGGAAAGGCCGTCGTCACGACGGACCAGGACGGGCTCGTCCTCGAACTCGGGCCGGAGCCGAAGCGGTTCCGCCTGAACCATTACGCAGGCGACACCTTCAGCTTTGCGACCACCGGCGAGAACGCGGTCGGACCGACCGGCGTCACCTTCGTGTTCGACGGCGCGGGCGCCGCCCGCAAGCTCCGCATCGAGTATCTCGACGAGACCGGCCTCGGCACCTTCACCCGCCCCTGAACCGGGGCGGGTTGTCGGGGCGTCTTCAACGGCATCGTCGCCGTCCGCGACACCGGCCGGGACCGGTAGACCGGCAGGACCGGGAGGACCCGGGACAAGCAGGACCGGTGCAAGCGGGCCGGGACAAGCAGGACCGGCGGGGAGCAGGACGTGCGGATGCCCGGGACCATTCAGTGCGGCCCCGGGCATCCGCCCCGCACGTCAGGCGATCTTCGGCATCTCGCCCTCGGTCGTCGTGACATCGATGACGGCGAACGCCGCGCCCTGCGGGTCGACCACCGCCGCGAACCGGCCGAAGGGGCTGCCCATCGGCCCGAACACCACCTTTCCGCCCAGCTTCCGGGCGGTCGCGACCGCAGCATCGCAGTCCGGGACGGTGAAGTAGACCTGGATGTACGAGGGGACCTCCGGAGGGAAGTCCTCCGCGGTCATCTTCATCCGGCCGAGGACGGGGTCCGCGCCGAGGTCGAAGAGCTTGAAGTCGAGGTTCTCGTCCTCGATCTTCTTCACGTTGTAGCCGAAGACCGCGGGGAAGAAAGTGTCGGACTTGTCGGGCTCACGCGTGAAGACCTCCGCCCAGCAGAAGGCGCCGGGCACGTTCGTCGCCTCGAATCCCTCGTGCGTGCCGGGCTGCCAGACGCCGAACGTGACACCGGTCGGGTCCTGGGCGATGCACATCGACCCGAAGTCGCCGACCGCCATGGGCTCCATGAGGACGGTGCCGCCGTTCTGCCGGATCTTCTCGGCGGTCGTGGCGGCATCCGGAGACGCCAGATAGAGACACCACTGCGACTGTCCCTCCTGGCCGGGCATGGGCGGGACGACGGCGGCCACGGCCTTGTCGTCCGCGTACGCCTGCGTGTAGTTGCCGTACTCCGACGAGGCCTCGCCGAACGTCCAGCCCAGGACTTCGGCGTAGAAGGTCTTCGCGCCCTCCACGTCGGAGAACATCGCGTCGGCCCAGATCGGCGTGCCTTCGGGTGCTGCAGCCATGACGGTGACTCTCTCTTCAGTGCGGAATTGCGGAATTGCGAACTTGCGGGTTCGAGGACTTGTGGGATCGCGAACTTGCGGGACACAGGGATGCTGGACGGACTTCCGGACGGGTCCATGGACCCGTCCATGGACGGATCTCTGGAGGGATCTCTGGAGGGATGTTCTGTCCGGACCCGGCGGACGGTCCTGTGAGCCACGCTAGCCAGCGAGACCCGGTCCCGCGCGGTGACGCCACATATCAGGCCCGGGAGAAAATCCCGATGCCGTTCGGCACCGGGCGCTCCGCCCCGCCACTCGGATGGTTACGTACCGTGACCGAAGTGGCTCCGGGGGCCCGTGCCACCAGCGTCGACGAGCCGCCGCCGTCGAGGCTGAACGCGTCGGCGGACCCGGCCTCCGCCATCACCGACGCCAGTTCCGCGATCGTCAGCCCGGTACGGAACTGCGCGTCGCCGTCCAGCGCGAGCAGCAGCAGCGTCCGCCCGTTGTCCGTGACCCCGCCCGCCGAGCGCACCGCCGACGTGACGCCGTCAAGACCGGGCAGCGGCGCCCCGTCGCGCAGCACCGGATAACCGCCCACCGCGAAGCGGTACGGAATTCCGGAGCGCGCCTCGACCAGCCGGTGCCGGATGGTCACGACGTCGCCGACGTGGAGAGCGCGCAGCGCGGCTGCCCCGGCCTCCCGGCCGACCAGCACTTCGGTGTCCGCGGCGATCGCGCCGCGCCCCGGCGTCGCGGCCACCGCCGTCACCAGCCCGCGCCGCACCATCACCTCATAGGTCTCCGTACTGCAAGGGGCCGCCCGGTCGGTGTCCGTACCGCACGTCGCACGGAGCCGGGAGACCGGGCCCCAATCAGATGTGAACGCCCCGATCGCGCCGACCGGCAGCGCGTACTGGTTCAGCCCGCGCAGTGCGAATCGCCCCGTGGGAGTGAACACACTGCCGTCCAGGGCCAGTCGGCCGAGTCGTGCCCTCCTGTCGCTGCCGACGCCCAGCACCTCTCGGGTCGACGTGCCCGGCGGCAGGGCAGGACCGAAACGCTGCCCGTCGGGGACGGCCGCCTTCAGATCCCGGCCGTCCGCGATCGCGGGCCCGACCGGGGCGCCCGTCGCCTCGACACCGGGATGCTGCGTCTCCGTGATGTTGAAGAAGTCGCCGTTCACAGCACCGACCGCGCCTTCGCGGTCGGCGAGCAAGGACAGCGCCGCCCGGGCGCCCACTGCGCCCGGATACAGCAGACCGACCGAGACGTCGGGATCGAGCAGGTCCACCGACAGCAGATGGGCATGTGCCGTGCCCTGCGAGGCCGTGATGTCGAACTGCCGGTACCGCACGCCCGCCGCGAGCCGCACCCAGGCCGGCGCCGCGGTCGCCGGAGCCCCTGCCGCGAGCCCGGTGACAGTCAGGGCGCACCAGGCCAGAACAATGCTGAGCACCGTACGGATCCGAGCATGACTTTTCGTCACATCGCCCCCAGACGTCCGGTCAACTCTCCCAATCCATCGGATAGTTGACCAGACGTGGGAGGCTAGGAGCCGACGAGCCGGGAACGGATCAGGAAACGCAGCCCTTCGGGCGCCTCCAGCGAGAATCCACTACCACGGCCCTCGACGACGTCGACGATAAGGCGCGTATGCCGCCACGCCTCGTACTGGCTCGCCGACATCCAGAAAGACACCGGTTCGGTCACTCCTTCGACGGACAACTGCGCCAGCAGCACATCCGAACCGCCGGTACGGAACTCGCCCTCCGGGTAGCACATCGGTGCGCTGCCGTCGCAACAGCCGCCCGACTGATGGAACATCAGGGGCCCGTGGAGGGCCCGCAGTCGCCGCACCAGCTCGGCGGCGGCGGGGGTCAGCTGAACCAACGGAGCCTCGGTGGAAGTCATCAGGAGAATCCGAGCTTCCGCGGCAAGCAGCTCACCGGCAGCTTCTTCGTCCCGTATTCGGGCATGTTCTCCGCCCCTCTCCCAACCCGCCAGAACGGATGCGGTCGCCGCCGTTGAGGCAGCGACTCAGTCAGCCATGTGCGAGGTTGCGAGAAGGTTGCATGAACGCGTCGGCCCGCCCTTGGCCGAACCCGGTTTCCGGATCCCGCGCCATGAGCGCCCGGCCTCAGCAGAAGGCGCCTGACGGGCATCAGCCCAGGTCAGGCGCCTTCGAGCCGCGGCTTCCGCGGCGAGGGCGTGACGGTCCCACCCTCGTTCCCCCCGCCGTCGTCACGACACAGCGGGATCGAGCACGACGGGCAGCTCCGCGAGGCCACGGAACGCCGGGAACGGAACCGCCATCCAGTTCGCCTCACCCTCCGGGTCGGCCAGAGCCATGCTCGGGAAACGGCTGAACAGACTGGTGAGCGCGAGTTGCATCTCCAGCCTGGCCAGAGGAGCGCCCAGGCAGTAATGGCTGCCGTGACCGAACCCCAGATGGGCATTCTGCGCGTTCCCCGGTCGCGTCACATCGAACTCGTCCGGGGAGTCGAACTTCAGGGGATCGCGATTGGCCGAACTGAGCGCGATCTGGACGAGAGCGCCCTTCGGGATCCGCGTCCCGCTGAACTCCACGTCCTCGGTCGCGTAGCGGAACGTCGAGCTCTCCACGGAGCCGTCGTACCGGATCAGCTCCTCCACCGCCGGACCGACCAGCTCCGGGTTCTCCTGCACGGCGCGCAGCTGTGCGGGATTGGCCAGGAAGTGGTAGACGGCATTGCCGATGAGGTACGCGGTCGTCTTGTGACCCGCGAACATCAGCAGAAACGCTGTCGAGACCAGCTCGTTCCCGGTGAGCCCGCCGTCCGTGTCCTGGGCTGCGGTGAGCGCGCTGAGCAGGTCGTCACCCGGACGGCTGCGCTTGCGCGCGATGAGATCCGTGAAGTACGCGTGCAGGTCCTCCTCCGCCTTCTGCTGAGCCCGCTTGGACTCCTCGCTGAAACCGGTCTGCGCCACCGTGGTGGACAGTTGGTGCATGTGCGAGCGCTCCTGTGGCGGTACGCCGAGCAGTTCGCAGATCACGGTGATCGGCAGCGGGAACGCGAACGCGGGCAGCAGGTCGAACGGTTCCCGGGTCGGGCATGCGTCGAGGAGCTTGTCGACGATGTCCTGGATCTGCGGCCGCAGGGCTTCCACTCGGCGCGGGGTGAACTCGGAGTTGACGAGTTTGCGCAGCCGGGTGTGCTTCGGCGGGTCGGAGTTGAGCATGTTGTCGTCCAGCGCCACCGACGAGTCACCGAAGATCCTCCGGTAGGCGTCCATGGCCCCGTACATGTCCTTGCTCAACCGCGGATCCGACAGGGCGGCCCGTGCGTCCTCGTACCGTGTGATCAGGTACGTGTCATTGCCGTGCGGCGGCTTCATCGGGCAGACGGGTGCCGTGTCCCGGAGGCGGGCGTAGACCGGGTGCGGGTTCCGCCGGAACTCGGGGGTACACCGCTCGGCTGCGGCGGCGGGGTCTTGCATGGTGGTCACGGACGACTCCTGAAGTCGAAGAGGGCCTCGGCATTGCCGCCGAGGATGAGCTGTTGGGACGCCTTGTCCACCGGCAGCTTCTCGATCATGCGGATGAAGTCCTCCAGCGGCGCCGCCATCGGCGGTGAGTCGGTGCCGAACAGCATCCGTTCGGGCCCCAGGACCTCGGCATTGAGGCTCAGGTGTGCCGGGCTGAACGGGCTGGTGTCGACGTACATGCGCCGGAGCGCCGCGGCCGGGTCGGCCGCCGGCGGGTTCTCCGCCTGCGGGGCAGAGGGCGGCGCCCCCTGCGGGGCGGAGGATGGTGCCCCCTGCGGGGCGGAGGGCGGCGCCCCCCCGCCCCAGTGCCGGGGGCGCGCCGCCGTCTGCAGGCGCTCCGGCAGCAGCGCCATCGCGCCGCCGCCGGTCGCACCGATCAGTCGCAGACCGGGATACTTGTCCAGCCATCCCGCGAACGCGATCATGGCCATGCCCATCGTGACGTCGCCGAACCGGCCGATCTGCTCGACGAATCCGATGCTGTCGACCCGCTCCGTGCCGATCGGTTCGGCCGGGGCGTGCACCAGGACCGGCACCCCCGCCTCCGCGGCCAGCGCGAAGAAGGAGTCCGCCCGCGGCGAGCCGAGCAGCTCGCCGTGGACACTGGACGTGGTGATCAGGCCGACGAAGGCGGGGTCCGCCAGGGTCTCCCTGACTCCTTCCAGGTGATCCTCGTCGCCGAACGGGTTGGCGTACACGTACCCGCGCAACTGGTCCGGGAACTTGGTGATCAGGCCTGACATCCAGGCGTGGAAGCTGCGCAGCCGGTCTCGTGGTTGTGCGTAGTTGTCGACGCCCGGGACCCGCGCCATCGCTCCGGCGCCGACCGGGCTGCCGATGATGGTGAGGTCGATCCCGGCCTGAGCGCGAGCGGCGAGCATGCCGTCGACGTCGGTCAGGCTGGGGGGCATGGGGAAGCGTTTGGCCGCCTCCGGTGGGGACAGGTGCCCGTGGATGTCGATGATCATGTGTCGGTTCCCGGGGTCGGTGAGAGTGCACGGGTGACCGCGGCGCAGTCCTCGTCGCCGAGCCCTTGCTCGGTGGCGCGGACATGGGTCTCGGCTGCTGCGGCTGCGAGGGGCAGGCGCAGGCCGGCTGCCGCTGCCTGCTTCGTAGCGAGCATGAGGTCTTTGGCCATCAGCCGCAGCCGGAAGTCCGGCTCGTCGAACCGCCCGGATGCCAAGCGCCTCGACTTGAACGCCATGACCGGCGAGGCGAAGCCGCTGCCCGCGATCGTCCTGAGAACCAGCTGCCGGTCGAGTCCTGTGGCGGCCGCCAGTTCGGTGGCCTCGGCCAGCGCCTGCACCTCTATCCCCATCAGCAGGTTGAGGAGCAGCTTCATCCGCATGCCGGAACCGAGTGCGCCCAGATGGACGACTTCCTTGCCCAGCATCTCCAGCAGCGGCCGGCCCGCGGTGAAGACCCGCTCCTCGCCGCCGACGAACAGCCGCAGCTCGCCGTCGCGGGCGTGTTCACGGTTGCCGAGCATGCCGACGTCCAGAACCGACGGCACGCTTCCGGCGATGCTGACGACCTCTTCGGGGGCGACGGTGCTGGCGCAGATCAGGGCGCCGGGGTAGGCACCTCTGGCCAGTACTCCGTCCGGTCCGCGGAGCACGGTGCCGAGGGCTTCGCCGTCGGCGACGGTGCAGATGGCGGCGCTCGTGCTCTCGACGGCATCGGCCGGGTGGGCCGCGGCGAAGGCGCCCGCCCTGGCGAGCGGCTCGGCCCGCTCGGAGGTGCGGTTCCAGACCCGCACCTGTATGCCTTGATCGAGGAGGCGAGTCGCCAGGCCGGTGCCCATCCTGCCGAGACCGAGGACGGCCACAGGGCCGTCTGTGGTGCGCGTCATGACGTCTCCTTCGTGGTCTCCTTGACGACCCGGAACCGCAGGGACTGCGTCGAGTCGACCCACTCGCGGAGCGGGGCCACCAGTGCGCGGTGGTCCTCGCTCTGCTGCCAGGCGAAGAAGTGCTCGGGCGTCTCCCACTCGCTGGTGATCACCCACTGGCGGGAGTCGTCAACGGGCTCTCCCAGCCTCTCGACGATGTGACCGGGGGTTCCGGCGACGGACTTCCTGATCCGGTCGTACAGGTCCAGAAACCCTTGCTCGCCGCCCTCGATCACACGGACCGCGAAAACCACGGACAGCTTGTCGGCCGAACGGCCCTTCTGCTTGGTGCCCATGTCTCCTCCTGATGGTGAGATCCGGCAGGACACGTTCTCTAAGGACTCATGGCCCCCGTGACCACGCAACTCCAATGGGTGCACGGCCCAAGGGGGACAAGGGCTTTCGCGTGCTGGTTAGCCCGTACGAGTGAGCGTTCAAGGGCGCCTCGTCGAGGCGGTCCTGGGCGCTTCGCGTCACACGAACGGCGCTCTGCTTGCTCCTTGACGACCGGTCGCGGCGACGCTGCTGCGACGCACTCGTTCCGGTGAATGTGCGCGAGGCGCCGTGAAGCGCGTTGCGGTCGGCTCTCGCCTTCGCCGGCAGCGCCCTGTCAGCGGCCCGTGCGCTCCAGAAGGCCGGGCAGGTCGGCGAAGGAATCCAGGACGTGGTGCGGTGTGCCGGACGCCGCCCGGTGCGTCTCGGGCTGGTACTTGCCGGTCCTGACGAGAACGCCGGTGAGCCCGTGGCGCTGGGCGGCGAGGACGTCGGACTCGATGTCGTCGCCCACCATGAGCGTCTCCGAGGCATCGGCGCCGAGATGGGCCAGGGCGGTGGCGAAGAACGGTGCGGCGGGTTTGCCGATGACCTCGGCCTCGACGCGGGCCGCCCGCTCGAGGCCCAGCAGGAAGGCGCCGGTGTCGAGCTGAAGCCCCGCCTCCGTACGCCAGTACAGATTGCGGTGCATGGCCACCAGGCGAGCGCCTCGCTGGAGGTGGGCGAACGCGCGATTGAGTGCCTCGTATCCGAACTCCGGGCCCGCGCCTCCGACGACGATCACATCCGGAACGGCATCGTCGTCGGGGTCCGTCAGGACGACACCCTGAAGGTCCTCACGGATGTCGCCGCTGTTGAGCAGCAGGCACCTCGCCCCGGGAAAGTGTTCGGCGAGGTAGGCGGCGGTCACAGCGGGGGCGGTGAAGATGTCGTCCGCGGTGACCGGGAATCCGGCCTCGGCCAGCGCCGTCGCGATGGAGGCCCGCGTACGGGAGGTGGTGTTGGTGAGCAGCGCCAGCGGAACGCCCTGCTCCCGAAGTCGCTCCAGCGCCCCGACCGCACCGGGCAGCGGCTTCCAGGACACCGTGAGAACACCGTCGATATCGATCAGGACAGCGCCGACCCGTTGCATGAGGTGACCGTACCGAGGGATCAGAGCACGTCCAAGCAGCACGTCCACGGAGCACGTCCACGGAGCAGGGACAAGCAGCCTCCGGGGCCGGCAGCGAGCCCGGAGTGCACACGGCGCTCGGCGTTCGGCACGCACAATGGCGCTGTGCACGTACTGCATCTATGACTCGAATGGCGGCATCTGCGCTCGTAGCAGTCGCCGCACCGCGTCGGCCGGCATAGGAAGGTGGCCCCACCGGCCACGGCGGGAGGGCGGCAACGCCCCGGCCGGGGCGGCCGGGGGATTCCGTAGTGGTCCCGTCGCGGAACCATGGCCGAAAGGAGAGCGATGATGGTGCCTCCGGGTCCCGTGACGACATCCGCATGGGTGGTCGACCGTCCGGCCCCGATCTCCTCGGCACCGCTGCGGCTCGTGGAGCGCGAGACGGCCGAGCCCGGCGCGTACGAGCTGGTGGTGCGCGTCCGTGCATGCGGGGTCTGCCGGACCGATCTGCATCTGGCCGAGGGAGACCTGCCGCCGCGCAGACCGGGCTGCACGCCGGGCCATGAGGTGGTCGGCGAGGTGATCGCCGCCGGTTCTGCGGTCCGGGACCTCGGAGCGGGTGACCGGGTGGGCGCCGCGTGGCTGGCGGGAACCTGCGGGCAGTGCCGCTATTGCAGTACCGGACGGGAGAACCTGTGCCCCGACTCGCGCTACACCGGCTGGGACATCCATGGGGGATTCGCCGACCGCATCATCGTGGATGCCCGTTACACGTACCCTCTCCCGGAAGGGTGGGACGACGTGGACGCCGCACCACTTCTGTGCGCGGGGATCATCGGCTACCGGGCGCTTCGGCGGGCCGACCTGCCGCCGGGCGGCCGGCTCGGCATCTACGGGTTCGGAGCGTCCGCCCATCTCACCGCCCAACTCGCCATCGCCCGGGGCGCCGAAGTCCACGTCGTCACCCGCTCGCCGCAGGCGCAGCAGCTGGCGCTGGAGCTCGGCGCCGCGTCGGCCCGACCCGATGCGCCCCCGCGGCCCTTGGACTCCGCGATCCTGTTCGCGCCGGCAGGGGGTCTCGTGCCGACGGCGCTCGAGGCCCTGGACCGAGGCGGCACGCTCGCCATCGCCGGGATCCACCTGAGCGCCATCCCCCCACTCGACTACGACCGGCACCTCTTCCAGGAACGCACCGTACGCAGCGTCACCGCGAACACCCGTGAGGACGGCCGTGCCTTCCTCGCCGAAGCGGCGCGGCTGCGCCCCGCCGTGCGGGTCACGCGCTACCCGATGCGCAGAGCCGACCGGGCCATGGCCGATCTGGCGGCCGGACGGATCACCGGGGTGGCCGTGCTCGTCATGGCGTGAGCATGACGTAGCCGAGCAGGGCCCGCGGCTGCAACGGACCGCACCGGACGGCACACGAGCGTCGATGCCCGGTAGGACTTCCAGGAATTCCCTGGCCGTGGCCGCGCCCGCTGCGGGATCCCAGCCGTCCTTCCTGTCGGCAGGCTGCGTGCGTGAGTACCGCGAAGGGCGCCCACCCGGGCCCCAGCCCAGGTCGGACGCCCTTGCGAGGAGGAAGGTCAGGAGTGCGGCCGGCGCGGCTGCTCGTCGCGCGCCGCGTTCTTCTCCTTGATGCGCGCCGCTTCCTTCCGGACCTCGGCCTGGGTGGCGCGTTCCTTCTGCAGCCACTCGGGAAGGTCCCTCTTCAGCGCGTCGATCTGCTCCGTGGTGAGGGCGTCCGTGATTCCGCCACGGGCGAGGCCCGAAATGGAGATGCCCAGCTTCGCCGCGACCACCGGCCGCGGATGGGGGCCGTTGCGTCGCAGCTCCTGCAGCCACTCGGGCGGATCGGCCTGCAGTGCGTTCAGCTCGGTGCGCGAGACGACACCCTCCTGGAACTCGGCGGGGGTGGCCTCGAGGTACACACCCAGCTTCTTCGCCGCGGTTGCGGGCTTCATCGTCTGGGCGCTCTGGTGCGACGTCATGGTGTCAAGGGTATTCGAGCGTGTGCGCCACCTCCGACCACGACCGGTAACCTGGCGGCGTGACAGGCTCGGAAGTACCCCCTTCGTTCCGGCTCGCGTATGTCCCGGGAGTGACGCCCACGAAGTGGGTGCGGATCTGGAACGAGCGGCTGCCCGACGTCCCACTGACCCTCACCCAGGTGCCCGCCGCCGAGGCATTCGACGTGCTGCGGGACGGCGGCGCCGACGCGGGTTTCGTACGGCTGCCGGTGGACCGGACGGACCTCAGCGCGATCCCCCTCTACACCGAGACGACGGTGGTCGTGGTCCCGAAGGACCACGTCGTGGCGGCGGTCGACGAGGTGTCCGCCGAGGATCTTGCCGACGACATCGTGCTGCATCCCCTCGACGACGTCCTCGACTGGGAGCGTCTGCCGGGACGGCCCGCGATCGAGCGCCCCGCCACGACGGCGGATGCCATCGAGCTGGTGGCGGCCGGAGTGGGAGTGCTCGTCGTCCCGCAGTCACTCGCCCGCCTGCACCACCGCAAGGACCTCACCTATCGGCCGGTCTCCGACGCCCCCGAGTCGCGCGTGGCGTTGTCGTGGCCGCAGGAAGAGACCACCCCCGACCTGGTGGAGCAGTTCATCGGGATCGTCCGCGGCCGCACCGTCAACAGCACCCGGGGCCGCCCGCCGGCCCCGGCGCAGCCGAAGAGCAAGCGCCCCGACACCGGCGGCGCACGGCGGAAGCCCGCAGCCGGCAGAGCGACCGGCAAGGCGACCGGCAAGAGCCCACGCGGCGGTGCCGGCGGCTCCAAGGGCGGCAAGCGCGGCAAACCTCGCCGCCGTTCGTAGCCTCGGCGCCAGTCGTCGTCGGTCGTGGGCTCGGCGTCACTCGTCGTCGCCGGGTGCCGCCGCGGGCCGGAGGCGTCAGCTGCTCAATGCCGCAGCCACGACGGACCGTGCCTCCTCCTGTACGCGCGTCAGGTGGTCCGGCCCGAGGAAGGACTCGGCGTACACCTTGTAGACGTCCTCGGTACCCGAAGGGCGGGCGGCGAACCAGGCGTTTTCGGTGGTCACCTTGATGCCGCCGATGGCCGCCCCGTTGCCCGGAGCCTGCGTGAGCACCGAAATGATCGGTTCCCCGGCGAGCGTGTCGGCCGTCACCTGGTCGGGAGAGAGACGGCTCAGTACGGCCTTCTCCTCACGGGTCGCGGGGGCGTCGACACGGGCGTACGCCGGTTCGCCGAACCGGGCAGTGAGCGACGCGTAGTGCTCGCTCGGCGTCCGCTCCGTCACGGCCAGAATCTCGGACGCGAGCAGGGCCAGGATGATGCCGTCCTTGTCGGTGGTCCACACCGATCCGTCGCGGCGCAGGAAGGAGGCCCCGGCGGACTCCTCACCGCCGAATCCGAGGGTGCCGTCGGCGAGCCCGTCCACGAACCACTTGAAACCGACCGGCACCTCGATCAGCGCGCGGCCGAGGTCGGCCGCCACGCGGTCGATCATGCTGGACGACACCAGTGTCTTGCCGACACCGGCACCAGCGGGCCACTGGTCGCGATGGCTGTAGAGATAGGCGATGGCGGTGGCGAGGTAGTGGTTGGGATTCATCAGTCCGCCGTCCGGCGTGACGATGCCGTGCCGGTCGGCGTCGGCGTCGTTGCCGGTGGCGATCTGGAAGCGGTCGCGGCCCTCGATCAGCGACGCCATCGCGTACGGGGACGAGCAGTCCATGCGGATCTTGCCGTCCCAGTCCAGTGTCATGAACCGCCAGGTGGGATCGGTGCCGGGGTTGACGACCGTCAGATCGAGGCGGTGCTCCTCGGCGATCCGGCCCCAGTACGCGACGGACGCGCCCCCCAGCGGATCGGCGCCGATGCGCACACCCGCGGCGCGCACGGCGTCCAGGTCGACTACGGACGGCAGGTCCCGCACATAGGCGCCGAGGAAGTCGTACCGTCCGGTCGTCGGCGCGGCCAGCGCCCTGGTGTGGGGCAGCCGCCGTACATCCTTGAGACCGCCCGTGATGATCTCGTTGGCCCGCTCCTGGATCCAGCCGGTCGCCTCGGAACAGGCGGGCCCGCCGTTCGGCGGGTTGTACTTGAAGCCACCGTCGGCCGGGGGATTGTGCGAGGGCGTGACCACCACGCCGTCGGCCAGGCCCGAGGTGCGGCCGCGGTTGTGGGTGAGGATGGCGTGCGACACGGCCGGGGTGGGGGTGTAGCCGTCGGCGGCGTCGATGAGCACGGTGACGCCGTTCGCCGCGAAGACCTCCACAGCGGTCACCCGGGCCGGTTCGGACAGCGCATGGGTGTCGGCGCCGAGGAACAGCGGCCCGTCGGTTCCCTGTTGGGCCCGGTACTCGCAGATCGCCTGGCTGGTCGCGGCGATGTGCTCCTCGTTGAAGGCGGTGGCGAGGGAGGTTCCCCGGTGCCCCGACGTGCCGAAGGCGACACGCTGGGCGGGCTCGGCCGGATCGGGGTGCAAGGCGTAGTACGCGGTCACCAGCCGAGCCACATCGATGAGGTCCTCCGGCCGCGCCGGCTGTCCCGCGCGCTCGTTCGGCATCCGTCCACTCCTTCGCATCGGTCGGTGCGATCAGTGCACGAGCCATGATCGCTCGTCGCTTGTGTTTCGTCCGGTTGCCCCTCCGCACGGACGTGCCGGCGGACGTGTCGACGGACGTTCCCGTCGGGCATGCCCAGCGTGAGCCGGCGCAACCGCATCGTCCGGCCCGGCAATCGGTCTGTCCAAACCCCAGCCGTCGGCTCGGGACGCGTCGGCACGGCGGCCCTGGTCACCGAGCGCGCATCCCCTGATCACCTAGACTCGGCGAATGGCGAAGTATTTCGACGTGCATCCCGAGAATCCTCAGCGGCGCACCATCAGCAGTGTGGCTGACAGTATTCGGTCCGGCGCGCTCGTCGCGTACCCGACGGACTCCTGTTACGCACTGGGATGCCAGCTGGGCAGTCGTGACGGCATCAGCCGGATCCGGTCGATCCGGAACCTCGACGATCGTCACCACTTCACCCTTGTGTGCCAGAACTTCGCGCAGCTGGGGCAGTTCGTACACGTCGACAACGACGTGTTCCGCGCGATCAAGGCGGCGACGCCCGGCAGTTACACCTTCATCCTCCCCGCGACGAAGGAGGTGCCTCGCCAACTGCTGCACCCGAAGAAGAAGACCGTCGGAGTCCGGATCCCCGACCATGCCGTCGCCCAGGCTCTGGTCGCCGAACTCGGGGAGCCGCTGCTCTCCAGCACCCTGCTCCTGCCCGACGAGGACGAGCCGATGACCCAGGGCTGGGAGATCAAGGAACGGCTCGACCACGTGGTGGACGCCGTGGTCGATTCGGGCGACTGCGGTACCGAGCCGACCACGGTCATCGACTTCTCCGGCGGCGGAATCGAGGTCGTACGCCGAGGGGCAGGCGACACCGCACGGTTCGAGTAGCCGCGTCGACGCAGGCGGGGCCGGAGTCGCGGGAATCAGTCGAAGCGACGACCACGCCCGTCCGCGGCCCCGGGAGCTGATCCGGGCCGCCGACGCCGCAGGCCCGTCCTTCACGACCGCACGTACACAATGCGATCTCACCGGCCGGGAAGAGCGATTGACTTGACGTCATACCCGAGCAGCACCGAGCCGTGCGCCAACCCGGACACGTTGCGCCTGCGCAAGGCCCGACCCGAGGACGCGAGCGAGATCACCGCCGTGTTCCTGGCCTCGCGAGCCGCGGCCATGCCATACCTGCCGAGGCCGTACAGCGACGAGCAGACCCAGGCCTGGATCGAAGCCGTCGTCCTGCCTGGCAGCACCGTATGGGTGGCCGAAGCGGGAGAGCCGGCCGCGATCGTCGGATTCGCCGCACTCGACGGCACCGTGCTCGACCACTGTACCTGCGGCCGGACGTACGCCGCCAGGGCGTCGGCACCGCCCTCCTCGCCGCGGTCAGGGAGGCAAGCCCGCACGAGCTTTCGCTCCATGTCTTCCAGCGCAACGAAGCGGCCCGCGCCTTCTACGAGCACCACGGCTTCACGGCTGGGGAGTTCAACGACGGAAGCCGCAACGAGGAGAGGGAACCGGACGTCGCCTACCACTGGAACGCCGGCTGACGCCTGCTGCGCCGGCAGCCACCGGACAGGCCCTGACCCCCGAGCGGTCCGTCACCGACCCGTTCGGCCCTGGGAGGTGCTGCGGGACTCGCTGTGAGTCCCGTGCGACGTGTGCCGCCGGCACGTCCGAGTACCCGGCCGGGGCGCCCGCCCCGGACGCGAGCCGCAGAGCCGGGCGGGCGGTGGCCGTCTCCCGGACCAAGTCGCCCACGCCGTAGGTTGGCTGACCCTTCATCACTCCGACACCCTTCGGCGTCGTGGCGTGCAATGAGGTTCGGAAAGGATGAGATGGGCATGCCAATGGCACCAACGACACCATGTGCCCAACGCCGCGGTCGATGAGGAGGACGCAGTGAGGACGAGCTCGCGGATCCGAAAGGCTTCGCTCGTCGTCGGCAGCGCCATTGCGCTGGTCATCGCTGTTCCCGGCAGTGCTCTCGCTGCTCCTCCCCAGGCCCTGCCCGCCAACGCGGACGGGCTGGAGCAGACGTTCCAACCGGCCTACGACTACGACACGGACGGTTGCTACCCCACTCCCGCCATCGGCCCCGACGGGACCATCGCGCCCGGCCTCAAACCTTCCGGGGCCCTCAACGGCCAGTGCCGCGACTCATGGGACCTCGACAACACCAACGGATACGCGCGGTCCAAGTGCAACAACGGCTGGTGCGCGATCATGTACGGCCTCTATTTCGAGAAGGACCAGGCCGTGGCCGGCAGCGGGCTCGGCGGGCACCGCCATGACTGGGAGCACGTCGTGGTGTGGGTGCAGAACAACCAGGCCCAGTACGTATCCACCTCCGCGCACGGCGACTTCGACATCTACGGCCGTGGCAGGATCCGGTGGGACGGGACCCACCCCAAGGTCGTCTACCACAAGGACGGCTTGAGCACCCACTGCTTCCGCCCCGCGAACTCCAACGACGAGCCGCCGGAGAACCACTACCACGCATGGCAGTTCCCCAGGCTGGTCGGCTGGAACGGTTACCCCGCGGGTCTCCGCGACAAGCTGAGCCAGGCCGATTTCGGCAGCGCCCACTTCGGCCTCAAGGACGGCAATTACAACCACCACCTCGAGAAGGCCAAGCCGGCGGGCATTTCGTTCGACCCGAACGCCTGACGAGTCGCGCGCCCCGGTGGCGTGGGCACAGCGTGGGGCCCGCGGCATGGTTCCCCGGTAGTCGGCGCCGGAACCTGCGCTGCACAGGGGCTGCACAAAGAGGCTGCGCAATGCGCCGGACTCCCCGCAGGGCCGAGGTGTTTCGCCGTAGGCTTTCTGCTCATGGAGCGCTTAGATCCTGTAAACCCTCCTGCTGTCAGGCGTGCAGTGACGCACGATGCGGTGGTGATCATCCCTGGAATCATGGGGAGTGAACTCGTCGAGGCCGACACGGGGCGCGTCCTGTGGGGGATGAGGCAGGCGCTCGCGTACGCCGCGCGCTGGCACCACAAGAGCGGGATGGCGGCGCTGGCCGTCACGGAGGACGAGCGGGCCGGGAAGATCGGGCGGGTCACCGCACGGAGACTGCTCAAGTTCGCCTCCTGGTCCCCGCTGCTGGGCGGTGTGGAGCCGTACACCAACCTCGTCCGCGGGCTCACGCCTGCCGTCGCCGACCCTGCCGCGATCTGCGAGTTCCCGTACGACTGGCGGCTCCCGGTCGCCTACAACGCCCGCCGGCTGGCCGAGGCCGTCGACCGGCATCTGACGGCCTGGACCGCGCATCCCGCGTACGAGGCGGCTCGGCGCCACGACCTCGACGGGCGGCCGGCCGAAGTGGTCCTCATCGCCCACTCCATGGGCGGACTGCTGGTCCGGGAGCTGGCCAGGATCCCTGGGGCGGTCGAGCGCGTACGCGCCACACTCACCCTCGGGACGCCGTTCCACGGCGCGGTGAAGGCCGCGGCGATCCTCAACTCCGGCCGCGGGGCGCCCGTACCGCTGCCCCACCGGCAGCTGCGTGACCTCGCCCGTACCCTCCCCGGGCTGCACGACCTGCTCCCCGCCTACCGCTGTGTCGAGACCGACGACGCCATGGTCCCGCTGACCCCCGCCGACGTGGCGGACCTCGGCGGCGACCCCGAACTCGCCGCGCACTCCCTCGACCGCCTCAGGGCGCTCGGGGGCGCACCGCTCCCGGGCCACCGAATGGCCGTGGGGATCGCCCAGCACACCATGCAGAGCCTGCGGCTGGACTCCGGGGTCGTCACACCCCAGGCGTATGTGTTCAAGCGGCGCGACGACGACGAGATCCAGCGGGACGAGATCGGGCGGCCCTTCACGGAGGACCTCGGGGGCGACGGCACCGTCTACCGGTACGCGGGACACGCGGGCGGCGTCGAGGAGGTCGCCCTCGCCCAGCAGCACGGCGCCCTGGCCACCTGCGGCGGCGCGATCGACCTGGCGCGCGGACTGCTGACCGGGCTGCGCCGGCTGGAGGACCTCGGACAGCGGCTCGGGCACGGTGAGACCGGGCTGGAGGTGCCCGATCTGGTCACCGCGGGCGAGGAGTTCGAGATCACCGTGACCGGCGAGGACGACCCCCGCCGGATGAGCTGTGTGGTCCAGGACAGCGGCGACGCCGACCGGGTCGTCGCGAGCCCGCAACTGCCACCCCGTCGCGACGCGTCCGGTGCGCTGCGGGCCGGGTGCCGGCTGCGGGAACCAGGCCTGTACCGGATCAAGGTGTCCGGCGGCAGCGAACCGGTCACCCGGCTCGTCCTGGCCGCAACCGAGGACCCGGACCTCGGCAGCTGATCCATGCACGAGGGGGAGGAGACGGGCGAGAAGCCCGGCGCGCAGGGCTTCGACGTCTACACCGTGCCGCTCGGCGAGTACCTGAGCGAGGAGAAAGTCGCCGCCGACGAGGAGGCCTGCGCCATCGGCGCGATCCTCGAACCGCTCGGCGGCACTCTCGTTCCCTGGGAGGTGGAGCCCAAGGAGCGTGACCTGAGCCGGGTCTTCACGCGGCTCAGAGCGTGGTCCACACCCGTCGAACTCCGCAGCTCCCTTCTGCTGTGGGTCGGTCACGGCTGGTCGAACGGCACGAAGGCCGCCCTGTACATCAGGGGACACGACGCGGGCCCGGACGACGCCGAGCTCCTCCCCGAATCGTTCGCCGACCACGTCACGGAGGCGCGTCGGCAGCGCTCCTCCGACGGCCTGTGGGACATCGTCGTCGTCGAAGCGTGCGGCGCCGGGCTGTTCGTGAGGAAGGCACTCTCGTCGCTGCTGGGCGGCGAGGAGGCGGCGGCCCGCGGCCTGCTGCTCGTCGGCTCCGGACGGGACGAGGGCGAGGGACACCTGGGAACCTTCCGGCGGACTCTGGAGCACGTCCTCACCCACGGCTACAGCGATCACGACACGGTGATCCCCCTCCACGACCTGGGCGCACGCCTCGACGAGACCCGTACGCTCTTCGTCGCCGCGCTCAATCTGGGTGGTCTGCCGCCGCTACGCCGCCGCACCGCGTTCCCGGTGACCGCCTCGGTGGAGATCCACACCCGGCTGCGGGAGGCGGTCGACGCGCTTCCGGAGGCCGACCGCGCCCACTTCGCCCGCAAGGGGCTCGGTTCGGAGTTCGGCGAACTGTCCTGGGGTTTCGCCGGGCGTACGGAGGACCGCGCCGCGATCGCCGATTGGCTCGCGGAACACCGCTCGGGTCTCCTCGTGGTCACCGGGCGCGCCGGGTGCGGCAAGTCCGCACTGCTCGGCAATGTCCTGCTGCATGCGAACGCGCGGATCGGCGAGCTGCTGCCGCTGCTCTCCCGAGCCGGTCTCGCGGCCGGTCCGAGTGAGATGGACCCCGAACTGCCCGCCGTCGACCTCACGCTCCACCTGACCGGAGCCACCGCCCACGACGTCACCGGTCGGCTCGCGGCAGCCCTGGGTGTGCAGCGGCGTCCGGACGTCCGGCCCCCTGTCGACGAGTTCAACGACCTGATCGCCGCGCTGCGTTCAGGTCCTGGCCACCGCGAGCGCCCGTACACCCTGCTGATGGACGCCCTCGACGAGGCGCAGGAGCCGCTGCTGCTCGCCGCGCTGCTGCGTGAGCTCGGCACGCTCCCGGGCATCCGGCTGGTCGTCGGGGCGCGCCCTTCGTCGTACGAAGCGCCCGACCGCGCCCCGAGCGCCGACCAGGACCTCCTCGACGCCCTCGGCGCGGCTGAGGACCATGTTCATGTGCACTGGTTACGCCGCGACGCGCAGGCTCTGGACGACTACGTCACCAGGAGCCTGGAACAGGCACGTGCCTCTTACCCCGGCCGGCCGGAGACCTTCCCGGACGCCGTCCGCCGCGCATGCGCACTGATCGTGGGCGGCACGGAGGGCGACACGGCCGACGACACCGAGGACCGGGACTTCCTGTACGCGGGGCTCGCCGTGCACGAGATCCTCGCCGACCCCGGCCTCCTCCTCGCACACCGCGCCCGTGAACTCGCCCTACTCCTACGGGGCGACCACCGCTCCCTGTTCGCCACCGCCGTCCGACGCCTCGGCGCGCACCACGCGCGGGCGTGGCAACTGCTGGAGGGCCTCGCCCATACGCAGGGCAGGGGACTGCCCCGAGCGGACCGGATCTGGGCCACCGCGGCCGCCGCCCTCGGCGGCACCGGACAGGAGGCGGTCTGCTCCGACGACATCGACGAGATCCTGAAGGCCGCAGCTCCGTACATCATGCTCGACGGCGAGGACGGCCAGAGCGTCCACCGCCTGGCCCACCGCACGTTCGCGGAGCACTTCACCGCCGCGTCCGGCACCACGGCGTCCGGCACGAGCGACGTGGGCGAGCGCCGGCGCCGGGTCGCGGAAGCGCTCGTACGGCTGGCGGACGAGGCCCCCGGGCAACCGCTCAACCCCTATCTGGCCCGGCATCTGTCCAGCCACGCCGCGGCAGCCGGGATACCGGGGTGGACCGCGCTGGCCGGCCGCCCCACCGTGCTCGACAGGCTGTCGGTGGAGGCCGTCGCCACCGATGTGCTGCGCGCGGTGGGCGAGACGCGCGGGCTACCGCCCTCCGTCCTCGGCGTGCTGGACGCGGCCCATCTGCTGCGGCGCTGCGGACCGGCCGACCGGGTCGGGCTGCGGCAGTTCGGTACGGCCCGCGCGGCCGGAGTCGCGCCCGTACGTGAGGAGCCGGCCGACGCCGGCCGGGGCGCGGGCTGGCAGGTGTGCTGGGCCCGGCTGCGGCCACGCCCGCCGCGGCTGACCCTGGCCCGCGGGCCGCTGCCGGTCCGCTCCCTCACACCCGTGGCGGGACCCGGCGGGAGTACGCTGCTCGCCGGGGTCGACGACAGCGGTGGCTTCCAAGTCTGGGACCCGGCGCGCGGGTACGCCGCCGCGGCGGCCGAGCCGTTCGCCCAGGGCCCGGTGACGGTGGTGACCTCGATTCCCGGCACCACCCTGCTGGCGACCTCCGGCCACGACAAGCGCATCCGGATCTGGGACGTGTCCTCGGGGCGGCCACGACTCCGCCGGGTGGCTGAGAACGGGATGTGGCCGCACACACTGCATGGCTGCCTGCTGCCGGCGGGCGCCGGCGGCCCGGACTGCTCGCACGGCTCGCAGGACTCGGGCGGCTCCGCCGCCGTGCCCCTGGTGGCCGTCGGGGAGTTCGGCGGCGGGGTCCGTTTCCTCGACCCGCTGACCGGACAGGTGCACAGGCCCTGGTTCCGGAGCCACGACAGAGGGCCGGTCTGGGCCCTGACCACCTTCCAGGACGGCGACGGCACCCTGCTGGCGAGCGCGGCCGGTGACGGGATACGGGTCTGGGACGCGTGCACCGGTCACCGGGTGGGCCCACTCGTGCAACGGGCCGGCGCCACGGCGCGAGCCGTGGCGGCCTTGGAACGGCCCGACGGCGGCGGCACGTTGCTGGCCGGGGGCTGGGACGACGGCGGAGTGCAGGTGTGGGAGCCCGTTTCCGGAGAGCTGGTCACCGAGTTCCGCTCGGACGGCCCCGTGAACGCCCTCACCGTACTCGCCGCCGCCGACGGCCGCCGCCCGCTGCTGGCCGCCGTCGCACGGAGCGGCGCGGTCCGCGTATGGGACGCGCTCACCGGGCGGGCGGAGGACCTCACGGACCGCGCCCCGCTCGTACCCGGCCCGCACACCCGCTGTGCCCAGGGCCTCGCCATCACCGCCTTCGAGAGCCCGGCCGGCGACACCCTCCTGGCGTCCGCGGCGGACGACGGCACTGTCAGCGTCTGGAACCCGTACCTCCCGCAGGAGCCCGGAACGATCCCCGGCCCGCGGTCCGCCACGGCAACCGCCGCCATCGCCGTCGTCACGGCCACCGCCGCCGATCCGTCCGCGGACCGGATCGAACGACTGTCCACCATCGGTGGGCCCGACGGCGCCACGCTGCTGCTCGCCGAGGACCACGGAGGCCGCCTCGCCGCCTTCGACGCCACCACCGGTGAGCCCGCGTCCGTGCCCCAGGGCCACCACCCCGCGGGACCGCCGACCGGCGCGACCCGGCTGAGCGGACCAGGTGGGCTGCCGCTGCGCGCCACGTACCGCAGGAGCGAGGAGATCCGTCTCACGGTAGAGGCCACCGGCCGCCCGTACGGCGGGCTGCTGACCGGCCACCAGGACTGGGTAACCGACGTCGTGGAGTTCACCGCACCGGACGGGCGGCTCCTGCTCGCCTCCTGCGGCGACGGCGACGACCGGACCGTGCGCTTCTGGGACCCCGATCCGGCGGGACGCCGGACACCGCTGTACACGCTCTCGCTGGAGATCCAGTGCCGCAGCCTCGCCGCGCTCGGCGACGGCCGGATCGCGATCGGAACCGACGAGGGACTGCTCGTCATACGCATGGAGTCCTGGCTGCTGACAGGACAGACGGAAGGGGGCCGTGATGTCCGGAGCGGGCAAGGACACTGACAGGTATGCCGAACTGGTCGACAGGCTGTTCTGCCGCCCCAAGTCGTCGTATGGCCCATACAAGAGGATCTCCGAGCCAGTCGTCGTGCTCGAGAACCGGCTGATGCGCGTGCGGATGCAGACCCCGGGCGACGAGTACGAGACCTTCGAGATGTCCCTCTTCGACGGCATTCACGAGTTCGCGGGTGAGCTCTGGGAGCACGAGGTCCGGAGCCTCTTGCGTCTCCAGGCGCTCAACCACCCCGCCCTGCCACAGATCACCGACGGCAGTTTCGACGCGACCGAGTCCATCGCCTTCACCATGACCCAGGAGAACGGCAGACCCCTTGACATGGATCGGGCCGTCGTCTGGGCACAGGAACACCGGATCGCCGCCTTTGAACAGTTCAGTGTGCTCGTCGACGCGCTCAGCCAGCTGCACGGCTCCGGCATCCTGCACCGCAACCTGACCCTTGGCGCCCTGCGAGTCAAGACGGGCCACGACGAGGGATCCGAGCACATGGCCCTGGGTCTCGAACGCTTCGAGATGAGCACGCTTATCGGAAACCTGCTGCGTTCCATGGGCAGCCAGTCCCAGGGCGACGAGGCCCAGCAAAGCATCCGGAAGCTCTATCTGACGCCTCCGGAGCACGTTGAACTGGCCCGTCACCTCGCCTATCTGGCTCCTGAGACCCACCCTTCGCTCTTCGAGGCTATGCCAGCGTCCCGCCGCGACTGGGACACCACCGATGTGTTCGGTCTCGGGGTGCTCGGCTTCGAGCTCTTCTGCGGTCCTGTCAGCGAATGCGTTCCCGACGCCTACGCGGGCGTCTTGGAGGCCGACGAGTCCGGGCTGCTTCAGGCGCTGGGAAAGCTGCACCGGGCGATGCGGACCCATCTGTCCAACCGGCCCAAGCTTCCCGCCGCGCTGACCAGGGTGCTCCGGAGCATGCTGGAGCCGCGCCCTGAGGCGCGCATCACATCGTACGAGGCGGCCCGCCGGATCGAGCGGGACTGGGAGGCGGTCTGCGGCGTCTGGGAAGACAAGGACGAGAGTCAACTTCCTCACCTCGTCGCCTTCATGCCCGACGAGTCCGTCGAGACGATCTACAAGCAGCGGAAGTGGGTTTCCCGCAGCCCCGACGACGCGGCCGGTCGCGAGGAGCTGAAGGCGTTCTTCGAGAAGGAGCTGCGCCAGGCCGAATTGGTCAGGGCACCCAACGGCGCCTTCGGCTACGCCACTGGCCGCGAGGAGAAGCTGCGTGAGGCGGAGTGGGTCCTGATCGGCGAGAGCGCGGTCTGGTTCTGCGCCTATCTCTACGAAGAGTCGACGTACAAGGATCGCCAGCGGATCTGCGACGACACCCTGGTCATCAAGTACCTCCACGACCGGGACTACGCCCAGGAGCTCGTCAACGCCCATCCCCGGCGGCGACTGTCCCGCATTGACCTTGTCTCGTACAAGGCCCGTCAGGACATCTCCCACCACCGGACCGGCCGCCCATCGTGGACTCGGCTCACCGATTCGGTGTCGGTGGGCGGACGGAGCAAGGACCACAAGGACGAGGCCTTCCTCGCCGCCCTCGACTTCCTCATTGACTATCAGGCGGTCGAGCTCAATGCCCGAAAGTACCCGTTCGTCCGCGCCGACCAGCCGGCGGCCGGACCGGCGGCCGAAGCACGGCCGAGCACCGCCATCCTCACGTACGATCAGCGTCGCGACGACGAACGACTACATCGCAAGGCACTGCTCACCTTCTACGCGTCGGACCCCGGCCGCCGCCGCCTCTTCGGAGACTTCGTGGCCGATCTCGGCTCAGAAGAGGAGGACTTCGTCAAGCTGGACTTCTCGGAACGGCCGCACTTCGGCCGCAATCCGATCCAGCTGCGATTCCTTCGGCGCCTCGACGGCCACTCGATCGAGGTGCGCAGAATCGGTGGAGGGCCCGTCCCGGCGTCGGGCTGGCTGCGGCCCTCGACCGACTCCGGATCCGACATCCAGCTCGGCCGGCAGGCCCGGGCGCGGCACTCGCTGGGGAATCTGCCCGGTCTCATCCGGGCTTTGCGTGAGCCGCTTTCCATCGACCTCGGCCGCGGCCGCTACAACGACACCGACGACAGGGGCCTGGAGGGCAACGCCCCCAGCGTGATCCGGGACATGCTCTCGCTGCACCCCTTCTACGCCCTCCAGGGCCCGCCGGGCACCGGCAAGACCACTGTGGCCACCCATGCCATCAGCCAGTATCTGACGATGGAGAAGGGCGCCCGCGTCCTGGTCAGCGCGCAGTCGAATTTCGCCCTGGACAACCTCGGCATCCGGCTGGCGGAAGAACTCGCCGACGGCATCGCCAAGGGGCAGATCCTGCTGCTCAGAGAGATGTCCGAGGCGCGCGGCATCGACAAGGTCGACGAGCGGCTGCACATGCACACCCTGCCCGAGCTGACCCGGGCGGTCGTGCGCGACATCAAGAAGAAGCTGGGCCGGCAGCCAGGCACCCTGGGGCGGGCCGCCGTGACACCAAGCGAGGCAGCCCTCGCACAGCAATGGCTGGAACAGGTCGAGGCCGACCAGGTGGAGATCTCCGACCGGATCAAGGCAGGTGCCAATATCGTCCTGGCCACCTGCTCCATGGCCGCCACGATCACCGACACGGTCCGGGACCCCTCGGACCTGTTCGACTGGGTCCTCCTGGAGGAGGCAGCCAAGGCTTGGCCGACGGAAGTCGTCACGCCGCTCGTGCTGGGCGTGCGGTGGACGCTCATCGGCGACCATCGGCAGCTCGGCCCGCACCGGGAGAGCGATGTGCGGGCATTCCTGACGAGTCTCGCCGGACACGGGGACACCGAGGTGAGGCGGCACTACGACGCCCGCGACAGCTATCTGAAGGTGCTGGGCCTCTTCGGTGAACTGTTCCGCACCCAGCGAGAGCGGCCCGCGCAAAGCAGGCAGGTCCCGCCGCTCGGCAGCCTGGAGAAGCAGTTCCGTATGCATCACGTTATCGCCGAACCCGCCAGCCGGGCCTTTTACCCCAAGGAGCCTGCCGAGCAGGATCGCGAGCTGGGCCTGCCGATGAGCTTCCTCACCACCCACTACACCGCCAACGAGCCGCACGGCGTACGGCAGCCCGCGTTCCTGGAGGGGTATCCGCTGGTCTGGGTCGACACCACCGGGCGGACCGGATGCGCCGACGAGGGGTACTGGACCAACACCGGCGAGGTCGAGCTGGTGGATCGGCTGGTCACCGCGATGAAACCAGCGCCGCCTGACCCCGCGGAGCCCGACGCACCCGGCAGCCTCGCGGTCCTCACTCCGTACGCCGCCCAGGTCGCTCTGCTCAAGCAGCGCGGGTCGCTGCGCGGCCGGGTGCATACCGTCCACTCTTTCCAGGGACGAGAGGCGCACCGCGTGGTCGTCTCGCTCGTCCGGTCGACCGTGAGAGGAAACACCCTGCAGAGCATCGGACATGTCGGCCAGGCCGAAGTGATCAATGTGCTGATGTCCCGGGCCCGCCGGCTCCTCGTCATGGTCGGCAGTCTGAGCCACTTCGCCGAGCACGGCGGCTCCGAATGGCGTCTCGTGACGGACACCGTGAAGCGGTTCGGCCGGGTCATTCATGCCGACGAGTGGATGTGAGCCGTGGCACAGGACGTCGAACTCGCCATTCCTTGCCGACTGGTCACCCTCTCCCTGCTGCTCGGACCGGAGGACGGGCTGACCACCCTGGAGGACCTGGTCGCGAAGGCCATTGCTGCCGGGCGCACCACGGTGGAAGACCAGGCGGAACTGTTCGCGCTGCCGCGCCGTATCGTCCTCGACGTGGTGCACAGCCTCTGGCGCAAGGGCCATGTCATGGTCGGCTTCACCAGCGGCACGCTGGAATTGACCGACGGCGCCCGTGAGGTGATCACCTCCGGCGGATCGTTGCGCGACAGCGCGGTCAAGCAGGAACACCGGCAGTTCCTGTTCGAACCGGTCACGGGCCGGGTCTTCCCCGCCGATCAGGGCACCCGCAGGCCGTCCCAGGGCAGTCTTCATGTACCGCTGCACCAGGTCATGAGCGAGACCGACCTGCCGGCCGCCGAGCTGCTGCGGGCCGTGCAGACCGCCATCCGCAACGACCGTCGCAGCAAGGGCTTCCGGCAAAACGTCCTCGACGTTGGCTTCCGCAGCCCGGTGTTGCGCCCGGCCAGTGAACTGCGCTGGCTGAGCGCGCACGCGCAGGTGTTCCTTGACAACGACACCGGGCGGATCTCGACCCGGCTCCTCGACGAGCCGGGGTGGAACTCCCGGGCTCGCGAGCGGATGCGCCAACACCTTGCCGACCTCGCGGACCAGCAGCCTGACCTCGAGTTTGTCCGCTCGCTGCGAGGTCAGGCCGGGCTTCAGCTCGTCCCCGCCGAGAGCGTCGAGAGCATGCTACGGCGCATGGGCGCGGCGGTCCGCACGCTGCCCGAGATCGAGGCCGAACAGGTCGATGTACGGCAGAAATTCCTCGCAGACCTCTCCCGCCGGCTATCTGCGCGGATCGCCGAGGTCGGCCGGGCCAAGGCCGCCGTCACTGTCGTGGCCCGGGCCGCTGGCCACCAGTGGACGGTCGAGGACCTGATCCAGTCCGCCACGACCCAACTGGTCTTCTCAGCCCCGGATATCAGCTACTCGGCGCTCAGCGGACTGCTGCCCCTGCTCCGGAAGGCGTTGGAACGCGGGGTGCACCTGGTCTTCCTCTGGGGCCGCAGGGACAGCGACATATTGCCCGACCGCGTCAGGACCGCCCTCTTCGACTTGGAGGCCCGTTACCGCTCTCGGGTGCTTTTCACCGACCGCAGTGCCCGCACCTCAGCCTGCGTGGTGGTACAGGACAACCAGCGGGCCTTCGTCGGCACCCATAGCCCGCTCGACGTGGACACCACCCGGGACAACCGGGGAGAAGTGGGCATCCTCGTCGAGGGCACCGCCCAGGACGGCCCGCCGGGAACTCCGCAGTGCGTCACCGATCTGCTCATCTGGGCCCGCAAATCCTTCCCGTACTGGCAGCTCGGCCAGCGCATCCTGGTCCAGGACGACCACTTCGTGCTCGTATCGGAACAGCGTTGCGCCGAGCCGGCCGCCGCCGTCCCTCCCCCGGGCGAGGAAAACGGGCAGGTCGCCACCCTCCGCCACGACGCCACCGCCCGTGCCCTGTGGGCGGAGAGTTGGGCGGAGCACCATGCCGTGCTGACGGACGTCCTCCACCGGACCAAGGAGGGTGACCCGGTCGTCGAGATCCTAGAAGCCGGGGCGCCGCGGGACCTCGTCCAGCAGGCCCTCCACAGCGCGTCCCGGCGGTTGGTGCTTGCCGATGACTGCTTCGACGCCCAGGCCTCCGACGAGTGGTTTGTCACCGCGCTCGGCGAGCGGATCGACCAGGGCGCGACAGTGCATCTGATCCGGCCGACCGTCCGTGGTCAGGAGAAGCCCCCGATGCAGCCTGCGCTGAAGGGGCTGACCCGCCGCGGTCTTAAGGTCCGGGACGAGCGGGCTGGAGCGCGGGCCGCGGTCTGGGATGACGAGGCCGTCCTCGGCAGCCTGTCGCTGCTGCGCGACCGCCGCCGCGCCCTGCGACCCTCGGAGCGCACCAGCCATGTGGGCGTCCACATCCGGGGCGCGGACGTGGCCACCCGGATCGCCGCAGAGCTCGGTGTCTCCGCAGAGCGCGGCGCCGAGCCGCACACCACGGTCGAGCCGGGCGGCCGGCTCAGCGGGGCCACCGCCGTCGCGTTGTCGCTGCTGGTCGACGCCGGCGCCGAACGGGGCAGCGCCCGGTACGCCGCGACCGTCGCCGAACGGCTCCGCCAAGTCGACGACCTCTGGGGTGTCCTGGATGTCTGGCACCGCAAGAAGGTCGCACCCAGGGACCTGCGGCCGGTCGTCGCGGCCGCGCTGCTCCAGGAGCGGGAGAGCCGGGACGAGCACTGGTCCCGCTGGGCGGGCTGGCTGGTCGCCGAGGCCTGGGACCGGCGTGCGTTCGTCGAGGCGTCCCTGCTGGGCCGGCTCCTCCAGGGGGTCCAGGGGACCGTACACCCGGCGGCCTGTACGGCGGCCGTGGCCATCGAGACCGGTCCACTGGGCCCGGTCCTGTCCGAGGCGGCCCTGGAGCTGTCCTACAGCGAGCTGCCCGCGCAGGCAGTGGGCGCGGCGGCCGGTCTCGCCGAGACGCTGCTGCGGGCCGTTCCCGACGACGGACTCATCGCACTCGCACTCCTCGGGGAAGCGCTGCCACCGTCGTGGCAGGAGCTGGCGGCCGCCGCCAGGCGGCACCGGGAATCGGGCAACGGGCCCCTCCCGCTCGCCCTGCTCGCCTCCGAGCTGTCCCGGCTGACGGAGCTCAGCGAGACGGCCGAGCAGTGGGAGGAGCTCGTCGACCGGATCGACCGGATGGAGCGCCTGCACCGCTTCACCTTCGACTCCGGCAAGTTCCTGCACCGCGAGCTGTTCGCCAGGGACGGGATGCTGACGGCGATCCGGGCCGCGGCGGAGGGGAGTGCCGAGGACTGCGCGCGGATGCAGGACTCCCTGCCCGTCCATGTCCGCCGCCAGCTGGACCAGATCGTGGCCGACGGCGGACGGCCCGAGATCCAGTGGGGCAACCAGCGGACCTTCCTGCAGACCATCGAGGACATCGTGCGCCGGGCCCGGACCATCGCCCCGATGCCGAACGGGCAGGGCTCCACCGCCGCGACGGCCCCGGAGGCGGCCGGCTGCGGGGAGCTGGCGGAACTGATCGCGGACAAGTGGGACGCACTGTTCAGCGACGCCAACGGCCTCGGCCGCCCGTACGCCTCACCCCTGCTGGCCATGCTGGACCGGCTCGACCCGCTCGCCCAGTGGCAGCGGTCGCAGCGCCGAAGGAGGACGGACGACCGATGACAGACACCGACGAATCCCTGCGTGGACTCCTCGCGGGATGGCCGGGACGGTTCCGTTTCCCGGGCCTGCTGGTGGCGCTCTCCGACGGGGCACCCGCCTCCCTGGAGCAGCTGGCCCTCGCCGGTCTCGAGGGCATCGCGGGGGACCACGACGAGTACCGGGCCTGTGCGGGGCTGATATCGGCCGGTGAGTTCCAGGTCGTCGAGGAGGCGCTCGCGGAGTGCCAGGCGCTGGAGATCTCCCAGATCGAGGAGTTGCGGAAGCGGCTGAGCCGGCGCAGGGCCGAGTGTCTGCAGAGCCTCCTCGGGCGGGTTCAGCATCTCGTGGACCGGGCAAGTGCGGCCGATGTGGCCGTCGTACCGGAGCAGGCCGCCCTCACCGCGCTGTGCGCGCGGTCCTGGCCACAGGTGGAAGAGCGCCTGCGGGCGGACGAGGCAGCGCTCGAACAGGCCCTGGACCAGAAGCGGGAGGAGCTGCGGGAGCGGTGCGAGAAAGCGGCCGTACGGGACACGGACCGGGACGGAGGACAGGGCGGGAGGACGGACGCCATGAGCGCTGTCGCCGCGCTGCTGGAGGCCGGGCAGCTGCGCGCCGTCGAACTGCTGCTGGCCAACGGCGCGTCACCGCGCCCGGGCCCGGAGAGCGTTCCTCCGCTGCGCGGCTGGACGCGGGCCGCGGAGACCCCGTCCGAGATCCTTCGGTGGCATCTCAACCCGCTGATCAGGCCCATGGGTTACGCCCGCTGGAAACCTGTGGACGAGCGGGGTCAGGAGCTGTTGGAGGCCTTTGACGCGCTCGGCAACAACAACGAGGCGACAGCCGCCCAGTTCGCCCGTGCGCTCGCCCGGTTCCTCAGCGTGGAGGACCGCCCGGCGCCGCCGGTGCACCGCGTCGAGGGCGGGTATCTCACCACGATCACCGGGGTGTTCGCCGAGGCGGAGACCTCGCGGTTCCGGCCCACCGGCAGTGTGGAACTCTTCGTCGCCGCTCCGGACGCGAAGGACCGCCCCGATCTCGACCTGCGCCAGCCCTACATCGCGGTGGGCCGCTCCCTGCAGGCGTCCGACTCCCCCGAGCGGACCGCCTGCGCGGTGCTCGACCTCGGCCATCTCCTCGAGCTGGTCACCCTCCGGTCGCAGGTACCCGTTCAGTTGCTCAGGGTGCTGGGGCGGCAGTGGTCCCTCGACGCCTTCACCGGAGGTTCGGCGGCCTCGCTGGAGGCACTGCTGGGCAGCGAGCCCGGCGAGCGGTGGCACGTCCTGCGCTGGATCGTCGATCTTGCCGGGCTGGGCGATCTGACGACGGCCGACGCCCTCTCGTTCCAGGCCGGTCCCGATCTGGCGCTGCTCCATCTGTTCCTGGAGTTCCTGGCGCTCCCCAGGACCGCGGCGCCGCCGGAGCGCGGTGTGTACGGCGTCGTACGGGACTGGGCCCGGGACCCGTCGTTCGCCCGGACCATCGAGAACGCGGCCCTCACCCCGATCGCCGACTCGACGGCAGCCCGGGTCGCCTTCTGGGCCGCGCTGTCCGCCGCCGTTCCAGGGCAGCCGGTGACCCTCGACGAGATCCTGCTGAGCGCCGCGTCGGTCGCCGGGGACGGCATGCCCGACGACGGCCACGAGCCGGAGATCCGGCGGGGCCTGGCCCGGCTGGCGGCGTTGCCGCTGGTGGCGGCGGCCGACGCCGGTGGAGTCCGCTTCCACCGGTGCGGGGTACTGCTCATCCTGGGCGGCGACGCCGATCGGAAGCTCCAGGAGGCACTTCTCCAGCTGACGGAGGAAACCGCGTCCGCCCACGCCGGTTCCGGCGACGTCCTCCGCCCCGGCGACTGGCGGCTGTACCGGCACGCCCTGCGCCCCGAACTGCGCCGGTACGAGGAGCTGGCCGCCTCCCCGGCCACTCGCGCCGAGGAACTGACCGTGGCGGTCCGGGCCCTGACCGCCACGGCGGGGCAACTCCCGGCGGGTGCCTCGGTCGACGGCGACAGCGACCTCGCCGTGGCCCTCCTGGAGATGCAGGAGTCGTTCACCGCCCACTACCCGGAAGTCACACTGCAGATCCACGCCCCGGACAGTGCCCCGGTGGCCGTCTCCCCGGCCGGGCTCCGGGTGATCCTGTACGAGGTGCTCACCAACGCGGCCGAGGCGGCGGCCGAGAACGGGGAACAGATCGTCCGGGCGACAGTCACCCCGGTGAGTACGGAGTTCGTCGTCGACATCCAGGACAGCGGGAAGGGGCTGCCCTACGCGGAGGGCTCCGAACACCGGGTGTTCCGCAAGGGCGAGTCCACCCGCGGCCCGGACCGGGGCCACGGTCTGCACATTGCACGCCGACTGGCTCGTGATGTCGACGGTGACCTCAGCGTCCGGGCACGCGTCCTGGGCCACCCCGTGCTGCAGGGCGCCCATTTTCAGCTGCTGCTCCCGGGGGCGGGCGGTGGTTAATGGCTCGCTGCCGACGTGCCGGATGTGCTCACGAACCGACCTTGCGCTTGTTCCAGACGTCGAACCCGACCGCCGCCAGCAGCACAAGACCCTTGATCACCTGCTGGTAGTCGGTGCCGATACCGACCAGCGACATTCCGTTGTTGAGCACGCCCAGCACCAGACCGCCGATGATGGCGCCCAGCACCGTCCCGACCCCGCCGCTCATCGAAGCGCCGCCGATGAACGCCGCCGCGATGGCCTCGAGTTCGAAGTTCACGCCCGCCTGCGGGACGCCGGCGTTGAGCCGGGCCGCGTACACCACCCCGGCCAGGGCCGCGAGCATGCCCATGTTCATGAAGACCAGGAAGGTGACCCGCTTGTCCTTGACGCCGGAGAGCTTGGCCGCGGCCTGGTTGCCGCCCAGCGCGTACACGTGGCGGCCCACAACCGCGTTGCGCATCACGAAACCGAAGCCGATGAGCAGTGCGGCGAGCAGCAGCAGGACCACCGGCACGCCCCGGTAGCTGGCCAGCGTGAGCGTGAAGGCGAGGACGGCGGCGGCCATCGCCACGCACTTGGCGAGGAACAGTGAGCGCGGCAGGACGTCGAGTTCGTAGCTCTGCTGCCGGCGCCGGTCGCGTACCTCCTGCGTGAGTGCGAAGGCGATCAGCACCAGGCCGAGGAGCAGCGTCAGGTTGTGGTAGTCGGACGCCGGGCCGACCTCCGGCAGATAGCCCGTGGAGATCTTCTGGAAGCCCTCGGGGAACGGGCCCAGGGAGCGCGACCCGAGCAGGATCTGCGTACCGCCTCTGAAGAGCAGCATCCCCGCCAGCGTCACGATGAACGACGGGATGCCGACGTACGCGATCCAGAACCCCTGCCAGGCCCCGGCGGCCGCCCCGATCGCGAGTGCGATCAGCAGCGCGAGCACCCAGGGGACGTCGTGCTCGACCATCATCACCGCACACGCGGCGGAGACGAACGCCGCCAGCGAGCCGACCGACAGATCGATGTGGCCCGCGATGATGACGATCATCATGCCGATGGCGAGGACCAGGATGTAGCTGTTCTGGAGCACCAGATTGGTGACGTTGTTCGGCTGGAGCAGCACCCCGTCGGTCCAGATCGCGAAGAGCGCGACGATCAGCGCGAGCGCGATGAGCATGCCGTACTGGCGCATGTTGCGGCGCATCGCGTCCAGCAGCAGGGTGGTGACGGCGATCCTCGCCGGAGCGTCGGCGGGGGTCGCGCTGCGCGGGGTCTCAGTGGTGACCGGGCCCATTTCCGTTACCTCTTGTCCGTGGTCATATGACGCATCAGCACTTCCTGGGTGGCCTCGGCCCGCCGGATCTCCCCGGTGAGGCGGCCGGCGGCCATGGTGTAGATGCGGTCGCACATCCCGAGCAGCTCGGGCAGTTCGGAGGAGATGAGGACGACGGCCTTGCCCTCGGCGGCGAGCCGGTCGATGACGGTGTAGATCTCGTACTTCGCCCCGACGTCGATGCCGCGCGTCGGCTCGTCGAGGATCAGCACGTCCGGCCCCGCGAAGATCCACTTGCTGAGGACGACCTTCTGCTGGTTGCCGCCCGAGAGCCGGCCGGCCTGCTCGAAGACCGTCGGGGCCTTGATGTTCATCGTGCGGCGGTACGACTCGGCGATCCGGGTCTCCTGGTGCTCGTCGACGACACCGCGCCGGGACACCTTGGGCAGGGCGCTCATGGTGATGTTCCGGCCGATGGTGTCGATGAGGTTGAGGCCGTAGTGCTTGCGGTCCTCGGTGACGTACGCGATGCCGTGTCCGACCGCCTCGGGGACGGTGCGGGTACGGATCTCCCGGCCGTCCTTGAGGACGGTTCCGCTGATGCCGCGGCCGTAGGAGCGCCCGAAGACACTCATCGCGAGCTCGGTGCGGCCCGCGCCCATCAGTCCCGCGATACCGACGATCTCGCCCCGGTGGACCTGGACCGAGACGCCGTCGACGACCTTGCGCTGCTGGTCGATGGGGTGGTGCACGGTCCAGTCGCGTACCTCGAGGGCCGGATGTGCTCCGACGTCACCCTCGTACGGTGTGCGCTCCGGGAAGCGGTGGTCCAGGTCGCGGCCGACCATGCCGCGGATGATCCGGTCCTCGGTCGTCGAATCCGCGCGGACGTCCAGGGTCTCGATGGTGCGGCCGTCCCGGATGATCGTCACGGAGTCGGCGACGCGCGCGATCTCGTTGAGCTTGTGCGAGATGACGATCGAGGTGATGCCCTGCTGCTTCAACTCCAGGATGAGGTCGAGGAGTTTCGCCGAGTCCTCGTCGTTGAGCGCGGCCGTCGGCTCGTCGAGGATCAGCAGCTTCACCTCCTTCGAGAGCGCTTTGGCGATCTCCACGAGCTGCTGTTTGCCGACGCCGATGTCGGCGACCCGCGTCTGGGGATGCTCCTTCAGGCCGACCCGCCTGAGCAGTGCCGCCGCATGCCTCAGCGTCTCGTTCCAGCTGATCACTCCGCGCCGGGCGTGCTCGTTGCCGAGGAAGATGTTCTCGGCGATCGAGAGATAAGGGACCAGTGCGAGTTCCTGGTGGATGATGACGATGCCGCGCCGCTCGCTCGCCCGTATGTCCTTGAACGCGCACGTCTCGCCCCGGAAACGGATCTCGCCCTCGTAACTCCCGTGCGGATGGACCCCGCTGAGGACCTTCATCAGGGTCGACTTGCCGGCGCCGTTCTCCCCGCAGAGGGCGTGCACCTCGCCCTCGGCGACGGTGAGGGTGACGTCGGAGAGCGCCCGGACCCCGGGGAAGGTCTTGACGATCGAGCGCATCTCCAGGACGGGTGCGGTCACTTGAGGTCACTCGCCTTGATGTAGCCCGAGTCGACCAGCACGGAACTGTAGTTGGTCCTGTCGACGCTGACCGGGTCGAGGAGGAAGGAGGGCACGACCTTGATCTCGTTGTTGTACGTGGTGGTGTCATTGACCTCGGGCTTCTTGCCGCCCAGCACGGCGTCGGCCATCTGCACGGCCTGCTTGGCCAGGGCCCGGGTGTCCTTGTAGACGGTCTGGGTCTGCTGCCCCGCGATGATCGACTTCACGGACGCGACCTCCGCGTCCTGGCCCGTGACCACGGGGTAGGGCTTGGCGGCCGTCCCGTACCCGTCCGACTTGAGCGCGGAGAGGATGCCGATCGAGATCCCGTCGTAGGGGGAGAGGACCGCGTCCACGCTGTCGGAGCCGTACGCCTTCGTCAGCAGGTCGTCCATGCGCTTCTGCGCGGTGCCGCCGTCCCAGCGCAGGGTGGTCACCTGCTCCAGCTTCGTCTGCCCGCTCCTGACGACGAGTTGCTTGCTGTCGATGTACGGCTTGAGGGTCTTCCACGCGCCCTGGAAGAAGTAGCGGGTGTTGTTGTCGTCCGGCGAGCCCGCGAACAGCTCGATGGTGAACGGCCCCTTCTTCGCCCCGTCCTTCAGGCCGAGCTTGTCGATGATGTACGTGGCCTGGAGGACGCCGACCTTCTCGTTGTCGAACGAGGCGTAGTAGTCGACGTTCGGGGAGCCGAGGACGAGCCGGTCGTACGAGATCACCTTGACGCCCTGGCCGGCGGCCTGGCGCAGGACGTCGGAGAGCGCCCGGCCGTCGATCGCCGCGACCACGAGCACGTCCACACCCTTGGTGATCATGTTCTCGATCTGTGAGACCTGTTGGTCGACGTCGTCCTCGCCGTACTGCAGGTCCGTCTTGTAGCCGAGCTTCTCGAACTGCTCGACCATGTTCTTGCCGTCGGCTATCCAGCGCTCGGACGACTTGGTCGGCATGGCGATGCCGATCGTGGATTCCTTGGCGGACTTCTCCTCCTTGCTGCCGCCCGTGCCGCTCTGGCCGCAGGCGGCGAGGACGAGGGCGAGTGCGGAGGCGGTGAGTGCGGTGGTTGCGGCTCGGTGGTTACGCATGGCTCTCAGTCCTTCTCGGGGAGGGTGACGGGGAATCGATGGAGTGCGCCGGGGTGGCGGGAGCCCAGCGGGGACATCCCGCCGTCCGCGCCGTGCCGGGCGAGCAGATCGAGGACGAGCCGGCCGCGCCGCACCCGCTCTTTGGCGGCGGCCAGGGCGGTGTCGCGCAGCTGGGCCCCGTACGGGTAGATCCCGGGGGAGCGGGACAGCCCGAACTTGAGGTAGAGCGGCGCGCCGCGCCGGATCAACTCGGCCGCCTCGTACATCCGGACATGGCCGCCGAGGTCGTCGGGCGCCTCGACATAGAGGTCCATGGGGGCGCGGCTGACCCGCCGGATCTCGGTGAGATGGGCGAGGGCGAGGTCCGACGGAACGTTGAGTGAGTCGGCGCCGAGCCGTTCGTGGACGGCGTACGCGGCCGGGTTGACCGGGCCGATCAGCGCGGACACCTTGAACGTGGTGTCCGCGGGCAGGACGCGCGCGACGCGCAGCCGGTGCAGCGTCCACAGCACGCCCTCGTCGGCGACGAGCAGGCAGCGCACTCCCAGCTCCGCGGCGCGCAGGGCGTCCTCGACGCATCCGGCGAGCGCGTCGTGGCCGCGGGCGCGCAGCCCGGCGCCGCCCGATTCGGTGCGGGTCGCGGCGCCGATGTCCCAGGTGCCGCGCGGGCCGGTGAACAGGCAGAGTTCGATGTCGCGTTCGGCGCAGGACTCCACCATCTCGGTGATCTCGGCGTCGGTGAGCATCCAGATGCCGCTGCCCTGGCTGATGCGGTGGACCGGCACGTCCAGGCGGGCACTCTCCTCGAGGACGACGGAAAGGGCTTCCGGTCCCTCGACGGACGGGATCTCGGTGCGCCAGGTGCCGCCGTCCGGGAAGGCGTGCGGTGATGTGTCGACGGAGTCGGCGTACGGCAGGGGATGGCCGATGTGGGCGAGGGCGGCGGCGCCGGGGCGACGAGGGGGCGAGGTGGCTGTCACGGGACTCCTGTGTTCGATATCTCGGACATGGTTCGGGCCTTGGGGCGGACGGCGGCACGGCACCGCCTGAAGCCGCAGCACAGTCGCTAAGGGCGCAGGAGCACCTTCCCGGCCTTCGGATCTCCGCTGCCGACGAGGGCGATCGCCTCGCCGAACCGCTCCAGCGGGTACTCGTGCGTGATGAGCGGGGCGGGGGTCAGCAGACCGAGGCCGAAGGCCCGTACGGCGTCGTCCCAGGCGGACGACGACGCGCCGAAGACGCTCCGCACCGTGAGCTGGCTCAGCGAGAGACGGACGGGATCGATCCCGGTCGCCCCCGGCGCGAACATCCCGGTCAGCACGACCCGTCCGCCCCTGCGGGCCAGCAGGCACGCATCCTGTGCGGTGCTCGGCGCGCCCGCCGTCTCCACGACCAGGTCGTAGCGCCCTGCGTGGTCGACGGCTTCCGCGGGAGTGCATGCCCCGCCCGCCCCGAAACGCAGCGCCTGCTGGGCACGGGCCTCTCGCGGGTCGATCGCGGTCAGCGCAGCGGGGGAGTGCGCGGCGAGGAGCTGTACGGCGAGCAGGCCGAGCGTCCCGGCGCCGACGACCGCGATCCGCTGCCCGGGGCGTGGCGCCCCTGCCCGCACCGCCGCGGCGACCACCGCGGCCGGCTCCAGCAGGGCGGCCTCCCGCAGGTCCGCGTCCTCGGGGAGCGGGTGCAACAACCGGGCGGGGACGGTGAGATGGTCGGCGAAGGCCCCGGGCAGGGTGAAGCCCGTCTCGTCGTAACCGCCTGTGCAGAGATTGGTGTCGCCCTCCCGGCACCGCTCGCACACGCCGCACGCGCGGAAACCCTCGGCGACCGTCTTCCGCCCGACCAGGGCGGGATCCACGCCGTCACCCACCGCCTCGACCGTGCCGGCCCACTCATGGCCGGGCACGACCGGGTAGCGGACGTAGCCCGGGTCGCGATGGCCGAGGTACACCTCGCGGTCGCTCATGCAGATCCCGGCGGCGGCGACCCGGACCCGTACCTCGCCCCGCCCCGGATCCTGCGTCGGGCGCCGTGCGAGCCGGAACACGCCCGGCTCGTCGACAACGATCGCGCGGCTCACTCGGGTGACCTCTTCTCCCAGCCGTCGGCCCACAGGTCGAACCGTGCCTTCTGCTGCGGGAATTCAGCCGCCGCTGCCACGTCCAGCTCGACGCCGAGACCGGGCGCGTGCGAGACCTCGAAGCAGCCGTCCACGACCTCGGGCGCTCCGCGCACCACCTTCTTGATCTCCGCGTCGGCGAAGTCGTTGAAGTGTTCCAGAATCTTGAAGTTCGGGGTGCAGGCGGCGAGTTGGAGCGAGGCGGCCGTCAGGACCGAGCCGCCGACGTTGTGCGGGGCGACGAGCATGTAGTGCGTCTCGGCCGTCGCGGCGAGCTTGCGCGTCTCCAGGATGCCCCCGATGTGGCCGACGTCCGGCTGGATGATGTCGGCGGCCTGCGACTCGAAGAGTTCCCGGAACTCGATCCGGTCGTGGATGCGCTCCCCGGTCGCGATCGGCATGTCCACCTTGGCGGCGACCTTCTCCAGCGCCTTGAGGTTCTCCGGCGGGACCGGCTCCTCCAGCCAGGCCGGCCGGAACGGTGCCAGGTCGCGCGCCAGCCGTACCGCCGTCGCGGGGGAGAAGCGGCCGTGCATCTCCAGCATCAGTTCGGTCTCGGGGCCGATCGCGTCCCGTACCGCCTCGATCAACGACACGGCGTACCCGGTCTGCTCGTGGTCGAGTTCGAAATGACCGGTCCCGAAGGGGTCGATCTTCAGCGCCCGGTAGCCGCGTGCCACGACCTCCTGGGCGGCCTTGTGGTAGGCCTCCGGGGTCCGCTCGGTGGTGTACCAGCCGTTCGCGTACGCCTTCACGCGGTCCGTGACCTTGCCGCCGAGCAACTGCCACACGGGGACGCCCAGGGCCTTGCCCTTGATGTCCCAACAGGCCATCTCCACCACCGCGATGCCGGACATCACGATCTCGCCGGCGCGGCCGAAGTCGCCGTACTTCATGCGGCGCACGAGGTCCTCGACCGCGAAGGGGTCGGAGCCGGCGATGTGGTTGGCCTCCGCCTCGCGGAGGTAGCCGACGAGCGCGTCGGTGTGTCCGAGCATCCGGGTCTCGCCGACCCCGGTGAGGCCCTCGTCGGTGTGGACCAGGACGTAGGTGAGATTGCGCCAGGGCGTCCCGACGACGTGCGTGCTGATTCCCGTAATGCGCAAGGCGGTTGTCCCTTGGGTTGTTCGAGATTTCGTCACACGTTCGAAATGGTGGCGTGACCGTAATCAGGCGGGCCGAGGGGTGTCAATGGGTCGCGCACAGAGTCAACGGGTCGCGCACAACGGCGGTCTCGGCCAGGTCGGTCCGGGTCATTGCCTCCCGAACGACGCTGTGCCTACCCTGTGTTCGCGATACCGATCAATGACCGAAGTTTCGAACATGTGGGGCGGGTGGCCGACGATGGGACGACTGGTGCCGGCGGTGACCAGGGCGCTGGACATACTCGAGCTCTTCCTCGAAGGCGACGGCACGCTCTCCGCGCCGGACGTCATCCGCAGGCTCCAGCTGCCGCGCACCACCGTGCACGAGCTGCTCACCACCCTCGCCGCCCGCTCCTACGTGGTGCCCGTCCCCGAACAGCCCGGCCGCTACCGCCTCGGCGTGCGCACCTACCAACTCGGCAGCCGGTACGCGGAACAGCTCGACCTCGCCGCCGAAGGACAGCAGGTCGCCCGCGAGATCGCCGACACCTGCGACGAGACCGTCCACGTCGCCGTCCTCGAGGACACCGACGTCATCTACATCGCCAAGGTGGACTCCACGCACGCCGTGCGCATGGTCTCGGCAGCGGGACGCAGACTGCCCGCGCACTGCACCTCGGTCGGCAAGATGCTGCTCGCGAGCCTGCCGGAGTCCGAGCTCGAAGCCCGAATCGCAGGGCGGGAGTTCACGGTGATGACCCCCAACAGCATCACGGATCCGGACGTGCTGCGCGAAGCGCTGGCCGGCATCCGGGCCCGTGGCATCGCCGTCGAGCACCAGGAGTCCAACCCGGACGTCAGCTGCGTGGCCGCCCCCGTACGCGACAGAGCGGGCCGTGTGGTCGCCGCGCTCTCCATCTCCGTGCCGATGATCCGCTGGAGCGACGAGCGCGAGAGCGAACTCGCGGAACTGGCCGCCAAGGGCGCCGCCGACCTGTCGGTGCGCCTCGGCCACCGGAGCGTCCGGTGAAGTACCCGCTGAGGTATCCGCTGAGGTGCGAGGTCGCGGTCCGGGAACAGGCGTCACTCGGCGAGGGCCCCACCTGGGACCCGGCGACCGGCCGGCTCGTCTGGGTCGACATCCTCTCCTCGCGCGTGCATACGTACGCCCCGACGAACGGCCGCCGCACGGTCATGGCCACCGAGCAGCACGTCGGCGCCGCGAAGCCGCGCGCGGACGGCGGCCTCGTGCTCAACCTCAGGGACGGCATCGGCCTGTACGGCCCCGGCGGCGCCCCCTTCCGCTGGCTGGTCCACGAGGCCGTGCCCGGACGGCGCGGGAACGACGCCGCCGTCGCCCCGGACGGATCACTCTGGGCCGGCACCATGCGCTACGACGAACAGCCGGGCGGCGGAAGCCTCACCCGTATCGCGCCGGACGGCTCGGTCACCGTCCAGATCCCGGACGTCGCCGTCAGCAACGGCACCGGCTGGAGTCCGGACGGCCGGCTGATGTACCACATCGACAGCCCCACCCGCCGGATCGACGTCCTGTACCACGAGGGTGGACGCGCCCTGAACCGGCGGGAGTTCGCGCGGATCGAGAACGGCGCCGGCTTCCCGGACGGACTGACCGTCGACGCCGAGGGCTGCGTATGGGTCGCGCTGTGGGGTGGCGCGGCGATCCGCCGCTACACACCGGACGGCACGCTCGACCGCATCGTCGAGCTGCCCGTACGCCGCCCCACCGCCTGCGCCTTCGGCGGCCCGGAGCTGCGCGACCTCTACATCACCACGGCCCGCACCGGCCTGACCCGACCGCATCCGCTCTCCGGCTCGCTTCTGGTCCTGCCTGCCGCGGGCCAGGGGCTGCCCGGTACTCCGTTCGCCGGCTGAGCGCGCCCCCCGCCTGCGACGGCCGTCACCCCCGCGCTCGAATTCAAGCGGGTGCAATGTTGAAACGGGCACGATGTCGGTCGCCCGGAGCCGGCGCCGGGGTGCATGCACCAACCATCAGGGGCGGGCCTGCTGCGCGAGGGCCGATCGGCCGCAGTGCCGCGCAGTGCCGCCCGATGGCCGGCTCGCCCGGTTCCTCCGCCCGTCATACGCTGAGCCCGTACGTCTTGCAGTTGCTGCCACAGCTTCCGGCCCGGAGCGCCGTTGCAGGCCCTGAGCCGAACGGGCCGCGTGTGCGGACGGGCCCGGATGCCGTTGCGGGATGGATGTGTGCGATGGCCGGTCCGGAGGGTACGGCAGGGATGCTCGGAAGCCTGCTGGAGGCCACTCACCTGGCAGGAATCGAGCAGCTGCCGGGGTTGATCGCCGAGTACGCGTCTCTGGCCGGGCTGGAGCACGCCCGTCTGTACGTCGTGGACCTGCGCCAGCAGTTGCTCAGGGAGCTGACCGGTCGCGGCCCCGACGCGGGGCTCGGCGGTGAGGAGTACTCGGTCGACGGAACCCTCGCGGGCGCCGCGTTCCGTGAGACGCGAATCCTTGCTTCGACTCATCTCGGCGACGGTGGACGCCGCCGGTACTGGGCGCCGGTGCTGGACGGGACGCAGCGTCTGGGCGTACTCCGCGCCGATCTCGCCGATGACGAGGCCGGCAGGACGGCGCTCGGACATCTCTCGTCCCTCGCGGGGTTGCTGCTGGTCAGCAAGCGTCCGTTCAGCGATTCTCACGCCCGCCTGGTGCGGACCGAGTCGATGCACGTGGCCGCGGAGATGCAGTGGAAGCTCATGCCGCCGCTGGCCTTCGCGAACGACCAGGTGGTCATTGCCGCCGCGATGGAGCCCGCGTACGAGGTCGCCGGTGACGCCTTCGACTACGCGCTGGCCGGCGACACCGTCCACCTGGCCATTTTCGACGCGATGGGGCACGACAGTGCCGCGGGCCTCACGGCCAACCTCGCGGTGGCGACCTGCCGGTCCAAACGCCGGGACGGCGCCGATCTGGTCGCCACGGCTCAGGCGATCGAGCGCACGCTGGTGAAGGAGTTCGGGCACACCCGCTACACCACGGGGATCCTGGCCGACCTGGACACCCGCACCGGCCTGCTCTCCTGGATCAACTGCGGCCACCTTCCGCCGGTGCTGATCCGTGGCGGACGCTGGACCACGACCCTGAACTGCCCACCCACCCACCCCATGGGCACAGAACTGAAGCTACCCGTCACTCTCTGCCATGAGCAGCTGGAGCCGGAGGACCGGCTCCTGCTCTACACGGACGGCATCACCGAGGCACGTGACGCAGGACGGCGCGAGTTCGGCCTCGCGCAGTTCGTCGAATTCATCGTCCGCCATCATGCGGACGGGCTGCCGGTGCCCGAAACCCTGCGTCGCCTGATGCGCGCCGTTCTCCGGCACCACCGCGACAGTCTGTCCGACGATGCCACGGTCGTGTTCCTCGAGTGGCACGGCAGCGCGCGCAACGTCGCCCTGAAACCCCATGGCGTGTCGCGAACTGCGCCTGTCCGTCGTGCACGGGAACAATGAACGAGGATTTCAGCGGCCGTGCGGATCGGCAGCAGTGGGGAGAGAGCCTCAGGTGGTCAGCAGGCGGTTGAAGAACGACCGGTACTTCCGCAGAGTCATACGCAGATCCTCGGTGTTCGCCTCCTCGCCGCGCTTCCACTGTTCTTCCAGGTCCTGCTTGTGCTCGGCGAATGTCGCGGCGAGTTTCTGCATGACGTCCGCGACAAGAGAGTCCGCCGCGTGTACGGCTTCGCGGGGGTCGTCGACGAACGTGTTCTGAATCTCCTGCCAGCGTGAGCGGAAGCCTTCCTCGTCCTCCGTCACGAGGAGTTGTGGTGATTCATCGTCCACCGGCGCGGCATCCCCCTGCGGCGACATGCCGGCGGTTTCCGTGGCCTCACCAGGAAATGTCGGCGTCCCGGGCCGGCCTTCGGCCTCTTCGTTCACGTTCTCTTCGTTCGGGGGCTCGTCGTTCACGTTCCGGTCGCGCGACTGAGCGAGATCCTCGGTGGACAGCCCTGTCCCGGTGGGTGCTGGTGTCTGTTCGCGTTCCATCTTTCCTCGTCCGCCTTGGTCGGTGCGGTCGGTGCGGTCGCTGGGTCAGGCTCGGGCATGACGAGCCTGACCGCCGTCGGAGAGCAGCTCGGTGAACAGGGCGCGGTAGTGCACCATGGCACCCCGCAGCTGCTCGGTCGTCGCCTCGTGCGCCATGCTCAGCTGGTTGACCTCATGAGCGGCGCGATAGTGCTCGAGCGTGCGACTGTGCTCCACGGAGAGGTCCTTGAGTCGTTGAGTCAGGTCCTCGGTCGGGTAACCACGCTCGCGCATCAGCGACGCGACGAGAATGTCCGCGTCCTGTACGGCATCCTCCGGGCGATCGACGAATTCACCCTGCACGCTGTCCCAGTCCCGGGTGTAGCGCTCCCGGACGCCATTCGGCAGCGGTTTGATGTCGAGCGAGTCGTGCCGTTTCTCGCGTGCGCTGAGTTCACGCTCGGCCGCGCGCCGACTGCCGGCCTCTTCGACCGTTCGCTCGTATTCCGGGCCGAAGCGCTCGCGAAGGCGCCGATGGCGCATGAGGAGAAAAGCTGCCACGGCCAGCGCGGCAAGCACCACCACGACGGGGATGATGATTGATAGGAGAGTACCTGTTGACATCGGAACGACCTCCCGGCGAGCGCGGTGTTTCCCTTTGCGGGTATCGCTGCGTCATGTCCGGGGGACACGACGCCCTTGTGCGTGGCCCTCTTCACGCGACTGCCACGGTGGAGGCATTTCAAACGGAGCGAGAGCGGCCTTTGGTGAATCAGCGCCAGGCCGGATGCGCGACCGCGTCCGAGCCGGTGAATCAGGGGAAGAGCGCGGTGCCGCCGGGGGCACCGGCGCGGACCCGTGCGCCTTGAGCCGGCGCCGCGATCGGTTGACGCGCACCGCCGCCGTGACTCGCCACGGCCAATCGCGTGAATGATGCCGCGGCAGCCTCGGCCGGTACCTGGCCCGGGAAGATTCGCGGTGAGCACCAGGCCGCTGACGGTAACCGTCGTCACGCGCTGACGCCGCCGGCGCCCAGGACGGCAAGGAAGGAGGCAAGGCGTCATGACCATTCGGCATCCGGCCGACCGAGGCGGCGAAGGGCGCGGGAAGTTCGACCGACTGGCTCAGGTGGCATCGCATTTCACCAGCTCACCGGTCTTCTTCGTACTGTGTCTGCTGCTCGTCGCGGGTGTGGGCGCCGTACATTTCTCCGGGATCGGACTGAAGTGGAACGTGTTCGCGGGAGACTGCATGACCGCTGTGACGCTGCTGCTCCTCGCCCTGCTGAAGAACTCGGAACTCCGGGCCGAGCGCGCGATGCAGCGCAAACTGGATGCCATCGCCGCGGCTCTGCTCGAAGCGAATGAGGGTGAGCCGGGCAAAGCGCACGACGACCTCAGAGCCGCGATCCGTATGGAGGACGAGACCTGAACGGCTCCTCCCTCCTCCCTCGGCTCTCGACATCGCCGGGCCGGGGTCGGGTCCTGTGCAGCAACAACTCCGGCCGCGCCGACGTTCAGGCAAGGCGTCCCGCGCCGGTACAAGGTGTACGCAGGCTGGGCGGCTGAGAAAGCGGCCAGGCTCAAGCCCGACGGCGGTCTCCGCCGTCGGGTGGACGCGCTGAGCCCCCCTGCTACGCCTCCCCGTCGCCCGGCGCCAGCAGCCCCTCCCGCAACTTCCCGAGCACCCGAGCCAGCAGCCGGGAGACGTGCATCTGCGAGATCCCGAGCCGCTCGCCGATCTCCGACTGTGTCAGCTCGTCGACGAACCTCAGAGACAGGATGGTGCGTTCCCGCTCCGGCAGCGTGGCGATCAGTGGCTTCAGGGACTCCAGGCACTCCACGATGTCCAGTGCCGGATCCTCCTCGCCCAGTCGGCGGGTGAGCGGACTGAGAGGCTCGTCCTCGTCGAGGGGGTCGAGGGACCGGGCCACATAGCCGTTGGCGGCCCGCTGGCCCTCCAGGACCTCCTCCTCGGAGACCCCGAGGCGGTCCGCGAGTTCGGCCGTGCCGGGGGCCCGGCCGAGGTCCTGTTCGAGCCCGTCGTACGCCTTGGCGAGGTCCAGCCGCAGCTCTTGGAGCCGCCGCGGTACGCGGACGGCCCAACTGGTGTCACGGAGGAAGCGCTTGATCTCGCCGACGATCGTGGGCAGCGCGAAAGAGGTGAACTCGGCCTCGCGACCGACGTCGAAGCGGTTGATCGCCTTGATCAGACCGACCGTGCCGACCTGGATGATGTCCTCCATGGGCTCGCTGCGGCCGCGGAAGCGGCCCGCCGCGAACTTCACGAGGCTCATGTTGAGTTCCACCAGGGTGTTGCGGACGTACGAGTACTCCGCTGTGCCCTCTTCCAGCGTGCGAAGCCGGCAGAACAGGGTGACCGAGAGGGCCCGCGCGTCCAGCGTGCCGATGGTCCTGGGGTCCGGAATCTCCGGGAGCCCGTCGAGCGTCGCCGACCGCGGCCGCGGGGCGGCACGGACAGTGGTTTCAGGGGCGAGCGGGAAGCTGGACATGTGGCTCCTTCGACGGGGTTGGGCCTGCGCCGGTGGCTACGGCGGACCGTCGGTCGAGCTCCATCCAGGTGATACCCGATTGTTCCCTTTCAAAGCTTTTCGTATGGGATGTAACAGTCTTCGTGGTGACTGTGTGCGGAGCGTCGCCGGCCCGGATGCCGACGGGATGCCGACGGTGGGCGGTGCATGGCAGCGGGCGCGCACATATGGACAACGCCCGTGTCAACACAGACCAGTTCTCCGGCCTCGACGTGGCCCGCGGTGCAGCAGCGGCTACCAGTAGTGCCGTCGTCCACCCACCGCGTGCCCTACCGCTCCCAGAATCCAGAACAACACCCCGAGGGCGACCAGGATGAGTCCGATGGTCCAGAGAATGCCGATGCCGGCCAAGAAGCCGATGATGAGCAGAATGACTCCGAGGATGATCATGACTTCCTCCGCTGACGGGCGACCCCCTCTTCTCGCGGCTCCCCGCCTTTTTGCGGGGCAAACCCGGGTCTCGCCATGATCAGCGCGTGCGCCGCCCGGCAGCAGTGGCCGCGTGCGCGGGAGCGCCCGCGCCGGCTGGCAACGCCCGCGCCCGCGGCTTCGGAGCGGGTCATTCGGCCGGTGGCAGGAGCGTGCCCAGGGGGCCGAGATCGAGGTTGAGGTCCTCCATGGTGAGCCCGTACTGGGCACACAGGGCACTCATGCGGTCGTGGAGGACCATCAGGGTCGCCCCCAGACGCTCCTCCTGCTCCTCCGTGAGGTCTCCCTGGTCGACTCGGTGCAGGGCCTGCCGCTCCATGAGCTGGCGCAACAGCTCGACCAGGGTGAGAACGAGTCTGACCAGGTCGCGCTCCACCGTGTCCGGATCGGTGCTGATCCTGCGCGCAGGCTCGTGCGAACGTGCGCCGGGACCGGGAAGGTCCTCGGGCGCAGCAGGCAGCAGATGGAACGCGCGCTCGGCGGCGTCCGCGACCTCTTGGAGACGCCGGGCCCTGTCCTCCGCCTCGTCAGCCGCCACCGTCGCCTCCAGGCGAGGAGCGAATGGAGACGATCAGGGCCCGCAGTGAAATGCGTACGAGATCGATGTCAGCGATGGACAGCACGACGTCGCCGGTCAGGACGACACCACCACTGAGCAGCCGGTCCAGCAGGTCGATGAGTGCGACCTGGCGGTTCGGCAACGGTTCCGTCGCCCGCGGGACCGCCGGGGACCGCTCGGACGACGTCACGGCCCGGCCCCTTCCGCGTCTTCGTCCGACACCGCCGGAGGCGTGGCGAACGAGTACGGCGCCCAGGGGCCGGTGAGTTCGACCCGTACCCCTTCGAGCCCGTCCGCGGCACGGCTCACTTCGGTGCGGAACTCCTCAGCGCGGTCGTGGGGCACGAGATAGGCGTCGTTGACGACGTTCTCGCCCGGCGCGGTGGCGAGCTCGCCCTGCTGCACCCGGTGGCGTGCGCGGTCGGCAGCGTGCTTGCGCCCCGCAGTCTCGACCCGCTCCGCAGCCGTCCGTGCCGCCTCGTAGACGGTGTCGCGAACAGTCCGCTGGGCCTTGCGGGTACGTAGATACGCGCGTCCGGGGCTGAGCTCTTGGGAAGGCGCCGGCTCGACGGCGACGGGTGCCGCCGACGGCTCCACGTAGATCTTGACCCCCCACTCGACATGTGCGGCGAGATGCGACAGGCGATCGGCGAAGGTACCTCGCCGCGTGTCCAGGACGTTCCGTGCCCGGTCGTCGTCGAGGTACACGGTCGCGAGGCGCAGGGGGAGGACCGTGGTGCACGCGGCCACCGCCTCGATCACGCCGTTGTGGGCGCGGGCGACCGATTCCAGCCAGTCCAGGTCCTCGAGGTGGCGTTTGAGAGCGTCCTCCTGGAAATCCCGCGACGGCGCCGAACTGACAACGAGCACCAGGCCGTCGTCGTGTGTGCCGGCCAGGAGGCGTACCGGCGCGCCGCCGATACCGGCGAGCCCGGCCACGGCGTCTTCCAGCCCGGCGGCTTCCCGTGCCACGGCGTACACATACGTCATGCGGTCAGTCATCGCGCGACTTCCTTGTGCGACGGACCGCCCTGGGCTCCTGCTGACGCTCGGGCTCTTCCTCACCCTCAGGGAGCGCCTCGCCGCGCCGGGAGCTTTCGGGAAGTTCCCCTCCCTTGCGCAGTGCGTCGATCTCGGCCCGCAGCCGCCGATTCTCCTCGGCGAGCGACCGCTCACCGCGACTCCGGGACGTGAGCGAGGGATCGTGCTCCCACCAGTCGATGCCCATTTCCTTCGCTTTGTCGACGGAGGCGACGATCAGCCGGAGTTTGATGGTCAACAGCTCGATGTCGAGCAGGTTGATCTGGATGTCTCCCGCGATGACGATGCCCTTGTCGAGCACCCGCTCCAGGATGTCGGCCAGATTGGCGGAGGAGCCCTGTGCGTATGGCGGAGTGGCGCGGGAGGGATAGGAGCCAAGCCGGTTGGCCAGCGGTTCAGTCACGGCGGCGGCCTTCTTGCCAGAACGCTCTGATCTCTTCGAGCCGGTCGAGCAGCTCGTCCTCTCGCCGGTTGAACGTCTCCTCGTCGATGTGCCCCGCCTCCAGCTCCGCTTCGAGCTCAGCCAGTTCCCGCTGGATGGGTGCGGGGTCGTAGTACTCGTTCTCGGCCGCTTCCAGCACGCGCTCCATCACCCAGGCGACCCCGCGCACGGGTGCCAGGGGGAGGGTCGCGATCTGAGTGAGCAGGCCCATGAGAATCACCTTCAGACGAAGCTGTAAGGGGGCAGCGGGCCGTTGAGCCGGAACTCGAAGTCGTCCCCCATCTGATTGGCGACGCTCAACTCGGTGGTGAGGAAGAGTTCCTCCTGGTCCTCAGCCACCAGAAAGGACACGCTGAGGAAGTCCTCGCCGGTCGGCTGGGACGACTCCACGTCCCTGCTCATGGGGCGGAGCGCCTCGACAACCCCTGCGGCCAGCGCCTCCTGGCGCGCCTGCACCTCCTGGGCGACGAGCTCGCCGAGAGTGACAGGCACATCGGGGCCGGCCGTGCCGTCGAGGATGGCGTCGTTGAGGTCCCGGGCCATGCTTGATTCCTCAAGGATCTGGCGGAGGAGTGCCTCCTCGTCCTGCTTCACCTTCAGGTGGTACTCGGCGCAGTCCTCCAGTGCCCGAAGTCTGTCCGCGTACTCGGCGGCACGTTCCTGGAGGACGGTCCGGACGGCCTCGTCGTCCGGGGCCGTGAGGCCGAATCTCAAGGGGAGCACGGTGCCGTCCCTCATGAGACGGTTCTGGACGTCCTGATGCGCGGTGAGATCGCGGCGCTTGGGACGCAGGTCCTCAGGCGCGTCGCTGACCACCGCGGTCAGTGACCCCTCGTTCACCGTACGCAGCGGAGAGGGCGGCTCTCCGACCCCGTTCACATCGTCGAACTGGAGCGGATGCTGCTTGTCGGCGATGGAGTAGACGTACACGGCCATGGTTCACTCCTCCTCGCGTTCCCTCGCGCGTCGCGTGGGCCGTCGGGTCGAGCGCCGTCGCCGCTCCACCGGCTCCTTCTCCTTCTCCTCGCGCTCCGCACGGCCTTCCTCGTCCTGCTCCTCGGCCTCTTCGTCGTCTTCCCGGCCGCTGCCCTTGAGAGAGTCGGTCACGGCCTCCACGGCGCCCGTGAGGGCGCCCTTGGACTTGCCTCGGGCTCCGCTCTCGACCGAGTCCCCGACGATGTCCGTCAGCTGCGCCGGTTCCTTGCTGCCGGCCGTGAGATCGATGCGGTTGCAGGCTTCAGCGAAGCGCAGATACGTATCAACGCTGGCCACGACGACGCGGGCATCGATCGTCAGAAGCTCGATCCCGACGAGCGAGACGCGGACGAAGACGTCGATGACGAGTCCGCGATCAAGAATGAGTTCCAGGACGTCGTAGAGGTTTCCAGAACCACCGCCCCTGGAGACGCTGCTTCCTCCTTGCGGCACCACGGTCATGGTGCCTCCCTTCGCCGGCCGGGCCCCGGTGCCGTCAGGGGCGGCGGTCGATCTGTCCTCGGGTGTATCGACGTGTCCGTTCGTAGGCCACCAGGTCACCCTCCTTGTCCAGGGTCACCCGGTAGCTGGCCATCACGCTGGTCGTCTCGGGGATCCGTTCCAGCTCCAGGACCTCAACATCGGCCTCCCACCCATCCTCGGTCGGTTTGAGCGCCGAGACGGACTCGGGTGGTCGTCCGAGCAACTGCTCCAGCTGCTGCGCCGCGGAACGCATGGCCCATGCGGCCTTGTCCTTGCGCCGCCGCTTGGCGGGTTCTGCTGGAGCCATGGTCGTTCTCCGGTGGACGGTGCGGACGCCATATTCCACGCACGAACATACAATCTCATCATATAGGGACATATCTGTCACCTGTGGGGGCAGTCTCACTTTGCTACGGAATCCCGTTCTCAACGCCCTTTGCGAAGGGATCAGTTCATGAACGACACGACCAAGATCGCTCTCGCGGCCGCGGTTGCGGGTGGGTACGTGCTCGGACGCGCAAAGAAGGGGCGGCTCGCCTTCGCCATTGCGACCTATGTCGCGGGCCGCCGCTTCGGGCTCGATCCGCAGCAACTGGCCACGGAAGGTCTGCGCAGACTCAAGGACGTACCGCAAGTCGCCGAGCTGAACGAACAGATACGCGGCGAGTTGCTGGACGCGGGCCGTCAGGCCCTTGCTGCTGCGGCGGACCGTCGTCTCGCCGATCTGGCGGACTCCCTTCATGACCGCACCCTCCGCCTCGGCGAGAAGGGCGAGGAGGAGGAAGAAGTCGAAGAACCAGAAGAGGAACCAGAAGAGGAAGAGGAAGAAGTGGAGGAGCCGGAGGGGGTAGAGGAAACGGAGGAGGAAGAGGAACCGGAAGAGGAAGAGGAAGAGGAAGAGGAAGAGGAAGAGGAAGAGGAGGAGCCGGAGAAGAAAGCACCGCGTCGCAGCCGAACGTCCGCCGGTAGGACGAGAAAGCCCGCTCCCCGGAAGAGGGCCGCCCAGGAGTCCGCCAAGCCCGCCCGCCGGGCGAAGAAGACGTCCGCGATGCGCGCGCCGGCCAAGAGGGCTGCCGCGAAGAAGGCCCCTGCGAAGAAGGCGCCGGCCAAGAAGGCCGCCGCCGAGAAGGCCCCTGCGAAGAAAGCCGCTGCGAAGAAGGCGCCGGCCAAGAAGGCCGCCGCTAAGAAGGCCCCCGCGAGGAAGGCAGCAGCGAGAAAGGCCCCCGCGAAGAAGACGGCCGTCAGAAAGACGACTGCGCGGAAGTCGACCGCCAAGAAGACGGCCGGACGGCGGAGGTAGGGCCATGGCCAAGACGGATCGCGTCGCGGGTGGTGGAGGAGCCTCGGGCCTGGAACTGCTTCGCGACGAACTCGTGGACTACCTCGGGGCTCAGATCGAGAATCTCGCGGACAAGGCCGGCGACTCGCTGGCCGACCTCACCGACCAACTGCTCGATGTCGCCGAGAACGGCGGCCCGCTGCCCGGTGGGGGAATAGCGAAGGCTCTCATCGGCAGCAAGGTCAAGGATGTCAAGGACAACGTGCTGGACAAGGCCCAGGGCCTCTTGGGTGGCGGTGGCGGCCGGAAGTCCGGCGGCGGCAAGTCCATGAACATCGTTGAGGCCATCGACGTAGGGGTGCCGGTTCGCACGGCTTACGACCACTGGACGGAGTACGAGGCGTTCAGCGGGTTCGCCAAGGGTGTGCGCAGTGTGTCCCAGGAGGACGAGACCCACAGCGACTGGAAGTTGAAGGTCGGACCTTCGACGCGCGGCTGGAAGGCCACCGTCCAGGAACAGGTGCCGGACGAACGGATCATCTGGACCTCCGAGGGTGCCAAAGGCACCACACGCGGCTGCGTCAGCTTCCACGAGTTGACACCTGATCTCACACGCATCGTGCTCGTCGTCGAGTACTACCCCTCGGGCTTCTTCGAGAAGACAGGGAATCTCTGGCGGGCTCAAGGCCGACGCCTGCGACTGGACTTCAAGAACTTTCAGCGGCACGTCACCTTCACCGATGAGGAAGTTGAAGGATGGCGCGGAGAAATACGCGATGGTGAAGTCGTCCGCACTCATGAAGAGGCGCTTGAGGACGAGGAGGATCAGGAATACGAAGAGGGTGAAGGGGAAGGCGAGGGAGAAGAAGCAGAAGAATACGAGGAGGAGCCCGAAGGTGAGGAAGGGGGATACGAAGAGGAAGAGAGCGACGAAGAATACGAAGACGAAGACGAAGAATGACGTTTACCGGTTCCTGGCCGGGATGACTGCATGGAATCCGGAACAAGCCACGATCGATCAAGGAGCTGATTCACTGTGGCTGCGCAGGGAAAGAAGATCCGCGGCAAGGCCCAGGAAACCGTGGGCAAGGCCAAGCAGAAGGCCGGAGAAGTGGCAGGCGACGAAGAGCTGCGCCTGAAGGGAACCGCTGATCGCATCGAAGGCGAGGCCCGTCAGACGGCCGCAAAGGCAGAGGACAAGGCACGGGGCACGGCGGAAGAGGTGAAGGGCAAAGCCCGCAAGCACACGGCGTGAGGCCGTGCTCCGGTGAGAACGGGCCCCGGGACGGAGGCACTCGGGGCCCGACCATGCGCAGGAGCATGACGTGACAGTGTGACAGTGACAGCCCTCAGGGCCTGGCCGGCTTGCCCTCGCCGTAGAGCCAGACGTCCCACAGCCCGGTGAGGTCCTGGCCCGACTTCTGCTCCACGTACGTGGTGAAGTCGCGTGTGGAGGCGTTGCCGTGACGGTGCGTCTGCGCCCAGCCCTGCAGGATGGAGAAGAACATGCCGTCGCCGACGGCCTCACGGACCTTGTGCAGGGTCATCGCGCCGCGCTCGTAGACAGGCTCCCCGAGCAGGTGCTCGGCGTCGGGCTGGCCGGCGGGCGGGAAGGCCCAGTTCTCCTCGGAGTCGAACGCGTCCTCGAAGCTCTCCTGGACGGGGGTGTCCTCGAACTCCTCGAGGTACAGCCACTCCGCGTAGGTCGCGAAGCCCTCGCTCAGCCACACGTCCCGCCAGGTCCGGGGTGTGACGGAGTTGCCGTACCACTGGTGGGCGAGTTCGTGCGCGAGGGTTACGGAGTCGAAGAAGTCCTCCGTGAAGAAGGCCCGGCTCTGCGTCTCCAGCGCGTAGTCCGCATCGCCCTCGCGCTCGACGATCGCGCCGGCTGAGGAGAACGGGTACGGACCGAATTTCTTCACGGCCCAGTCCGTGAGCTCGGGGATGTCGGCCAGCAGGTCTTCGCTCTGCGCGGAGACGGTCTTGTCCGCGGCCGTGTAGACGGGCACTTCGCCCGCCCCGGGGCGGGACCTCGTGATGTCGTACGCGCCGATGCCGACGGTGACGACGTAACTCGCCACGGGCTGTGCGGAACGCCAGGCGAAGGCGGTGTGTCCGCGGTCGGCGGTGGGGCGTTCGGAGCGCAGCTCTCCGTTGGACACGGCCTTGAGGCCGTTGGGGACGGTGACGGTGATGTCGTACGTCGCCTTGTCGCTGGGGTGGTGGTTGCCGGGGAACCACGTCATGGAGCCGTCCGGCTGACCGAGCGCGATCGCGCCGTCCGCGGTCCTCAGCCAGCCCTCCCGGGCGCCTTCGGCGTTGGTGATGGTGCGCGGCGACCCCTCGTAGCGGACGACGGCGCGGAAGGTGTGACCCTTGCGGAGGTCGACGGCCGGCCGGAGCGTCAGCTCGTCGCCGGCTCTGGTGACCGCGGCGGGCGCTCCGTCGACGGACGCGCCGCGGACAGTCAGCCCGTGGAGGTCGAGGTTGAAGGAGCTGAGGTCCTGGCCGGCGCGGGCGGTGATCTCCGCGTTGCCGGTGAGCCTGTGTGACTTCGGGTCGTAGTCGAGTGTGAGCGCGTAGTGCTGGACGTCGTACCCGCCGTTGCCGAGCCGGGGGAAGTACGGGTCGTGCGCACCGACGGCACCCGGGGTGCCGCGGGCTTCGGTGACAGGTTCGTCCGCACTGGTCACGGGCGCGCCACCGAGGACGATCAGGGCGGCGGCCGGAGCCAGGCTACGGAGACCGAGCCGCAGATACACAAATGCGATGATATGTGCGAGAAGTTGAAATTTCCACCTCGGCTGGACCCTACACGTTTCCACCTCGGCCGGACCGCGGAGGAGGGCACGGTGCCCGGCCTGCTCGCGCGCCTCGCCGACTCGGTGGTCCCATCCGGTGGATCCTGCTGGGCTCGTGTGCCGCGCTCGCGCCCGCTGCGCCGGTCCGGGACACGGCGCCGGCTCGCATGCCGGGCAGTCGGCCGGCGAGCGTGAGGACCGCCACGCGCGCATGATGAAGTGGTGTCGAAGGCGACGATCCTGACCGTCGACGACGATCCCGGTGTCTCCCGGGCCATCGCCCGCGACCTGCGACGCCGGTACGGCGATCGGTTCCGGGTGCTGCGCGCGCTCTCAGGTGACGAGGCCCTGGAAGCTCTGCGCGAGGTCAAACTCCGCGGCGAACCGCTGGCCGTGATGATCGCCGACTACCGCATGCCCACGATGAACGGGGTGCAGTTCCTCGAAGCCGCGATGGACCTGTTCCCCCTGGCGCGCCGGGTGCTGCTGACGGCGTACGCCGACACCGGAGCGGCGATCGACGCGATCAACGTCGTCGATCTCGACCACTACCTGCTCAAACCGTGGACTCCCCCGGAGGAGAACCTCTACCCCGTCCTGGACACCTTGCTGGAGCTCTGGGACGCGGCACCCGACCCCGGCGCCGCCGAGACGCGGATCGTCGGCCATCGCTGGTCCGCGCCCTCGTTCGCCGTGCGGGAGTTCCTCGCGCGCAACCTTGTCCCCTATCGGTGGCTCGCCGCCGACGAGCCCGAAGGTGTGCAGCTGTTGGAAGCGGCAGGCCTCACCGCGGCCGATGTACCGCTGGTGGTCACGGCCGACGGAAAGGCGCTGCACGCCCCCAGCGAAGCGGAACTCGCCGAGCGGGTCGGCCTGCGCACCAGCCCCGCCGCCGACTTCTACGACGTCGTCGTCATCGGCGCGGGGCCGGCCGGACTGGGCGCCGCCGTCTATGCCGCCTCCGAGGGCCTGCGCACCGTGCTCGTCGAACGCAGTGCGACCGGGGGACAGGCGGGACAGAGCAGCCGCATCGAGAACTATCTGGGCTTCCCCGACGGAGTGTCCGGAGCGCAGCTGACCGACCGGGCCCGGCGGCAGGCGGCCCGATTCGGTGCCGAGATCCTCAGCGCGACCGAAGTGGTGGCTCTGGAAGCGGCCGGAGCGGGACGCGTGCTGCGGTTCGCCGACGGCACCTCCATCGGCGCGCACACCGTCGTCCTCGCCACCGGCGTCTCCTACCGGCGGCTCACGGGAGCGAAGCTGGATTCCTTCACGGGCGCCGGGGTCTTCTACGGCGCGGCGTCCTTCGAAGCGGCCGGCTGCCGGGGTGACGACGTGTACATCGTCGGCGGCGCCAACTCCGCGGGGCAGGCCGCGGTCTACTTCTCCCGCTACGCAGGGCGCGTCCACCTGATCGTGCGCGGTCCCGACCTCACCCGGTCGATGTCCCACTATCTGATCCAGCAGATCGAAGCCCTCCCCAACATCGAGATCCACGCCCGCACCGAAGTGGCCGCCGGCGACGGCGAAGGCCATCTGGAGCGGCTCACGCTGCGCGACAACCGCTCCGGGAGCCACACCACTGTCGACGCCTACTGGCTGTTCGTGTTCATCGGCGCCGAACCGCAGACGCAATGGCTGGACGGCGTGGTGGCGCGCGACGGACGGGGGTTCGTCCTGACCGGGCCGGACCTGCCCGCAGCGGGAAGCCGCTCGCCCCGGTGGCCACTGGCGCGTGCCCCCTACCACCTCGAAACCAGCGTCCCCGGGGTGTTCGCCGCCGGGGACGTCCGCGCCGAGTCGGTCAAGAGGGTCGCCTCGGCGGTGGGCGAGGGAGCCATGGCCGTCACACTGGTGCACCGCTACCTGGAGGCGCAATGACAGCCCAGGCCTCCCGCAGCGCGCTGACCCCGGACGAGCTGCGCACTCTCTTTCTCTTCGAGGCACTCGACGCGGAGCAGCTGTCCTGGCTGGCCGAGCGCGGGCGCGTCGAAGTGCGCGAGGCGTCAACGGCCGTATACGCACAGGGAGAGAGCGCGACCTGCTTCTTCGTGCTGCTCAGCGGTACCGTCGCTCTCAGCCGGCATCTCCACGGCGACGACATCGAACTGAGCCGCACGGATCTGAGGGGCGCCTACGGGGGCGCCACGCAGGCCTACCTCGGTGACCGTGTGGATCAGGTCTACTCCCATACGATGCGGGCGGTCAGCGATGCGGAGTTCTTCGTTCTGCCCGCTGCCGAGTTCGCCACCGCCGTGCGGAACTGGTTCCCCATGGCACTGCACCTGCTCGAGGGACTGTTCTTCGGGACACGCGCCATCGGTGTCATCCTCGGCGAGCGCGAACGGCTCGTCGCCCTCGGCTCACTGACGGCGGGTCTGACCCACGAACTCAACAATCCCGCAGCCGCAGCCGTCCGCGCCACCGACACCCTCCGTGACCGCGTCTCAGGAATGCGGCACAAACTGGCGCTCATCGCGGACGGCCGGGTGGACGGTACACGTCTGCACGAACTGGTCGAGATGCAGGATGCCGCGGTGCGGCAGGCCATCGCCGCGCGCCCGTTGTCGGCGATCGAGGCGGCGGACGCCGAGGACGAACTCGGGGACTGGCTCGAGAACGCGGGGATGGAACGAGCCTGGGACATCGCTCCCGTTCTCGTCTCCGGTGGCATCGATGCCGGATGGCTGGCCGAGGCCACAGAGGGACTGTCGGACGACAACCGCCGGGCCGCGGTCGGCTGGCTCACCTACACCGTGGACACCGAGCTGCTGATGGGGGAGATCGAGGATGCGGTACGGCGTATCTCCGGGCTGGTCGACGCGGCCCGGCAGTACTCCCAACTGGACCGGACCGCCCAGCAGCCCGTCGACATCCACGAACTCCTCGACGCCACCCTCGTGATGCTCCGGGCAAAGATCCCCGAGGGCGTGCGCGTGGTGAAGGAGTACGACCGCGACCTGCCGGCCGTCCCCGCCTACGGCGCGGAACTCAATCAGGTGTGGACCAACCTCATCGACAACGCGCTGGCCGCGATGGACGGCAGCGGCATCCTGACGGTCGCCACCCGGCACGACGAAACTCACGCGTTCGTGGAGATCAGGGACACCGGCACCGGCATCGACCCCGAGATCCGGCCGCGCATCTTCGAGCCCTTCTTCACCACCAAACCAGTGGGCGAGGGTACCGGCCTGGGCCTGGACATCTCCTATCGGATCGTGGTGAACAAACACCGTGGCGACATCCGCGTCGCATCCCGCCCCGGCGACACGCGGTTTCGTGTCTCGCTCCCCATCGCCTCCCCAGCGGCACAGGAGCCCGGCTGAACGTGCCGCGCTCGCACCGGCCTTGGGGCGACGGGCGACCACGACGCCCCGGAAGCGCGCGTCGCACCCATGAGGAGGCAGAACATGGCAGTGTCACGAGTCGGACTCGTCGTCCATGAAGGACGCCCCGAAGCTGTCGAGGCGGCCAGGGCGGTTCGCGACTGGTGCGACAGCCACGGCGTCCGCTGCACGGACATCGATGTGTGGCACGAAGGCGAACAGCGGCACACTGCCCAAGAGGAACTCGACGCCGCCGGCGACCCCGATCTCATCGTCACCCTGGGCGGAGACGGCACATTCCTGCGCGGCGCCCGACTGGCCGCCGAGCACGACGCCCTCGTGCTCGGTGTGGATCTCGGACGCGTGGGCTTCCTGACCGAGGTCCCCGTCCAGGACGTACGACTGGCATTGGACGCCGTCCACGAGGGACGCGTCAACACGGAGAACCGCATGCTGCTCACCATGCGCGCCTCGTGCCCCCTGGAAATGCCCGAAGGCATGGAACCCCTGATGCGCTACGGTCGCGGCCCGCTTCTGCCACCACCACCTGTACGCCCGGAATGTGAGAAAGGGGGCGGCTGGGGTATCGCATTGAACGCGACCGCGCTCAACGACGTCGTCCTGGAGAAGCTGGCGCGAGACCATCAGGTGTCGGTGGGTGTCTACCTGGCGGGCAGGCTGCTGGCTTCGTATTCCGCCGACGCGCTCATGGTCGCCACGCCAACCGGCTCGACCGCCTACAGCTTCGCCGCGGGCGGACCGGTCATCTCCCCGCGCGCCGAGGCACTGGTCTTCACTCCCGTCGCTCCCCACATGGCCTTCAACCGCTCCGTCGTCGCCGCCCCTGACGAACCCATCGCACTGCGCCTCCTCGAACGCTCAGGACACGCAGCGGTCAGCATCGACGGCCAACTGCGCGGCGTACTCCGGCCCGGAGAGTGGATCGGCGTCTACGCCGCACCGCGTCCCCTGCGATCCGTGAGGCTCGGGCCCACCGACTTCTACGGACGTCTGCGCGAGCGAATGAGGCTGACCGACGCCCCGGCAGCGGCCGCCGACGGGGAAGCCGCACCGCTGTGGCCGCTGACGACTCCGGCACCGGCCGACCTGGGGCACCTGAGCCTGCCACCCGTCCGAACCGGTACCTACCCGCTCCAGTGACCGATGCGGCTGCGCTCCCTGCGGAAGGACCGACCGGAACAGCTGGTCAGGAGCGGTACGGCTGAGGACGCCCAGGCCGGCCGGCGCGGGCCGGCCGGCCCGGACGTGCATGATCAGACGAGGTCGAACCGGTCGAGGTCCGACACCTTGACCCACGCCGCGACGAAGTCGTTCACGAACTTCTCCTTCGCGTCATCGCTCGCGTAGACCTCCGCGAGCGCGCGCAGCTCGGAGTTCGAGCCGAAGACGAGGTCGGCACGAGTGCCGGTCCACTTGACCTCGCCGGTCGCGTCGTCGCGGCCCTCGAAGGTGTTCTGGTCCTCGGACGTCGCCTTCCACGTCGTGCCCAGGTCGAGCAGGTTGACGAAGAAGTCGTTCGTCAGCTTGCCCGGGGCGTCGGTGAGGACGCCGTACGACGTCTGCTGGTAGTTGGCGCCCAGGACGCGCAGACCGCCGACCAGGACGGTCAGCTCGGGGGCGCTCAGGCCCAGCAGGTTCGCCTTGTCGAGCAGCAGGTACTCGGCCGGCAGGCGGTTGCCCTTGCCCAGGTAGTTGCGGAAGCCGTCGGCGGTCGGCTCCAGCGCGGCGAAGGACTCCGCGTCGGTGTGCTCCTCCGTGGCGTCCACACGACCCGGGGCGAACGGCACATCGACGTCGTAGCCGGCGTCCTTGGCGGCCTTCTCCACGGCGGCGGCGCCACCGAGGACGATCAGGTCGGCCAGGGAGACCTTCTTGGCGCCGGAGTTGAACTCCGACCGGACGCCCTCGAGGACACGCAGCACCTGCGCCAGCTCGTCGGGCTCGTTGACCTCCCAGCCGGCCTGCGGCTGCAGGCGGATACGGGCGCCGTTGGCACCGCCGCGCTTGTCGCTGGTGCGGAACGTCGAGGCCGACGCCCATGCGGTGGAGACGAGCTGGGACACGGTCAGACCCGAGTCGAGCAGCTTGGCCTTGAGGGCCGCGACGTCGGCGGCGTCGATGGCCTCGCCCTCGGCCTCCGGCAGCGGGTCCTGCCACAGCAGGGTCTGGGCCGGGACCTCGGAGCCGAGGTACAGCGACTTCGGGCCCATGTCACGGTGGGTCAGCTTGTACCAGGCGCGGGCGAAGGCGTCCGCGAACTCCTCGGGGTTCTCGTAGAAGCGACGCGAGATCTGCTCGTAGACCGGGTCGAAGCGCAGCGACAGGTCAGTGGTGAGCATCGTCGGGAGCTTCTTCTGCGACGGGTCGTGCGCGTCGGGGATGATCGCCTCGGCGTTCTTCGCCACCCACTGGTGTGCGCCGGCCGGGCTCGCCGTCAGCTCGTACTCGTACTCGAAGAGGTTCTTGAAGAAGCCGTTGCTCCACTGGGTCGGCGTGCTGGTCCAGGTGACCTCGAGGCCACTGGTGATCGCGTCGCCGCCCTTGCCGGTGCCGTACGAGCTCGCCCAGCCGAAGCCCTGCGCCTCGATCGGGGCGCCCTCGGGGTCGGCGCCGACGTGGTCCGCCGGGCCCGCGCCGTGAGTCTTGCCGAAGGTGTGGCCACCGGCGATGAGGGCGACGGTCTCCTCGTCGTTCATCGCCATGCGGCGGAAGGTCTCGCGGATGTCGCGGGCCGCGGCGATCGGGTCCGGATTGCCGTTCGGGCCCTCCGGGTTGACGTAGATGAGGCCCATCTGGACCGCGCCGAGCGGGCTCTCCAGCTCGCGGTCTCCGGTGTAGCGCTGGTCGTCGAGCCAGACCTTCTCGGGACCCCAGTAGACGTCCTCCTCCGACTCCCAGACGTCCTCGCGGCCGCCGCCGAAGCCGAATGTCTTGAAGCCCATGGACTCCAGGGCGACGTTGCCGGCGAGGATCATCAGGTCGGCCCAGGACAGGCTCTTGCCGTACTTCTTCTTGACCGGCCACAGCAGACGGCGGGCCTTGTCGAGGTTGCCGTTGTCCGGCCAGCTGTTGAGCGGGGCGAAGCGCTGCTGACCGGCGCCTGCGCCACCGCGGCCGTCGCTGATGCGGTAGGTGCCCGCACTGTGCCAGGCCATACGGATCATGAAGGGGCCGTAGTGGCCGAAGTCGGCCGGCCACCAGTCCTTCGAGTCCGTCAGCACCGCGGCGATGTCCTGTTTCACGGCCGGGAGGTCGAGGCCCTGGAACGCCTCGGCATAGTCGAACTCCTCACCGAGCGGGTTGGCCACGGCGGGGTTCTTGGCAAGGATCTTCAGGTTGAGCTTCTCCGGCCACCACTGGCGGTTGCCGCCGCCCTGGGTCGGGTGCAGGGCGCGCTCGTGCGCGACCGGGCAGCCACCTCCGCCCTGCGCTTTCGCGTCGACGACGTTTGCATCGTGGTTCTCAGACATGGGAATCCTTCCGGACGGGGCGGATCACGGTGCTCAGGAACTGTGGCGGTGGAACAGTCGGGGCGCAGGCCCCAGTACATGACCTCGGCCTCGTCGGTCGGAAGCCGTGGTCGTCGGACGCGGTCGGGCAGGAGCCTCGCCCAGGCGGCCGCGCACTGCGGAGGTGAACGCCGCGGCGCCGTGGTGGTCACCGTGCCGGACGGTCTCGGGCAGCGACGCGACGCGGGCGGCCTCAGCCGCAAGCCGGCACCGCGCAGCTCCTCGGCGGTGGTCCCGTCACGTCTCTGTCTCCTCCTGCACTGGAGTCTTCCTGTCCCTTGGCTATCGCCAGAACTGATCCTACAATGGACAGAGTCCAAGTCAATAAGCGCGCCAAACCCATATCCAATCGGAACCCGGATGTCCACCGGTAAACTTGGGGTATCCCACCGAACCTGAATAGGTGAACCGATATGAGTGACCTGCTGGAGCGACTGCGAGGGCGTGGCTGGCGGATGACCTCCCAGCGGCGCGTCGTTGCGGAGGTCCTCGACGGTGAACACGTGCATCTCACGGCCGACGAGGTGCACGCCCGCGCGGCACAGCGGCTGCCCGAGATCTCCCGGGCGACCGTCTACAACGCCCTGGGCGAGCTGGTCTCCCTCGGTGAGGTCATAGAGGTCTCCACCGACGGCCGCGCCAAGCGCTACGACCCCAACGCCCACCACCCGCACCAGCATCTGGTGTGCTCCGGATGCGGCACCATCCGCGACGTCCACCCGACCGGCGATCCGCTGGCCGACCTCCCGGCGGAGGGACGGTTCGGCTTCACGGTGTCCGAGGTCGAGGTCACCTACCGCGGGCTGTGCCCATCCTGCGCCGGCTGATTCGCGGCAACCGCCTGCCGGGTGTGTGTGCGGGGCGGGCGGCGGCGTCGGCCTGTCGCCGGCAGGCGCGGAAGCTCGCCTGTACGAGGTGATGTGCCTGCCTTGTGGCTCCCCCGTTCGAGCGGGGTGCCGAACGCGTCCGGCATGGCACCAGGGCCCGCGGCGCCACGGGACGGATGCTGATGTGCCTCTGACCCTGCAGGAGAGGCCCGTGAACAACCCCAGCCCTCAAGGGCCCCGGAAATCGGCATCCATCGGCGCGGGCCAGGACGCAGGCGGTCAGGCCGGGGTCATCGGTATCGGCCTCGCCGCCGTGCTGACGTTCGCACTCGCGGAGGGCTCCTGGCAGTGGTTCGCCACATACATCGGGATGACGCTTCTCGCGGTGATCTTCGCCTTCTACCGACTGCCGCCATGGACGCCCGGCATCCGATCTGTGTACGTGCGCAGTCTGGTCGCGTATTCGCGCTGCCCCTGTACGGAGCCGGGGCAGCCGTGCTGGTAGGTGGCGCGTGGTCCCGCGACCGGGCTCGGGCGAGGAAAGGCCCTCAGCCGGAATCCTCCTCGCCGGGATGGCTGCACGCCGGAACGCGACAGGACGGCACGAAGTAGCTGCCGGGACCCTCGGCGAAGAGCTGGGAGATCATGCCGCGGATGCGCCACCCGCTCCCCGACGACAACCTGTACGTCTGCTCAGACGCGTGGTCGACCGGGCAGGGCTGGGTCTACGGCGCGCTCTGCCAGGCCGAGCTGATGCTCGAGGAACACTTCGGCCTGCCCCGTCCGACATGGCTTTCGCCGGGCACCTACCTCGGCCAGTAGGCCGCCGACCAGGGCGACACCCCGAGGGGGAGGGCCGTGATCGTGCTCCGGCCCTCCCCGCGTCCGTTTCAGGGAAGAGTGATCCGGGCGACCTGCGGGTCGTGGTCGCTCTGCTGGGCGGCGAACTCGGCGTTCACATGCACGATGTCGTAGCTGTACGAGGCGCCGGCCAGCGAGGAGGACAGCAGGATGTGGTCGAGTACCTGCGCGTTGCCCTCGTACACGTAGGTGTAGCGCTCGGCCTCCGGCAGGGTGACAGGCAGGTCCGTCAGACCGGCGCCGACCAGCGTCTGCACGGGCGGGGAGTACGGGAAGTCGTTCAGGTCACCGGCCGCCACGACCCGTGCCTGGGGGTCGATGGCGAGGACCGATTCGACGAAGTTCCGTACCACCGTGGCCTGCTGGTTCCGCTGCGTCTCGCTGGACAGCGTCGGCGGCTGGTAGCGGCCGAACAGCGGGTCGTCGCCGCCCTTGGAGTTCCAGTGATTCGCGATGACGAACAGCGGCTCGGAGTTGACGTAGAACTTGCCGACCAGCGGCTTACGGCTGGAGCCGAAGGCGGAGTCGGCCGGTTCGATACGGCCGGGGTTGTGGCTGAGGCCGACCCGGTCCGCCGGGTTGCCGCTGTCGGAGACACTCACCGCGGTGGTGGAGCCGCCCGGCGTCCCGGAGGCGAAGGTGAGCCCGATGTCGGTGCGGAACAGGAAGCCCACCCGGATGTTGCCGCCCGGCTCTCCGCCGTCCTGGTCGTCCACCGGGTTGATCTGCCGGTACGTGTACGTGGGCCCGCCGGCCGCGCTGATCGCGCTGATCAGCCGGCTCCAGGTCTGGTCGGCGGCCACCACCGAGCTGTTCGTCGCACCGTCGTTGTCCTGGATCTCCTCGACGGCGATGATCCCCGGCGAGGCCAGATTGGTCACGACCTGCTGGGCGAGCCCGTCGAACTTGCTCTGCGCGTCGCCCGGGTCGAGGTTCTCGACGTTGAAGGTGGCCACCGAGATCTGGCCCGCGCCCGGCCCGTCGGCCGTTTCGGGGGCCCGCCCGCTGTCCACCCGGCTGATGGCGCTGGTGAGCAGAAGCTTGAAGTTGCCGAAGGAGTAGTCGAGCACACCGACCGCCGGACCGGAGAAGTGATCACCCACGTTCACACCACTGGGCACGGACCCGGCCAGGGCGGCGTCATCGAGGTGCACCCGTTCGGGGTTGGCATCGGTCTGGCGCAGGACGATGCCGCCGCGTGCGGTGCGCACCGCGGCGTTCGCGCCGTCGTCGGCGAGCACCGGAATCTCGTTGAAGGAGTTGCTCGCACCCACGGCCACGGGGTTGTCGAGCTGGACCCGCATTCCCTCGAGCGACTCGTAGAAGTCGATGCCGTCGGTGGTGGCGTCGAAGGTGCCGGAGGTCTCGACACTGCCGGTGGCGTCGTTGTCGATCACCGAGGCGGGGGGCACCCGGCCGCCGGTGCCGATCACTCCGGCCGGCGGCACCGGCCTGATCCCCAGGACGCTGACCGAGGGGGACGTGATCTCGGTGATGGTCAGGTTGGTGCTGCTCGCTCCGCCGGGCCGGAACTCGGTGACGCCACCGCCGACCGAGATCTCCTGGCCGGCACTGACCGAGGGGGCACTGGAGGTGAACACGAACACACCCTCGGACGTTGCGGCATCGCTGTCCGGGCAGGGGTCCTGGAACCAGAAGCCGTTGCTCTTCACCGCGGTGACCACGCCCCGTACGTCGGAGACCGACTGGCCGCTGCGCGGGGACAGATGGCCACTGCCTTGGACGTCACGTATCCGAGTGGTGTAGCCGGTGCATTCGCCGCTCCCACCGCCCTGTGAATTCTGCGGAGTCGGGGCGACCTTGGCGAAGTCGTTCCCGTTGTTGTCGGTGTCGGTGGCCGGGTTCGACCGGGTCGCCGAGGAGGTGTTGGACAGCGTCGGCGCGGAGGATGTCTCGTAGTCGTTCGCCGCGCCGTAGCCGAGGAAGTCCTTCACACCCGGGGCGGTGTCGCAGTTGCCGCCGCATGTCAGGGCGGTGGCCGAGGTGACCAGTGCGACCTTGCCCGAGGTTGCCGACATGTTGGTGGTGCCGCTCGCATCCGGGGCGGGCAGCAACACGCCCTGGCTGCCGCCGGAGCCGAGCCGCACCAGGTATCTGGAGCCGGGCTGGATCGTGCCGGACAGCGCGGTGACGGCGTACGTGGTACCGGATGCGGAGGCGTACTGCGTGGACCAGCCGGAGAGGCTGACCGCGCTGCCGCCCCGGTTGTACAGCTCGACATAGTCGTTGCGGTAGGGGGCGCCGCTGTTTCCGCCACCCCCGTACACCTCGCTGATCACCACATCCGGCGAGGCGGGGAACGCCGGGGGCGCGAGTGCCCCGGCGACCGCGCCCACCAGGGCGGCGGGAAGCAGGAAGAACACCACGGCGCGAGCGGTGCTCCGGCGGCGATGACGATCCATGATCGGGCTCCTGACCAACGATGCGTGGTGGGGGGCGGGTTGAACCCGTCATGGTTACCCTGCGAAGTACGTCGATCACTATGGAAAGAGGGCGACGGCCGGACGACTCGTGAATGAACTTCCCACGCGGCCGACCGGGCGGTGTGCCCCGTCGGCGCATCCGGATGTCGTGAGCTCGACGTCCGGATGCCCGGCCGGACCTGAGCCGGACGATCACGGACCAACACGTCCTTGACCGCCGCGGTCGCCGTCCCCGGCACCCGGCACCCGTCTATGCGCTCGGGTGGATCCCCTTGACGGCGTTGTCGAAGACCGGCCGGTACTCCTTCCACTGCGCGCTCGGCGCCGACAGGTAGATCACGTACTGGGTCCCGTCGGCGTTGGCGAACGCCAACTCGACCGCGCGGAAGTCCCGTACCCGGCCCTTGAAGGTGAACTCCCAGTATCCGGCCTGCCGTCCCCGGAACGTCGTGCTGCTCATCCTGACCCGCTCATAGCCCGGATTGTCCCTGCGCGTCTGGTCCTCCTCGACCTCGCTCCAGTGCCGCAGGGGATCGGATCCCGCGAACTGGACCGCGTTGACCCTCAGCCCCACCAGTCCGGTGGGGTCGAGGTAGGCGACTTCACCGTCGGGCCGTTCCTTGCGGGTCCAGCCGTCCGGCACCGGGACCGAGAGGCCCATCTTCTCCGTCTCGCGGTGGTAGCCGGCGGGGATCGCCGGAGCCGGGGAAGGGCTGCTGCTCGGAGGCCGGGCCGACACGGTGCCCGTCGCCGCCGGGTCCTTGCCGGCGTCGGCCGGCTCGTGCGGCCACAACAGGACGGCGCCGCCCGCCACGGCGGCAGCGACGGCCAGCGCTGCGACGGACCGCAACACGGTGCGGCGGCGGGTGCTGTGTTGCGCGGGGGCCGGGGACAGTTCACCATGGGCCGGCCGCGTGGGGCGGTCGAGGCGGGCGGTCTGCGCCCCGGCCGCATCCGCCAGAAGGCGCTCGGCCCGGCGCACGCCCATACGCTCTCCCGGCTCCTTCACGAGCAGGCCCTCGATCACCGGGGCCAGCTCCCCGGCGTTGGCGAGCGGCTCGTACGGGTACGCGGCGATGGCGTACGCCGTCTCGATCGGGGTGTCCCGGCGGAACGGCGGCTGCCCTTCGACCGCCTGGTACAGCATCGCCCCGAGCGACCACAGGTCGGAGGCGAAACCGGCCTCGGCGCTGCCCTTGAGACGTTCGGGCGCGAGGTAGTCGAGCGACCCGACCAACTCGCCCGTCCTGGTCAGCGAGGGCGTTCCGGACTCGAGCGCGATCCCGAAGTCGGTGAGCACGACCCGCCCGTCGTTCCCGAGCAGCACATTGGCGGGCTTCACATCCCGGTGCAGCACCCCGGCCCCGTGCGCGGCGCTCAAGGCGCCGGCCACCACGCAGCCGATGCGCGCCGCCTCGTCGGGCGGCAGCACACCCTCCTTCAGCACGTCGCTCAAGGTGACCGAAGGGATGTACTCCATGACGATGCAGGGCAGGCCCTCGTCGTCGACGACGTCATGCACCACGATCACATGGGGATGCGCCACCCGCGCTGCACTGCGCGCCTCCCGCCGGGTCCGCTCGTAGAGCCGCCGAAGCTCGTCGTCCTCCAGATGCGGGGGAACGTGCAGCTTCTTCACGGCGACATGCCGCCCGAGGAGCTCATCCTCCGCACGCCACACGGTGCCCATGCCACCGCGCCCGATGCGCTCCACCAGCCGGTACCGGTCGGCCACAAGCCGCCCAAGATCGGACACCGTGAGACCCCAGCCTTTCCCGCTCGTGCACCGGCACGCCCGAACGCACCGAGGAGAACCATAACCGGTACCCCGAACAGCGCCCCGCCCCAGCCGGGAGACGGGACTGCTGGACCGGGGACCGGGGACCGGTCCAGCAGTCCCGCGGGGCTGCGGTACGCCGTCGGCTCGGCAGGCTCAGGTCGGAGGGGCTCCCGGCCGCGCCTCCAGTCCGGCGAGGTCGACGGCATGGCGGAACACGTCGACGAGCATGGTGGCGGTGAGCCGCCCGGTGAATGTGTTGTGCTGACTCGGGTGGTAGCTGCCGAGAAGATGGAGCGGGGGCCGACGGCCCGTGGCCGGCAGGACGACATGAGCACCGTGCCCGAAGACGGGACGGGGCCGGGGCGTTCGCCAGCCGGCCTCGCCGAGCGCGGGCAGCACCGCCTGCCAGGCGAAGCCGCCGAGCGCGACCACGGCACGCAGGTGTGGGCTCAACAGCCTCAGCTCCGCCGACAACCAGGGCCGGCAGGTGTCCCGTTCGCCGGTAGTGGGCCTGTTCTGCGGAGGCGCGCAGTGCACCGGCGCGGTGAGCCGCACACCGTGCAGAGTGAGCCCGTCCCCAGCATGCGTGGACACCGGCTGCGAGGCGAGACCGACCGCGTGCAGGGCGGCGAAGAGGAAGTCACCGGCCGCGTCCCCGGTGAACATCCGCCCGGTCCTGTTGCCACCGTGCGCGGCAGGCGCGAGCCCGACCACCGCCACAGCAGCATCCGCGGGCCCGAACCCGGCGACTGGCCGTCCCCAGTACTCACAGTCCTGGAATGCCGCACGCTTGACCCTGGCGACCTCCTCACGCCAGGCCACGAGCCGCGGGCACGCCCGGCACCGGGTCACGAGCGTGTCCACCTCGTCCAGGCCCGTGCAGCGGGGCGCGTGATGAGCGGCGAACGCCGCGTCGTCGGCGGCCGGTGCCGAGCCTGAGTCGCCCGTTCCGTTCATGCCTCCACGCTACTGAGCCAGGGTCCGACCACCATCGGGGCCACCTGGGCCAAAGGGCTCAAGGGGGGAACGGCTCAGTCCTGCTGAGCTCGGGTGCCTCGGCGAGTCTGTTCGAGCCACTCCGGCCGCGGCTCGGCATCGCCGTACTCGTCGTGCCAGTTCCACCATTCGTACGGCGGGGTCTGGGGATAGCCCTCAGGCGAGTCCTCCCATTCCTCCTGCCGCCCGAGCGCAGTCATGTCGAGGTAGCTCCAGGTGCTTCCCAGAGCCTCGTCACCGCGGGCGTTGATGAAGTAGGTGCGGAACACGCTGTCGCCGTCGCGGATGAATGCGTTCGTGCCGTGCCACTCGTCCACACCGAAGTCGGTGTCGAACTCGTCGGTGATCGTGTACCAGGGCATCGTCCAGCCCATTCGCGCCTTCACGCGCTCGATCTCCGGCTGCGGCGCGCGGGAGACGAAGACGAGAGTGGTGTCCCGGACGTTCATATGGGCAAGGTGGCCGACATGGTCGGCCACCATGGAGCAGCCGCGGCAAGCGTGGTCGGGCCAGCCGAACACACCGGGCTCGAAGAAGGCGCGGTAGACGATCAGCTGACGACGACCGGCGAACAGGTCGAGCAGACTCGCCCTGCCCTCGGGTCCGTCGAACTCGTACTCCTTCTCCACCGCCAGCCACGGCATCCGCCGTCGCTTGGCGGCCAGGGCGTCACGGGCGCGGGTCAACGCTTTCTCTTCCACAAGCAGCTGCTGGCGCGCAGCCTCCCACTCTCGCAGTGCAACGACTGGGGGTGTCTTCATGGTGACGTTCACCTTCCCGTTCCGTCCGACGTAATACGCCAGGCCAGGGGTGTGAGCCGGGTACCGCTCAGCAGGGCCCCCTGTATCCAGGGTCGGGCGCCATCGACACGGGCGCACGTCAATGCGCGAGTGTCGGCCGCAAAGGCTCCTGAACTGCGGTTACGCAGCGAGGTGCGGTGCCTGGGAACGCAGGCCCGGCAAGATCCGCAGGACAGGCCCTATGCCTGGAGCAGAAGGGTCAGGCCGCCGATGGTGCAGCAGATCATCAGGACGAGCAGGGGGATCTGCCCGGCGACGGCACGGGCGGGCGGCAGGAGACGTACGGAGCGGTCGTGGGCGGCGATCACGCCGACGACGTGACCGAGGACGATCGCGCTCACCTGGAGCGTGGCAAGGCCTCCCGGGGAGAGGAGATCCGCTGGTACGGCGGGATTGTCAGTGCCTTGTGCGAGGGTGACCGTGCGTGGGGCTTCGGTGGCGAAGAGCGAGAAGTAGTGGGCGATCAAGTAGCCGGTGGCGATGGGGAGAAGGGAGTGCGCGAAGGCGGTGACGGGGCGTTCGATCCGGCCGGAGATCAACCGGGCGGCGCCGGCACACGAGGCGTACAGGGCAGCGACGAGCAGGCAGGCGGAAGCGAGGCCGAGCGTGGCGGCGCCGGTACGGCCGACGGAGGACGTCTGCAGGATGTTGATCCACCAGGGTGCCTTGGAGAAACCGTCGTAGGCGGTGCTGCCCAGCATGACGCAGACGGTGGCGGCGAGACCCGGCGCGCCGGGGACGGCGTCGAGGCTGTGGAAGGGATTGCGCAGGACCAGGCGGCGATCGCTGCGGCGGCGGCCGACGAAGGAGAGATGGGCGAGCAGGGCGGAGTACGACTCGAAGGCGTCGCCGCGGTCGAACCAGGAGCTGCCGTATGTGGCGGCCGCCGTGAGCTGGGCCGTGGCGTAGAGGGTGAGGAAGGTGAGCAGGCTGAGGCGGGAGGCCGGTTCGGGTGAGGCCAGCTCCAGCCAGGTGAAGGCGAACAGACCCAGGGCGGCGGGCCAGTAGCCGAGGCCTGCGGCCAGGGCGCGGCCGCGGTGCGGGTCGCGGACGAGCGCCCAGCAGGCCAGGGCGTGCAGCGTGCGCAGGGGGTTGAGCAGGCGCCAGACGGGGCCGAGCAGCAGGGACGTGGGGACGAGGCCGACCCAGAGCAGGACGTAGACGGCGCCGGGGGCGGGGTTACGGTCGGGGTCGTCGGGGCCCAGCAGCAGATGGGCCAGGACGAAGACGGCCGCGGCCAGCCCGAGGCCCTGCACGGCGCGGCGGAGCGCCGGTGCATCGGCGAGGCGCTGCAGCGTGGCGGGCAGCGGCCGGCCGGCCGTGGCTCCGGCGAACCGGGGGCTGGGCCAGAGGAGTCCGAGGGCCAGGAACGAGACGAAGAGGGCGGTGAAGGCGCCGGCATAGGCGTAGAAGGCGGAGATGGGCAGGTCGTGGCGGGCACCGATGCCGTGGGCCAGCTGAAGGACGGGCTGGAGCTCGGCGGCGGACAGCTCGGAGGGGGGTGCGGTTGCGGGCAGGGCGGGATGCAGTGCACCGGTGCCCGGCCGCAGGGCGAGCATCAGTGTGCTGGGATGCATGGCGAGTCCATTGCGCTGGGAGGTACGGCTGGTTCTGTCGCGCTGGGATACGGGACGGGCCCCACCGCGCCAGGCGCATCAGCGGACCAGGAGCTGGGTCAGGACGAGGCCCGCCTCGTGCGTCTCGACCTCGAAGAGACCCGTGCGGTCGACGGTGAACGAGAGTGTGGCGGCCCGGCCGGCGGGCAGCCGGGCCGTGTGGTCGAGGCCGTGGACGTGCAGCTCGTCGGCCTTGTCGCTGGTGACCACCAAGGCGACGCGCTCCCCCTTGCGCAGCCCGATCCGGCCGGGGGAGGGGGTGACCTTGCCTCCGGCGATGCTGATCTTCACCGTCACGCCGGGCATGCCGTCGACGGCCCGATCGCCGTCCTGCCCGGCCCCGTCCCCGGCCCCATCGCCTGCCCCGGCCCCGTTACCGTCACCGTCACTGTGATCGTGCATGTCGCTGCCCGACTCGTCGGGCGGTTCCGTGGCCGCTGCGACCGGTGCGGTCGCGGTGTCGTGGCTCGTGCCTGGCTTGTGGTGGGTGGTGGGCCGGGAGCAGCCGCCCGCCGCCAGGGCGAGGGCCAGAAGAGCCGCGGCGGCGAGACGGACGCGCCGGGCGGGCATGCGGCGACCGACGGTGGAGGGGCGGTGCGGTGTGATGCGGTGGCGGCTCGCGGCCGGGCGTCGGTGCGGCATCGTGACCGGTCCTTTGAGGGATTGACGCTGTGTCATGCCGTGGCCGCCTGCGGTTCGGGGCCCGCCGGACCCAGGTTGCCCTCCCGCTCCTCGGCGGCCGCCCGCAGCCGCTCGCGGGCCACTGCGATCACCGCCCAGACCACCCAGACCAGTCCGAGCAGCGTGCGCAGCCAGGCTGGGCTGAGCGGCGTCCAGGGGATCATCACGATGCTCTTGTCGAAGGCGTCGAGCAGCGTGAGGAAACCGAAGGCGAACGTCACCCAGCCGAACACCGGCCGCTGCCCGCGCAGCAGCAGCCCGCTCGCCGTCCACCAGATGCCGAGCAGCAGCAGGGCGGTGGCCGGGACGGCGGTGTGCGCGTACGAGCTTGCCGAGCCGATCACATCCAGCACCAGACCCGCGAACCCGAACCCGGCGGCGATCGTCGCCCAGCGGTTGCGGCGCAGTGTTCGCCACCACAGCGCGCCGCCCACGATCGCGAGCACCGCCGCCACGGCCAGGGAGAACTGCACTTCGACGCGCGCCATGCCGCGCGCCCCGTACCAGTCGCAGCCGGCGGGCAGCTTGCGCGCCTTCACGTCGTAGTCCGCGCAGACCATCAACTGGGCCAGCTTCACCGGTTCGCCGGCGATCCGGTCGCTGCCCCAGGACACCTCGCCGGGTTCGTCGCCGCAGGAGGGCAGCGCGAGCGGGTTGCTGCTGCCTTCGAGGTCGGACCAGCAGTTCCCCTCGCCCTGGCCGTCCCACCACACGGAGGCCTTGTTCGGCCGGGCACGGCCCTGCTTGTCCACGCCCAGGTGGTTGTTCACGTACCGGTTGTGGTGCGAGGTGTCGAACTGCCTGCCCCAGGAGCTCTCGCCTCGGATGAACCCGGGTACGGCATGCAGGACGAAGGCCGCGCGCTGCTGGCCGTAGATCCAGTTGTCCTGGAAGACGTTGTAGTTGCCGCCCGAAGTGATGAAGCCGGAGCCGACCGGCACGGAGATCTGAGGGCAGACCACGCCCTTCTCGTAGCCGCGTTCGGCGGTCGGCCTGGCGCAGGTGCCGTCCTTGACGTGGCGGTAGTAGTCGGCGTTGTTGTCGTGGATCAGATTGCGCTCGAACTTGGCGTGGTCCTGCGGCAGTCCGGGATGGCCGGGGAACGCGCTGTCCATGGTGGCGCCGGCCATGTTGTGGTCGAACTCGTTGTCGTGGGCCCAGACGGAGTTACCGGCGGTGCCGGAGTAGCCGACCATGTTGTGGTGGCTTCGGCAGTCCTTGATCTCGATGGAGTAGCGGGGGACTGCGTAGCCCCGGCCGGTGTTGATGTCGGAGGCGCTGCCCGGGTATATGCCGGAGTCGCCGTTGCCGTACGACTCGCAGTTCTTGTACAGGCCGTGGTCGCCGGCGAACGTCAGGAACCCGTATTCGTCGTTCCAGCGCGTCAGTACGCCGTCGATGACGAAGCCGTCACCGGCCAGGATGTAGAGGGAGTTGAAGGTGGAGCGCTGGGCGGTGAAGTTCTTGAAGTAGACGCCGTCGGACTTGTCCGCCCGGATGACGTTGAGCTTCTTGTACTGGCCGTCGATGATGACGTCGTTGCGGCCGGCGCCGGTGCCCTCGATCTGCAGGTCCTTCTTGCCGAGGACGGCGATGAGGTTCTGGTTGGCGGGGCACTGCTTCTGCTGCTCGAACGACAGGATCTGGTAGCCGAACGAGGAATTGGGCGCCTTCAGCTTGGCGCACTCGCCCTTCGGGCCGGGCTGAGTGGGCTCCTCCAGATAGAGGCCCGGGAGGACGGCGATGTTCATCCCGGGCTTGTCGACGGCGTCGACGGCCTCCTGCACATGCCGGTATCCACCGTCCTGGCAGCGCTCGAACAGTTCCAGGTTGCGCTGCTTCAGGTCTTCCGGGAAGCGCGCGATGCGCTTGTCGAAGTCCGCCCGGTCGGTCTTGCACACGAGCAGGTCGGGCTCCCCGTCCCGGTACTGCGGCACGCTCCCCGAGCCGTCGGGGAAGTCCACGGGTCGCTCCTCATGTGCCATGGCGGGCGCGGCGCCGGCCAGGACGACCATGCAGGCGGCCAGCACGGCCAGGGCTTTGCGGATGCTCGCCATACGCGGAGAGTAGAGCAATGTTCATCTTTTGGGGAGCCTCTGTGCAGCTGGGGCGCCGAGCTCTCCGGGCCGTGTCGCCGGCTGTCCGGCCGGCGAAGACCGCCGGCCGATCGTGGCCGCGAACGCCGGTCGCGTCCAACTTCCACCCGAGGTACAGAGTCGAGTGAGGAGTCCGTCGCAGGCCGGGTCACTGGGCTTTGCCCAATTTCTCCTCGATCCAGTGGATACCGAAGTTCACGACGTCGCCGGCTTCGAACAGGTAGCTGCCCGCTGCGCCGACCATGCCCTGGCTGCCGATTCCGGCGGCGAGCATGTCCTGGGCGATGGTCTCGAACGGATCCTGCCCCTCGGGCACGACGGAGGAATAGTCAAAGGCCCCGTTCTCCGAGTCGATGTCGTGGAACCGCCGCCAGACCCGCTGCCCGTCAACCTGGATCGGCTGCTCATAGTCCACGAACCGCTTACCGGGTGCTTCGGCGAGTGCCTCGGCGTGGTGCAGGACCGTGAGGGTGTCCAGCGGGGCACCCAGGAGAAGCACCCGGCCGTCCATGGCGACCAGCCGCGCCAGCGGGCTGCCCGGGCCGTGCGGGTCGTCCCAGGGATGGTCGGCCATCAGCGCGGTGGCCGCCGCCCCGAGTGCGGCGAAGCCGGCGTCGGGATGGCGGCTGCGGACTGCGCCCGGCCAGCGGCGTAGTGCCTCTGCGAGACGGCCGTTGTTGTGGTCCGCTTCGCTGAGTTCGGGATGGTATGCGGGGTGCTCCGCGCGCAGGACGTCCTGCCAGGCTTGCGGCCAGTCGGTGAAGTCATAGGGCAGGGCGTCGTTCCAGCCGCAGGTCACCAGCAGGGTTCCCCGCTCGCCCACGACGTCGCAGAGGGCGCCGATGATCGTCTGAGGGCCACCTGCCACGTATCCGATCGCGGACATCCGCGTGTGGAACATCACGATGTCGCCCTCGGCGAGGCCGAGCGCGGTCAGGTCACGGATGAGCCGACTGCGGGTGACAGGGCCGTTGACGCGCTTGAGCAGGGTCAGTTCGTCCATGAACGCGAAGTTATCCGTCGCCCATGGGCATCCGACACCGGATTTCCCACCGCGAGCCGTCACCCACCCCGTGCTGTCCAGTTCGATGACGTCCCCTGCCGTCCCAGGCGGGCGTGACCAACAGCGGAAAGGTCCCCTGCCGGGCACCGCCGCGTCGGGAGCCGGTGGCATGCCGCGACAGAAGTCGCTCCCGAGGGCTCCCCGAGGGCGACACCTCCATGCCAGACTCTGCGGCGCTCGTTCGAGGTCGATCCGTGTCCGGAATTCGACGACGGAACACACGAACCCTTCGAAGGGACCGCCAGTGAAGAGACTCGCCGTGAGCATGGCCCTCGGGTCCGCGCTCACAGCCCTATTGGCCGTCGGGCTGCAGCCCGCCGTGGCCGTGCCTGAGACCCAGGACGCACCACGGGCCACGACGCCGCGGGCGGACAACCGCCCGGGGCCGGTGACGAAGCAGCGCACGGACATGCGCCGACAGGCGATCGACAAGATCGCCAAAGGTAAAGCGAAGGCCGACGCGCGGGGTGTCGTCGAGCTCGCGTCCGGAAAGTTCGTGGAGACCACGACCGTCCGATCGGAGAAGATCTTCACCGTCCTCTCCGAGTTCGGCGACCAGAGCGCCGGGAAGTACGGCACCGTCCCCGGCCCCCTTCACAACCAGATCGCCCAGCCTGACCGGAGCGTGGACAACTCCAACGCCTGGACGGCCGATTTCAGCAAGGCGTACTACGAGAACCTGTTCAACGGCTCCGGCGAGTCGATGCGCACGTACTACGAGAAGCTGTCCAACGGCCGCTACTCGGTGACCAACACGGTGGAGGACTGGGTCAAGGTCCCCCACAACGCGTCCTGGTACGGCGACAACGCCGTCGAGGACAACGGCGGTTCGTGGAACTTCATCCAGGACACCGGCAACGCCTGGTGGGACGCCCAGATCGCGGCCGGCAAGTCGCCCGCCGAGATCGACGCGTACCTCGCCCAGTTCGACGTCTGGGACCGCAACGACTGGGACCACGACGGCAACTTCGACGAGGCCGACGGATACATCGACCACTTCCAGGCCGTGCACGCCGGCATGGGCGAGGACGCGGGCGGCGGCGCGCAGGGCGAGGACGCCATCTGGTCGCACCGCTGGTACGTCAACGGCGACGACTACGGCCTGACCGGCCCGGACGTGGCCGGCACCCAGAACAAGGCCGGCGGCGCCCGGATCGGCGCGTCGAAGTACTGGCTCGGCGACTACACGACCGAGGGCGAGAACGGCGGACTCGGCGTCTTCTGCCACGAGTTCGGCCACGACCTCGGCCTGCCGGACTACTACGACACCGACGGCGGCGAGAACTCCACCGCCTTCTGGACCCTGATGAGCTCCGGCTCCTGGCTGAGCCACGGCGCCGCCGGCAACGCGGGCATCGGCACCCACCCGGGCCTGATGGGCGCCGAGGAGAAGCTCTTCCTCGGCTGGCTGGACCACGCGAACGCCGAGGTCGGCACCTCCGGGACGTACACCCTGAATCCGGCGCAGCTCCAGGTCACCGGAAAGGAACAGGCCGTCCGTATCGCGCTGCCCGACAAGACCAGCAGCACCGCCTACACCACCCCCACCTCGGGCACGCACGCCTGGTGGACCGGCTCGGCCGACGGCCTCAACGAATCCCTCACCCGGTCCGTGCCGGCCGCCTCGCGGGTCACCGTCAAGGCGAGCGCCTGGTACGAGATCGAGGCGGACTTCGACTACCTCTTCGCCGAGTACTCCCTCGACGGCGGGGCGAACTGGCTCCGGGCGGGCACGGCCGTCGACGGCTCCTCCGCCGGCAAGTGGACGACCCTGCGATACGCGTACGACTCCCAGGGCAGGCCCTCGCTGTTCCGCTTCCGCTACCAGACCGACGGCGGCGTGCACTTCGCCGGCGCCTTCCTGGACGACATCACCCTCGCGTCCGGCGGCACCACGCTGTCGACCGACGACGTCGAGCAGGGCGCGGGCAGCTGGACCGCGACCGGCAAGTGGAAGATCTCGACCGGCACGGAGACGGCCACGTACCCGCGCTACTACCTGGTCGAGAACCGTGAGTACGTCGGCAGCGACGCGCTCCTGGCCGAGGGCCCGTACCAGTTCAGCAAGGGCGTCACGGCGCCGGACTGGGTGGAGTTCTTCCGCTACCAGAACGGCATGCTCGTCTGGTACGTCGACCGGTCGTACGACGACAACAACGTCAGCGCGCACCCCGGCGGCGGCTCGGCCATGGCCGTCGACGCCCGCCCGGCCCCGTTCACGTACGACGACGGGACCGCGCCGAGCAACCGCCGTCAGCCCTTCGACGCGACCTTCGGCCTGGAGGCCACGGACGCGACCTGCCTTCACAAAGAGGTCCTGTCCGGCAACGGCGGCAACCAGACCGTCGTGACCAAGGCAGCCTGCGCGCCGGCCGCCTTGGGCATCCCGGTCTTCGACGACACCGACCCGAACGCGTACTACAGCTCCGCGGCCCCGCAGGCCAGCGTCAAGGTCGCGGGCCACGGCGTGAAGGTGACCGTGACCGGCGACGCCGGCGACGACCTGACCATCAATGTGGTCAACCCGGCCGCGCACTGACGGCGGCCCGACACCAGCGCGGCGACGGCCGGGACACCTCGTGTGTCCCGGCCGTCGCCGTGTCATGCCGGCTGGGCCCGCCCCTGGGCGCGTCAACCGCGCAGCGAGCCCTCGCAGGTGCAGTCCGCTGTGCCGGTGCGGCCGTCGGGGACAACGGCCACCTCGCCGAAGGAGCAGTTGCTTGATGCCGTCGTCGCGGGTGGCGCCGTCGAAGCCTGGTGTCCCACGCACAAACGATGCGCGGGACACCAGGCTCTCCTGGCTCAGTTCTTGCCGGTGACCGAGGCCCCGGTCACCGGCCGCTCCGGGCCGGCAGTTGGCCGCAGTCGCCGCCGGCGCACTTGCTCAGCCAGTCGGCGAAGTCGGCGTCGTACTTGGTGCCGATGGTGTCGCGGAGCAGGCTGTGGGCCGCGTCGTACTCGCCTGCACGGTAGTGGCCGAGCAGGGTGGCCACGTCCTCGGGGTGCGACTGGAGCATGTAGCGGACGCCCAGATAGCCCCACTGGTAGATACGGGTGGTGTCGGCGTTGTCGTAGGTGGTCCCGAAGAGCCGGCTGAGCTTGTAGGTGTTCTTGCCCGCCTCCTCGATCGCCCTGTCGTAGGTGATGCCGCGGTACGAGTAGGAGACGTACTCGGCGAAACCCTCGATCCACATCACGGTCGGGGTGGTCTGCCCGGCTGCGAAGTCGCCGTACATGTCGTAGCGGCCGTCGAGGTAGTGGGTGTACTCGTGGTTGAGGTTCCAGATCTGGAAGGCGTCGTCCTGGGCCGGCTGCTCGTAGGCGATGAAGCGCGGCTGGTTGCCCTCAGCGGCCGGGTCGCCCTCCAGGTACATGCCGCCGTTGTTGGTGTCGATGCCGAAGACGACACCGGCGTAGGTCTTGTAGTCGAGGCTGGAGTTGAAGGCGACGATCTCGATGCTGGTGTTGTTGTCGTCCTTGACCGGGCCGTTGTCCTTGACGATGTTGTGGAACACCGGGTCCTGCTTGAGGACGCTGTCGCACGTGGCCGCGAGTTCGGACGCGGTCAGCTCCTGTGCGAGGATCTTCGCGCTCGGACCGCATGCGTGCTTGACCGTCAGCACGACGTCGCGCACGCGGTTCTGCAGGTCACAAGTGTCGTACTCGGCGCAGTTCTCCTTGTCGTACTCGTCCGTCATCTCGGCGAGGCCGACCCAGAGCGGGGCGGTGCGTCCAGTGATCTCGCTGCGGCCGAGCAGCTCCTTGACCAACGGCTTGACGGAGTCCTTGAGGTCGGCTTGCTGCAGGAAGCGGGCGAGTTCGCGTCCGGCGTTGCTGGCCAGGTAGGACTTGTCGGTGCCGAGCAGATCGTCGTGGGCGACGGCGAAGTCACGCAGTCCGGTGAGGACGCTCGGGTCGGCCTTCACGGCTTCCACGAACTCCGGCAGCTGGTGGCCGCGGAAGAGCACGGTGTAGGTGTTGTTGACCGCCGCGAGCATCCCGTAGAACTGGTCGTACGACGAGTTGTAGTCCTTCTGCAGGCGCTTCACCACGTCGAGGTAACGGGCGTTCTCTTCGGAGCTGTCGATCAGGGTGACCGTCTCGGCCAGGGTTTCTCCGTTGGCCTCGGTGACGTCGAAGGCGTGGGACGAGCCGAAGAAGGCATCCAGGGCGCCTTGAATGGCGCTCTTCAGCGTCGGGCCGTATTCGCCGACGTTCTCCGGCTGGTTGTACTGGATGTAGTAGCCGGCGCGCAGGTACAGCACCACCTGGGTGGCGAAGGTGCTGTTGTTCCCCGGGTAGTTGGTCGCGACATCCTTGAGCGCGTTCGCCACCGTGACCATCTGTTCCTCACGGAAGAGGGCCTTGGAGTCCTCACCGGTCACGCTGAACAGCGTGTTGATGCAGGTGGTTTCCGACTGCTTGATCTGCTCGACCAGGGCAGCGCCGGTCTTCGAGGTGAAGTCGCTGATGTTGCAGTCCGCCGCGGCCCTCGCCGCAGAGCGGGCCTGCTTGCGCTCTGCGGCGTTCTGGGCCGCGGGGAGCGGAGGGCGCTCTGCGGCGTTCGAGGTCTTCGTGGCCGATCGCGCGGGGTCGGCGGCGTGTCCGGGTGCGAGATCGGCGGCAAGCACGGTGGCGGTGGCGGGCTGTGGGGCGGGCGCCGACCTCGGTGTGGGCTTGGGTGCCCCGGCGCCGGCCGGAGCCGCCGCGCCATTGGGGGCGAGCATGGTGAGCCCCAGGCCGGCGGCAGCCACGGTAGGTATCAGCAGTTGGGCGAGTTTCCTGAGTGTGGGGGGTCTGCGCATGGCGATGGCCTCCAGGCCGGTCGGCAGCCGTGCGTGGGGGCACGGCGGTGGGGGGTGCGGACCGTGATGGCAACGGAAGTTGAGCACTCCCAGAGCTGTCATGCCCACGGAAAGTGTGACCGTACAATTTCACAGTTCACATGGCAGTGAAAGAGGCTTGCACGCAACAGGCCAAACTGACGAGTCGTCAGAAGGGGATCCTGTCGGTGGTCTTGAGATTCCCGGACGGAACTACCTGATTGCTGGGCATGCTCATGCCGGTTTCGAGGGGCGACCGTCGTCCCTGAGGTGAGCCGGTGCCCCTCCATCCCCACTCCGGTGCGTGGATTCCGCCTCGGACCGCGCGGGTGGCGCGGGCGAGCAATCCCGGTGGCACGACGGCGACATGGGCCCGGGGCCGGCTGGACGGGCGTGGAGCAGGGTGATCTCACGGCGGGCTGTGGCACCGGTGCGGTCGAGGTCAACCGCCTCGCCACGTGGGCGAGCATCAGTGGTGATCTCCTGCTGCTGTCCTCAGGTTCAGAGAGTTGAGGGCGGCATCGTCGGCAGCCGGGCCGGGGCCTGATGCCGCTCCCGCCAACGCGCGTACACCGGTGCGGCGGAGCAGGTGGACACGTAACCATCGGCGACCCGGCGCAGGATCTCGGTGCCGCACGCCGCGAGCGGGCCATCGTGGTGCCAGGCCAGAATGTGCCGGTACCGCAAGGGATTTTCGGCCAGAGGGCGGACTGCGACGCCGGGCACCTCGATGAACGTGGCCTGGCAGAGGCTGACGGCCAGGCCCGCCCTCACGATCTCGATCAACTGCCGCCCCTCCGCTTCGTAAGGAGCGAACGGAGCGCGGTCCGTCAGGGCGCAGACGGAAGCCCAGTACTCGCGGGTCCGGTCGCCGTCGGGCCGGGGAACCGCCCAGTCCTCGTCCAGAAGCTCGGGCAGCGGGACCTCGTCCCGCGCGGCAAGCGGGTGGGTCGCCGGCAGGAGGGCGAAGACCGGCTCTGTGGCGATCGGGTGGAGTGCCACGCCCTCACGCTGCGGCAGCTCCTGGTCCGGGTGGTCACCGAGCACCGCCGCTTCCAGTCGGCCCGCGGCGAGGTCGTCGAGCAGTGCGACGGGCGAGTACTGGCAGCGGGCGGTCAGGTGGGCTTCGGGCAGCAAGGCCTTGACGGCCAGGAGGAGATGACCGAGCAGCGGAGCGCCGACCGAGCCGACGCGTATCCGGTCCGCGGCCGACATGCGGCGGGCGGCCCGGGCCGTGTCGGCGAGGAGCCCGTCGACGCCCGGCAGGACGGCGCGGGCCCGTCCGATGACGAGCTCGCCGAAGGGCGTGGGGACGGTGCCCTCCTGTCGCCGGTCGAACAGGGTTCCACCCAGCATGGCTTCGATACGGCGCAGTTGGGCGCTGAGTCCCGGCTGTGTCATGCGGAGCGCGGCGGCGGCGCGGGTGAGGCTTTCCGCCTCGGCGATCGCGCACACGACCCGCAGGTGCCGTATCTCCAGATCCATGGCGCGGATGTTATGGACCAGCGACAGCTTTCGGACAGGGCCGTGCGTCAGCAGTCTTATGTGAAATGTCACACGCCATTCATCGAAAGGTAGTGATCGCGTGAGTCCCCCACATCTCTCGTCGACCACCCGGTCGGCTCTTCTTCCGCTGCTGCTCGCTTCCCTGCTCCCGCTCCTCCTCGCCACCCCTCCCGCCCGGGCTGCGACGGCCGCGGACAGCACGTCGGCCTGTGCGCTGCGCGGCACCACCGGCTGGACGGACGAAGGTCAGGACACGGACTATTCCGTGTTCAAGCGCCCGTCGGGGACCATCAAGGTCGCCATGATCTTCGTGGACTTCCCGGACGCCCCCGCCACCGAGTCGCCTGCCGAGGACGCGGCACAGATCACACCCGGTGCGGAATGGCTGTGGAACGCCTCGTACGGCAAGGCCTGGCTGGCCATCACCCAGCACCAGCGCTGGGTGAGGATGCCGCACAACTCGACCGAATACGGATACGCGCGCGGCCTGTCGCACGAGCAGCACGAGGCGTACGTCAAGGACGCGGTCACCGCGGCCGACCCGTACGTGGACTTCTCGCAGTACGACATGGTCTACGCCGTGGCGACGAGGAACGCGTCGGCGATCTCCTTCACCCCCACCTACGTGTACGACCCTGGAACGGCGGGTGTCGTCGCCGACGGCAGCAGGATCAAGTGGGCGGTGACGTTCGGCCAGGACATGTGGCACTGGGGCAAGAAGCTGGTGGCCCATGAGACCGGCCACACCTTCGGCCTGCCCGACCTGTACGCCTTCGCCGCGGGTAGCGATGCCCACCGCTTCGTGGGCGGATGGGATGTGATGGGCCTGATCGGAGGGGCAGGGCCGCACTACCTCGCCTGGCACTCCTGGAAGCTCGGCTGGACCGGGGACGATCAGGTCGTCTGCCGGGCCTCGGCAGGCAGCGACACCGTGCATCTCACCGCCGTCGAGTACGGATCCGGCACCAAGATGGCGGTCGTACGCACCGGTCCCACGACCGCGTACGTCGTCGAATCGCGAAGGGGCGTTCAGGCGGACACGGCCGTCTGCTCCACCGGTGCGCTGATCTACCGGATCGACACCTCCGTGCGGACCGGTGAAGGGCCGGTCCGGGTCATGGACGCCAAGCCGAGTGCCACGCCGGCCTCCGGCTGCCGTCCGCTGGACGACGCCCCGTACTGGGCCGGTGAGTCGTTCACCGACACCGCGGCCGGTGTCCGGATCGACGTACTGGGCGCCGACGGGTACGGCGAGACGGTGCGGATCACCAAGTCGTAGCGCAGCACGGACGGCTGTGCCCCGGCTCCTCGGCGGGAGCCGGGGCACAGCCGTGCCCAGCGCGGCCCGGGCGCCTGCTCAGGCCACTTCGGGGAAGTGGCAGGCCACTTGCCGCGCCGCGACCGGCACCGTCTTCCCCAGTGACGGTGCCTCGGTACGGCAGATCTCCTGGGCCTTGGGGCAACGCGGGTGGAAGGTGCAGCCGGGAGGGGGCGAAGCCGGGCTGGGCGGGTCCCCGAGCAGGGTGATCCGTTCTCGGGACCGTTCGGCGACCGGGTCGGGCAGCGGCACGGCGGACAGCAGCGCGCGTGTGTACGGGTGGGCCGGGGCGGCGTAGACCTGGTCCTTCGGGCCGATCTCGACGATCCGGCCCAGGTACATCACGGCGACCCGGTCACATGCCCGCTTGACCACCGACAGGTCGTGGGCGATGAAGAGGTAGGCCAGGCCCAGTTCGTCCTGGAGCCGCTCCATCAGGTTGACGATCTGGGCCTGGACGGACACGTCGAGGGCGGAGACCGGCTCGTCGGCGACGACCAGCCGGGGGCCGGTGGCCAGTGCACGGGCGATGCCGATGCGCTGGGCCTGACCGCCGGAGAACTCGTGGGGATAGCGGTCGAGGTGCTCGGGGATGAGCCCCACCAGCTCCATCAGCTCGGCCGCGCGCGTACGGGCGTCCGCCGCCGAACTGCCCTGTACGAGCATCGGGTCGGAGATGATCCGGGCCACCGTCTGGCGGGGGTCGAGGGAGGAGTGCGGGTCCTGGAAGACCATCTGCAGGTCCTTGCGCAGCGGCTTGAGTTCCCGCTGTGAAAGGTGGCTGATGTCGCGTCCGTCGTAGGTGACGGAACCGGTGGTGGGTTCCAGGAGCCGGACGATCATGCGGCCGGTGGTGGACTTGCCACAGCCGGACTCTCCGACAAGTCCCAGCGTCTCGCCCGCCGCCACCTGGAAGGTGATGCCGTCGACGGCCCGGACCGGGGCGGATCGCCGCCGCCCGGGGAACGTCATCGTCAAGTCCCGTACGGACAACAGTGGTTCGATGGACGTCATGAGGCCATGCCTTCGTACGCGGGGAAGTGGCAGGCGGCCGGATGCCCGGCCAGGCCGTCGAGGAGCGGCAGCACCGTCTCGCAGTGGGAGCGCTCCTCGGCGGAGGCGCGGGCGAGCCTGGGACAGCGGGGCGCGAACGCGCAGCCGGGAGCTGGGGTGAGCAGGGACGGCGGAGTGCCGGGGATCGCCCTCAGCGGTTCGTCGTCGCTGTCGTCGAGGCGCGGCAGGGAGTCGAGCAGGCCGCGGGTGTAGGGGTGGGCCGGCGCCGTGAACAGGGTGTCCACGTCGGCCCTTTCGACAGCCCTGCCCCCGTACATCACCAGCACCTCGTGGGCAACGCGGGCGACCACGCCCAGATCGTGCGTGATCATGATGACGGCCAGTCCCCGCTCCTGCTGGATCCGTGCTATCAGCTCCAGGATCTGCGCCTGGACGGTGACATCCAGGGCCGTGGTCGGCTCGTCCGCGATCAGCAGCTCGGGTTCGCAGGCCAACGCCATCGCGATCATCACGCGCTGGCGCATGCCGCCGGAGAACTGGTGCGGGTACTCCCGCGCCCGGCGTCCGGGCTCGGGGATACCGACCTCGGCCAGCGCCTCCACGGCCCGTTCACGGGCGGCCCTTCTGCCGCTGCGGAAGTGCACGCGGTGGTGCTCGGCTATCTGTTCGCCCACGGTGTAGTACGGATGGAGGCTGGAGAGCGGGTCCTGGAAGATCATCGCCATCCTGCGGCCGCGCAACCGGTTCAGCTCGCGCTCCGGCAGACCGCTCAGCTCCCGGCCGCCCAGGGTGATGGAGCCGGTGACCGAGGCGCCGGTGTGCAGGCCCATCACCGCCAGCGAGGTGACGGACTTGCCGGAACCGGACTCTCCGACGATGCCGAGCGTCTCTCCGCGCCGCACCTCGAAGCCGAGGCCGTCCACGGCCCGCACCGGACCGCGAGTGGTGGAGAAGGTGACCGTCAGGTCCCGTACCGACAGCACGGGTTCGGGGGCGCCCATCAGTACCTCACTCGGGGATCGACGACCGCGTACAGCAGGTCGACGGCCAGGTTGGCGACGACGATGAAGGTGGCGGCGAGCAGCGTGACGCCGAGGATGACCGGCTGATCGCCGGTCGACAGCGCTCCGTAGAAGAGCCGTCCGATGCCGGGGATCCCGAAGATGGACTCGGTGATCACCGCGCCCGCGAGCAGCCCGCCCAGGTCCATTCCGAAGAGGGTGAGGATGGGCGTCATACCGGCCCGCAGCCCGTGCTTGACCACGATCGTCCGGCGCGGCAGGCCCTTGGCGCGGGCGGTGCGGATGTACGGCTCCGCCATCGTCTCGATCATCGAACTGCGGCTCTGGCGCGCGTACATGGCCGCGTACAGGACGGCCAGGGCCAGCCAGGGCAGCAGCAGGTTCGAGGCCCAGTTCAAGGGGTCGGAGGTGAACTCCACGTACTGCGGGTAGGGGAGGAGGCCGGCTGTTCGGATCAGCCCGTAGATGAGCATCATCGAGGTGAAGTAGACCGGCAGGGAGGCAGCGGCGACCGCACCGACCATCAGGGCACGGTCGGTGTACGTGTCCTTGCGCAGGGCGGCGGTGACTCCTGCGGTCAGACCGAGGAACAGCCAGATCACCGCGGCGCCCAGGGCGAGCGAGGCGGAGACCGGGAGCCGGTCCGTCAGCAGGTCCCACACGCCTTGGCTGCTCTCGTACGAGTAGCCCAGGCACGGGAAGTCGCAGTGCAGCGCGTACTGGCCGCTGCCCATGGTGCGGCCGGTGAAGATGCCGGTGACGAAGTCCGCGAACTGCCTCCACAGCGGCTGGTCCAGCCCCATGTGGGCGCGGATCGCCTCCAGACGCTCGGCGCTGCACGACTTGCCGCAGGCCGCGGCGGCCGGGTCCGAGGGCAGGACGTAGAAGATGGTGAAGGTAACGGCCGCGATGGCGATCAGGACGCCGATGACGCCTACCGTCCGGCGGCCGAGGTAGACGATCACGTGCGGCTTCCTCTCGGGTCGAGGACGTCGCGCAGCGCGTCGCCGAGCAGTGTGAACGCGAGCACGGTGAGGAACAGACAGAGGCTCGGGATGACGAAGTACATCGGATCGGTGTCGTAGAAGGCGACGCTTTCGGCGATCATCTGCCCCCATGAGGGCGTGGGCGGGCGGACGCCGACGCCCAGGTAGCTCAGGGCCGCCTCGGTGGCGATCATCCCCGGGACGATCAGAGTGGTGTACGCGATGACGGGCCCGGCGACGCCCGGGAGGATGGACCGGCCGATGATCCGCCAGGGCCCCGATCCGGCGACGCGCGCCGCGTCCACGTACTCGCGATGCCGCAGCGAGAGCGTCTGGCCGCGCACGACGCGGGCGATGCCCGGCCAGCCGAACAGGCCGATCACGGCGATCATCAGGACCACCCGGTTGACGTCCCTGGCCACGGACATCATCGCGATCATGAAGATGAGGGACGGGAAGGACATGGTGAGGTCCATCAGGCGGGAGAGCACGGCGTCGGTACGGCCGCCGAAGTAGCCGGCCGCGATCCCGGCCACCGTCCCCGCGACGACGACGATCGCGGTGGCGGCGAAGGCGATGAGCAGGGAGATCCGGGCGCCGTGCACGACACGGGCGAACAGGTCCCGGCCCGTGACGGGTTCGACGCCGAGCCAGTGCTCGGCCGAGACACCACCTAGCGGACCGATGGGCTGTCCGCCCAGGTACGGGTCGACGGCGGACTTGTCGAACTCCTCGGGGGACCAGCCGCCCAGCGCGCTGAGCACGGGGGCGGCCACCGCCATGACCGCGAACAGCGCGACCACGACGAGGGAGACCTTCACAGAGGGGCGACGGCGCAGTTCCGCGCGGGCGAGCTGCCAGGGGCTGCTGCCCACCGGAACGCAGACGGTGGAAGCCATGAGTTGACGTGCCTTCAGTTGGCGCTCTTGGAGGGGTCCTTGAGGCCGACCGTGGCGTAGTCGATCTGGCCGCCGAAGGAGGTGTGGCCGAAGGCACCCGCGACGTTGGTGCCGAGCAGGAGGGGCATGCGCTCGATGACAGCGGGTGCCGCGGGGGCCTTGGCGAGGATCTGTCCGTCCAGCTCGCGCCATGCCTTGCCCGCCTGCCCGGCATTGGTCATGGCGGCGATCTCGTCCATCCGCTTCATGGTCGCCTCGTCGCGGAAGAGCGAGTGATTGCCGGAGTTCCCCTTCTCCTTGATGTAGCGGCCGTCGAAGACGAAGGGCAGGAAGGTGGAGCCGGAGGGGTAGTCGGGGCACCAGCCGGTATAGACCAGGTCGGTGCGGTTCTTGGTGTCGCCGATGGTGTCGTAGAAGGCGGACGGGTCCACCGTCTCGATGGTGACCTTGATCCCGGCCCGGCCGAGGGACTGCTGGATCGCCTCGCCGACGCCCTTGTCGCCGTTGGAGACGGTGATGCTGGTGGAGAAGCCGTCCGGCTTGCCCGCCTCCTTCAGCAACTGCTTTGCCTTCTCCGCGTCACCGGTTGCGGGGATCCTCAGGGTGTCGGGCTGACTGCCGCCGAAGAGCGGGCCCGGCATGTAGGCGGAGGCCACGTCGTTGAGGGCCGGCCCGCCGGAGGCGGTCAGGATGCCCTCGCGGTCCAGGGCGTACTGCACGGCTTGACGCACCTTGACGTTGTCGAAGGGGGCACGGCCGGTGTGCATCTGCACCATCTCGGTGCAGTTGGTGGACTCGGCGAGCAGCCGCTTTCTGACGTCGTCCTTGGTCAGCACCTTGGGGGTGCTCTCGGGGCGCAGCTTGCCCCAGGGCACGGCGGAGGCGTCCGGGCCCTGGCCGGCGATGAGCCGGTCGTCGATCTGGTTGGCCTTGAGCCCCATCACCACGACCACCCTGTCCGGATACGCCTTGCGCACGGTGTCGGTTCCCGGGTCCCACTGGGTGTTGCGGACCAGCACGAGCTGCTTGTCGCGGTCGTACGACTCGATCTTGTACGGCCCCGACGAGAACGGGCGGTTGTCGTACTGAGGCCCCTTGTCCATCGCCTTCGGCACCGGGGCGAAGGTGGGCAGGACCGTCGCGTAGGGGAACTCGGCGAAGGGCTTGCGCAGTTCGAAGACGATCGTGTGCTCGTCAGGGGTCTTGATGGAATCGAGGTGCTTGCCCTGGGCCGTGCCCTGGTAACCCTCCGCGCCGGCGAGGTAGCGGGCCGCGTAGTCGGGACCGCCGGGCAGGTCGGGGGAGAAGGACCGCTCCACGTTGTACTTGATGTCCTGAGCCCTGATCGGCGAGCCGTCCTCGTACGTGAGGCCCTTCTTGAGCTTGAAGGTCCATGTCTTGGCTCCGTTGGAGGAGACGCCGAGATCCTCGGCGAGGTCGGGGACCAACTCCCCGCCCCTGGCGCCCGGTTCCGCCTTGTACGTGACGAGGGTGCGGTAGAGCAGCCGGGTTCCGAAGTCCATGTCGCCCATCACCCAGTTACGGGCCGGGTCGAGGTGGGTGAAGTCCTGGTTGGAGAGGACGGTGAGGGTGCCGCCCTTCTTCGGTGTCCCGCCAACCACATGGCCGTTGTTGGTCGTTGCCGGGTTCTTGCCGTTGCGGGCGCCGCTCGACTCCGGCCCGCCGGAGCAGCCGGCCATGCCGAGGGTGAGGGTCGCCACCAGCGCTGAGGCGAGAGCGGTACAGGTGCGCTTGTCCATGAGTGGTCACTCCGGAAGCAGTCGGACAGCCCAGGGCGGCTGGAATGTGACCTGTAACATAGTAATGTGAAATTGCACTGCACAAGATGTCGGGTGCCTCGTTACCCACCCGTGTCCGAGGGGTCGGTGACACGGCCTGGCGACAGGCTATGCAATGTGAAATATTACTGCCGTGCTCACGAGAAACGCTTCGGACGTCATCGTCGTCGGCGCCGGTGTGGTCGGACGCCCAGGTCATGGACGGCACTCGCCAGCGCCCACGAGTCGAACCCGAGCTCGGCGCCCTCCCAGCCTCGACGGCTGACCGAGGTCCCCTCAGGGGCTGCCCATGCACTCTAGTGAAATGTCACATACCGTAGAGAGGTTGCGCTGACATGACCGACACCACCTGGAACGCCACCCGCCCCTGGCGCGGCATCATGGTGGCCACCACCCTGCCCCTGCGGGAGGACCTGTCCGTCGACTACGACGCCTACGCCGACCACGTCCGCGAGTTGCTCGACAACGGCTGCGACGGCGTCGTGCCCAACGGCTCACTCGGCGAGTACCAGACCCTCACCGACGAGGAGCGTGCCCGCGTGGTGCGGACCGCGGTCGAAGTGGCGGGCGGCGCGCGGGTCATGCCCGGCGTCTCCGCCTACGGCAGCGCCGAAGCCCGGCGCTGGGCGGAACAGGCGGCCGAGGAAGGCTGTGGCTCGGTGCTCCTCCTGCCCCCGAACGCCTACCGGGCCGACGAGTCGGCCGTACGTGCCCACTACGCCGAGGTCGCCCGGGCAGGGGCGCCGGTCGTCGCGTACAACAACCCCATCGACACGAAGGTCGATCTCACCCCCGGCATGCTGGCACGGCTGCACCAGGACGGCAGTGTCGTCGCCGTGAAGGAGTTCACCGGTGACGTCCGCAGGGCGTACGAGATCGCCGAACTCGCCCCGGAACTGGATCTGCTGATCGGTGCCGACGACGTCCTGCTCGAGCTTGCCGTGGCCGGTGCCGTCGGATGGATCGCCGGGTATCCCAACGCGTTCCCCACCAGCTGCTCCACGCTGTACCACGCCGCCGTCGCCGGCGACCTGGCCACGGCCCTCCCGCTCTACAGGTCCCTGCACTCCTTGCTGCGCTGGGACTCCAGGACGGAGTTCGTCCAGTCCATCAAGCTGTCCATGGACATCGTCGGACGGCCGGGCGGGCCCACCCGCCCGCCGCGCTTCCCGCTCACCGGGGAGACCGAGGCGGGAGTGCGGGCCGCCACCGAAAAGGCCGTCGCCGACGGCCACCGCTGACTACTCCGCCCGCTGACCGAAGGGAAGCCCGTGCGTACGCACCATGCCGTCGGCGCGCTGCCCGCCGTAGTGCCGACCGTCACCGGACGCGCCTGGATCACCGGCACCGCCCAGTACTTCCTCGCCCCGGACGACCCCTTCCCCGGAGGTTTCCTCCTGTGACCGCCACCGAATCCGTCATCACCTCACGCAATCCGGCCGACCCGTCCGACGTACTCCTTCAGATTCCGGCGCCCGGCGCCTTCGCGGCGGCCGACGCCGTCGACCGGGCGCGCGCCGCCCAGCCGGAGTGGCTGCTCGGCGGGGCGGCCGCCCGCTCGGCCGCTCTCGGCTCGGTCGCCGACGCCATCGATGCCGCGGAGACCGAGCTGACCGCGCTTGCCGTCCGGGAGGTGGGCAAGCCCCTTGCCGAAGCCCGCGCCGAGGTCGCGCGCACGGCTGCGATCTGGCGCTACTACGCCCAGGCCGCGTACGAGCCCGTCGGCGAGGTCCACGAGACCGCCGCGGGCCCAGGCCTGCTGCTCACCCGCCGTCGGCCGCACGGCGTGGCCGGACTGATCACGCCCTGGAACTTTCCCTTCGCCATTCCGACCTGGAAGGCCGCCCCGGCACTCGCGGCCGGGAACGCGGTCGTCCTCAAGCCCGCCCCCGAAGCCACCGCCTGTGCCGGGCGCCTGGCCGAGATCGTCCAGCGGGCCCTGCCGGCAGGGGTGTTCACCGTCCTGCCCGGCGGGGCGACGGAGGGCAACGCGCTCGTCTCCTCCGCCGATGTGGTCTCCTTCACCGGGTCGACCGCCGTGGGACGGGCTGTCGCACGAGGCGCCACGGCCCGAGGTGTCCCGGTCCAGGCCGAGATGGGCGGTCTGAACGCGGCGATCGTTCTGCCCGACGCCGACATCGAGCAGGCCGCGGCCCACATCGCCACCGCGATCGCCGGGTACGCCGGCCAGAAGTGCACCGCCACCAGCCGTGTCATCGCGGTGGGCACGGCCTTGGATCCCCTGCGCGAGGCACTCGCCGAGGCGCTGCGGACCGTTCCGGTCGGCGATCCGTCCGATGCGGCGACCGTGAGCGGGCCGCTCATCAACCAGCACGCCCGCGATCAGGTCTGCGACGCCTGGTACGGCCTGAGCACGCCGGCCGGCGGCACCGTGCCCGACGGACCGGGCTGGTACGCGGCGCCGACCCTCGTCGAGAAGGTCCCCCCGGGGCACCGCTTGCTGCGCGAAGAGGTCTTCGGACCCGTAGCGGCGCTGCTGCACGCCGAGGACGTGACCCGCGCGGTGCGGATCACCAACTCCGTGCCGTACGGCCTGGTCACGTCGGTCCACACCGCCGATCTGAACACGGCCCTGTGCGGGCTCGACCGCCTCGACACCGGAATGATCAGGATCAACGCACCGTCCACCGGCGTCGACTTCCACGTGCCGTTCGGAGGCACCAAGGAATCCAGCCACGGGCCGCGCGAACAGGGCCGGGCGGCACTGGGGTTCTACACCTCCAGTCGGACGTACACCCTGTCACCTGCGAAAGCAACGTGACGTCGGCGCTCGGCCTGAGGCGGCACTAGCCCCATAACACGGTGCTATGTCCGAGTGAGAGTTCCTCGGGACGGGGTCGTTGATTCACGCTACTTATGCAATGTCACACGCCACCTGGCGCTTGCGTGCTGTGGAAGGGACCTATGAACCCGGCGTACGCCACCACCGATCACTTCTTCACCGTCCCGCTGGACCACTCCCTTCCGAGCGGCCCGACCATCCAGGTGTTCGCGCGCGAGGTCGTCGACCCCTCCCGCACCGGTGAACAACTGCCCTGGCTGCTCTATCTGCAGGGCGGCCCCGGCGGCAAGGCACCGCGTCCTTCGGCAGGTTCGCCGGGATGGCTGGCTCAGGCGCTGAGGACCCACCGGGTGCTGCTCCTCGACCAGCGCGGCACCGGCCGCTCCACCCCGGTCGCCGCTCGCATGGCCTCCCGGTTCGAATCACCCGCCCGACTGGCCGCGTATCTGGCCTGCTTCCGTGCCGACGCCATCGTGGCCGACGCGGAACTGATACGTCGCCGTCTGTGCGGCGACGCGCCCTGGGAGACGCTCGGCCAGAGCTACGGCGGCTTCATCACCCTCACCTACCTCTCCCAGGCCCCAGAAGGTCTGCGGGCCTGCTACGTCACCGGCGGCCTGCCCGGTCTCACCGCGACGGCCGATGACGTGTACGCCCGCACGTACCACCGGGTGCGGGAACGGGTCCTCGACTTCTACGCCCGCTACCCGGACGACGCGCCTCGACTCCGCAAGATCGCCGATCTGCTCGCGGCCGAGGACGTCCGGCTGCCGGGAGGGGACCGCCTCACCACCCGCCGCCTGCGCACTCTCGGCCTCGCCCTCGGCATGGGTGACGGGTTCGAACGGATCCACTGGCTGCTCGACGAATCCCTCGACTCGGACGGCGAGTTGACGGACACCTTCCTTCACCGGGTGGAGGATCTCACCGGATTCGCCGGCAACCCGCTGTTCGCCGTCATGCAGGAGACGCTGTACGGGCAAGGGGCCGGTCCGACCGGCTGGGCGGCCTCCCGGGCACTCGCCGGCTTTCCCGAGTTCGCCGAGGATGCCGACCCTCTCCTGCTCACCGGGGAGATGATCTATCCCTGGATGTTCCGGGACATCAAGAGCCTGCGCTCATTCGCGGACGCTGCGGACCTCCTGGCCCGGCGCAGCGATTGGCCGCCGCTCTACGACCCTCGCCGCCTGGCCGCCAACCAGGTCCCCCTTGCCGCGGTCGTCTACCACGACGACATGTACGTCGACGCGGATCTCTCCCTGCGCACGGCGCGTGAGGTCGGTGCCACCCGTGCCTGGGTCACCAACGAGTGGGAGCACGACGGCGTCACCGCCTCCGGCGGCCGCGTACTCGCCCGCCTGATGGACATGGCCGCGGGCCGCGCGTAACTCCCTACTCCCTGGCTCCTCGCGCTCCCCTTCCCCTTCCCCCTCCCTTCTCCTTCCTCCTCCCTTCTCCTTCCTGCTCCCTTCCTCCTCCTTCCCCTGCCACCGCCTCCGACGGGAGAGACATGCCTGTCCTGCCGACCCGCGTGCGTCCCTACACCGCGGCCTTCGCTCTCGCCGCCTCGTGTCTCGCCGCCTCCACCCCGGCCACCGCGGCCGCCCCAGTCCCTCTCCCCGCTTCCCCCGCCCCCGCTGCCGATTGCGCGCTCCCCGGCAGGACCGGCTGGACCGACGAAGGCCACGACACCGACCGCACCCAGTTCCAGCCCTCCACAGGAACCCGGCGTGTGCTGACGCTGTTCGTGGACTTCCCCGACGCCGAGGCCACCGACTCCACGGATGCCTACGCCGCCCAACTGGCCCCGGCCGCCGACTGGATGCGCACAGCCAGCTACGGCCGCTCCCGTCTCGACGTCACCTCACTGCACCGCTGGATCCGTATGCCGGCGAATTCGGACTCGTACGGATTCGCACGCGGCCTCACCTTCGAAACCCACGAGAAGTACGTACGCGACGCGATCGCGGCCGCCGACCCGTACGCGGACTTCTCCCGCTACGAGATGGTCTACGTCGTCCCCACCAGGGCGGCATCCGCGATCTCCTTCTCCCCGACCTACCTCTACGACCCCACCGCGTCCGGCGTGACCGCCGACGGCACCCGCCTCAAGTGGGCTGTGACGTTCGGTCAGGATCTGTGGCGCTGGGGCCCCAAGGTCGTCGCCCACGAGACCGGCCACACCTTCGGCCTCCCCGACCTGTACTCCTTCACCGGCGCCACCCACCAGTACGTCGGCGGCTGGGACGTCATGGGCAACATCGCCGGCCACGCCCCCCAGTACCTGGGCTGGCACTCCTGGAAGCTGGGCTGGACCCGCGACGACCAGGTCGCCTGCCTGCCCGTACCCGGACACCGCACCGTACGGCTGACCCCCGTGGAGCGCCCCGGGGGTACCAAGATCGCCGTACTGCGCATCAGCGAGACGACGGCGTACGTCGCGGAGTCCCGCCGGGCCGAGGGCAACGACCGGAAGGCGTGCTCGGCCGGCGTCCTCATCTACAAGGTCGACTCCGCGACCCCGACCGGCGAGGGACCTGTCCGGGTCATGAACGGCAGCCGGTCCGAGTCGCCGCGCACCGGCTGCACCGGACTCGACCTGGCGGCGTTCACGCCCGGCCAGACCTTCACGGACCCGGACGGCGGCGTCCGTATCGACGTTCTCGCGGGCGGCGGAGCGGGGGATGTGGTGCGGCTCCGCATGTCGTAGGTCCTGTGGCCGGGAGCCGATCCCGCCCACCGGTTCCGGGGCCCGGGCGTTCAGGAGTGCGCCCGGGAACCGCCGGTTTCGTCTGCCGGTCCGTTCCTCGGAAGGCTTCGTGCTTCTCAGCCGAGGACGCGCCGCAGATAGGACTGCGGGTCGTCGAGATAGCGGCGCCAGTGGTCGACCAGGGCGAGATCGCGCCAGGCCACCCGGCGCATCCCGTGTTCGCCGACCTCGACGATGTCCGCGCCCGGCAGCGCGGTCAGCAGCGGCGAGTGGGTGGCGCAGATGACCTGGCCGCCGCTCTTCACCAACTGGTCCAGATGGCCGATCAGTTCAAGGCACGAGGAGAACGAAAGCGCCGCCTCCGGCTCGTCCATCACATACAGGCCGGGCTGCAGGAACTTCCCTCGAAACGCCGCGAGGAAGCTCTCACCATGACTGACCGAATCCGGTGCGAACCCTTCCCGGTCCAACGCGTCCAGCGCCGTCTCGGCGCGTAGGAAGAACCCCTTGCGGGCGGACCAGCTGCTGAGCATGCGCCGGCCGCGCGGTGCCGCATCGAAGCGGATCCGCTCACCCAGCACCGATTTGGCGCGATGGCTGGCATAGCGCCAGTCGTGCGAGCCACCCCACGAATCCAGGCCGAAACCCTCGGCAAGGGCCTCGACCAGCGTCGACTTGCCCGAACCGTTCTCACCGACGAGAAAGGTCACCGGCGCGGAGAAGCGCAGTCCGTCCGTGAGGAGTTCGCGCACACAAGGCACGGACCAGGGCCATTCCCCTTCTTCGTACGAGGCCACGTGTGCGTACGCATGCTCGACGATCACGCGTCGAGTCTCCCACAGAGCGCGTCAAGGAGGCGCATGGCGGTGTCATCTTGGCGTTCCTGTGGTGGTGCCGCCGAAGGCGGTGGGCCTGGAGCTGCGGATCGAATGGCATCCGTGCCCGGCGCGCCAGGTCCTCCACGGTCAGTGGGTGGTCAAGGCGTTCGATCACCCAGGGGAACAGCGCGGCGAGCGGGTGGTTGTCGTGGGCGGGCACCGGGGCGGTGACGAACTGGGCCTGGCCGCCGGCCCGGTGCGGTGGCACGACCAGGCGGCGGGCGATGGTGTTGGCGATCGACGAGCCGTGGTCGAGGCGGACGAGGTGCAGGCACAGATCCAGCGCGGTACGGCCTGAGCAGTTGGCACCTCGCCGACGCCGGCTGTGGTCGACGAGCGTGTCGGTCGGTGTCGCCTCCGCCGGCGAGATCTTCGACGCGCCCGACTTTCTCCGCGCGCTGTCCACGCACATTTCCCTCGAGTTGCGCCAGTAGCGGACAGAACGCCTGCACGGTGCGCCGGTCTCCTGCGGTTGCGGTGAGAGTTCCGCTTCGAAGGCCGATGTCAGGCCCCGGTCTTCGTCAGGCTCTGGTCGTCCTGGCCGGGTCAGTTGGCGCGTTCATAGTGGTATCCGTCGCCGTGGGCGGGTCCGACGTTGTGGCGGATGCCGGTCGGGTCGTCGAGGATGAAGTAGGAGGGGGCGGAGTCCGCGCAGACGGAGGGGCTGGAGCGCGCCTCGTCCACTTCGGCAGTGCCGACGTCGATGCGCGCGCCCCCGTCCGTCACGGAGACCAGGTCGGCCACCTGCTCGCAGTGTGCTCCGCCCGCGTCGGTGACGAGGGTGACCGCGTGTCGGCCGGGGACGGCCCGGTGGATGGTCACCTTCTGCGGTTGCGGGGCGTACGGGGATGTGAGGGACCAGGTGCCGGCGAACTGCGCCGGAACCCGGTTGTCGGACGTTCCGGAGCCGGGGTCCGGGTTGCCGCCGCTGCCACTGCCGGGAGCGGGCGTGGTGACGCCGCCTTGCGAGCCACCGCCGTCGGAGGCTGAGGCGCCGCCGGAGGAGCCGGTGTCGGTGCCGGTACCGGTGCCGGACGAGGACGAACGCGAGGACGAGCCACCCCCGCCCTCGCGTTCGTCCTCGCCGTTGCGCGTGGCTTCGTCCTCACCCTGGTGCTGTCCTTTGTCGTCGGGGTCCTTGGACCGTGACGGCATGGTGTGCGGGGCGGCGTCGGTGGGCCGGGGCGCGACGGTACGGTGGTCGCCGGGGGCAGCCCCTTGCCTGCCGCCGTCGCGGTCGAGAAGGGGCACGGTGGTGCCGGTGACCACTACGGCGATGGCGACAACCCCGATGCCCCAGGTTCTGCGGTGGCGGATGTGGGTGGGCCCGGGGGCCGTTGTGGCTCCGGCCGGGGTGGAAGGGGGAGCCTTGGACGCCGGTGCCGGCTTCTGCTCCGGCTCCGGTGCGGGCTCGGGTGCCACCCGTTCCGGCGCCGGCGCCTCGGGCTCCTCGGAGGCCGCCGGCTTCGGTCGTAAATCAACTGTGGCGCTGTCGGCTGTCGCCGGAGTCGCGGGAGTCGCCGGTTCGGGCGCCGGACTCGGCACCTGCTCCGCAGTGGATGGCGCCTCCGCGTCGAGAAGCCTCGCCGACTGCTGCGCAATACGGGTCACGAGCCCCGGGGGCAGCCAGGTCCCGCTCGCCGGCTCCGGAGATCTCGGCCGCGCAGGGTCCGCCAACAGCGTTTCCACACCCGGGCGTTCAACAGCTGCCTTGGTCAGACAGCGGCTGATCAGGGCGCGTAGCGGCGCGTGCGATACCGAAGTCGATCACCCGTGGGCCCTCGACGGTGAGCAGCACATTGGACGGTTTCAGATCGCGGTGCACGATCCCGGCGCCGTGGATGCCCTGGAGCGCCCGCAACAGCCCGTCGGCGAGCGCATGCACGGAGGCGGTGGGCAACGGGCCGTACTCTCTGAGGACCTGGTCCAACGACGGCCCCGGCACATAACCGGTGGCCACCCAGGGGCGCTCGGCGTCCGGGTCCGCGTCGAGCACGGGCGCGGTGAAGTGCTCACCGACGCGCCGAGCCGCCGCGATCTCCCGGCGGAAGCGCGCCCGGAACTCCCGGTTCGAGACGTGCTCCTCGTGCACCACCTTCACGGCCACCGTGCGACCGCCCTCGGAACGGGCCAGATAGACCCGGCCCATGCCCCCGGAGCCGAGCCGGCCGAGCAGCGGGTAGGGGCCGACCCGGGGCGGGTCGCCGGGCGACAGCGGCTGGATGCCCCCGGTGCCGCCGTCCCGCTCGTCGCCGTGGTCCCTGCTCATGCCGCTCCGATCTCCCCCACGGTCATGGTTCGTGCCCCTGTGCGGTCACGCGAACTCGGTCCGGAACACAACAGTTTGCTGGCAGCAGCGAAGCTGCACGTTCCCGGTCCAGTGTGCGCGACTGGACGACGTCATTGAAGTACTTTTCTAGAAAGATCTTCTAGTTGTGCTCTACAGTGCCCGGCATGGAGGACAACTTCACGACGGTGGTGACGGGCGGCAACCGGGGCATCGGCTACGCGGTGGCCGCCGAACTCCTGCGACGGGACTGCCGGGTTGTGCTCGTCACCCGGGATCGGGAACGAGGGGAGCGGGCGGCCGCGGCACTGGGCGGCTCCGTCGACCTGGTGACCGGCGATCTGTCCGCGCTCTCCGGTATGCGGTCTGTGGCCGGCGAGCTACTGCGGCGGTATGAGCAGATCGACGTGCTGGTGCACAACGCCGGCGTGTGGCCCACCCGGTTGGTGCGCACGCCGGACGGGTTCGAGCAGGCATTCGCCGTGAATCATCTGGCGCCTTTTCTGCTCAACCACCTCCTGGAGAGGCGATTCCTGGAGAGCCGGACCAGGGTCGTCCAAGTCAGTGCCGGTCTGTACGTCAAGGGGCAAGTCGATCCGGACCGGACACCCGTGGGCGCCGACTTCCACCGGATGCGTACGTACTGCACCACCAAACTCGCCAACCTCCTCATGGTCCCGCTGTTCGCCGGTCGTTGGCGGGGAACGGGCGTGAGTATCGACGCGATACACCCGGGCGTGGTCAGGACCGGCCTCGGAGACCCCGGGGGAGTGGTGGGCGTTCTTCTGAAGGCGATGAAGCGGTCCTGGGCCACCCCTGAGCAAGGTGCCGCCCCGGTGGTCCGGCTCGCCCTCGAACCCGGAGACGCCTCCGGTCGCTACTTCGACGCCGACCGGCAGGTCCCCCTCGACCCCCTCGCGGCGGACCGGACCCTGGCCCAGCGGGTCTGGGAACAGGCCGAGACGCTGACAAGGGTGCGTGGTGTCGCCTGAGCCGTGGCCAGGACGGTCAGTCCGGTCGTAGGGACCGCCAGATCCGGTCGGGAAGGATCCGCGCGGCTTGGGCGAGGTCGATGTCGTACGTGCTGGACAGCCAGCGACGCGCGGTCTCGGCAACCGGTCCGATCACCAGGGCCTCGATCAGGGGTTCGGGGGTGGGCAGGATCTCGCCGGCTTCGATCCGCGGCCGCATCCAGTCCACGATGCCCCCCAGCATGACGGCCTTGGCGGCGCGGATCCGGTCGGCGTGCGCCGCGAGATAGCCGGAGTACGCGGAGGCATGGATGAAGAGCGCGGCGTCGGGCCGCTCCTCGGTGAAGCGCAGATAGGCCCTGACGAGTGCGGCCACACCGGTGCGGGCGGTGCGGGTGCGGGTCACGGCACTGGTCAACTCGTCGAAAAGCTCCTCCATGCACCGGGTGTAAAGGCCCGCAGCGAGACCGTCGAAGCTGCCGAAATGGTGGTAGAGGCTGCCGAGGCTGACGCCGCTGGCCTCGGTGACAGCGTTCACCGTGAACCCCTGCTGGCCCGATGAGGCGTACACCTGGAGGGCGGCAGTCAAGAGACGGTCGACGGTTGCCTCGCCGCGCTGCTGCTTAGGAGACATGGCTCGATCTCGTTGACGTCATGGCAGACAGCCTAATGCAACAGAAATAGAAGGAATTACTAGAAGAACGCACCACTACTGCCGGCGCGCCGTGTCAGGGCCCGGTGAAATAGTTCGCGTCCTTGGGGCGTGCGGCGTCATGGTTGGCGGAACGGGGAGCCGGTTCCAGGTGGGGTATGTACTTGGAGCAGTGGATGTAGGCCTCTTCGATGCTCATATGGACCCACATCTCAGGGCTGCGCCCAGGCGCGACGGCGGTGGGCAGGCCGGGATGCAGGGAACGTAGGCCCGCGTCGGTGCAGAGCCGGGCTGTGCCGTTGACATGAAGTCCCACGTGGTGGTGCGTGAAGTCCACGAAAAGCATGCCGAGGTGGGGGTTCTCCGTCATGTTTCCGGCGCTGGCGAGCACGCCGTTCCCGCGGAACTCGGGGTACGCGAGCGTGTGGTCGTCGATCACGTGGACAAATCCCGGCGGCCCGGCGCGGAAGCTGGCATCGCATTCTCCATGGGAGTCGGCGGTGGCCAGGAAGACCATTGCCTGGCGGCCGATGAAGTCCCGCATTTCGGGTGTGAGGCTGGGGCGTACCTGTTGGTCGTAGAACCGGGCGGCGCGGTCGGCCGTGCCCAGTTGCTGCTGCAGCCGGTGTTCACCTGCTGATCCGAAGGGCGGCGGGGAAAAGGTCACGGGCGTTCTCCTGGCAGGACGGGCCGGCGCTGGCTCAGGGAAAGGACAGGACGGGCGTCTCGAACGGGTCGTGATGGATCCGGTCGGGCGAGGTGCCGCCCAGCGTGAGTGTCTCAGTGGCGGCGACGACCATCGGAGCCGGGCCGCTGAGATAGACGTCGTGCTGGTACCACGGTCCGTACTCGGCCAGAACCTCCGGCAGGGACCCCCTGATCCCGGGGATGTGCTCCTGGGAGACCGCACCCCTGATGGTCAGCCAGTGGTGCCGCTGGGCCATGCGGAGCATGTCGTCGACCCCGTACAGCTCGGCGCCGGTCCGGGCGCCGAGGAACAGGTCGACCTGGTGGCGCTCGCCGCGACGGGCGACCTCTTCGACGAGCGCGCGGATCGGGGCGAGTCCGGTGCCGCCGGCCACGCATAGCAGGTCGCTGTGGGCGGCGACGTCCAGAACCATGTCTCCCAGCGGGGGCCCCAGCTGGAGCACGTCGCCCACCGCGGCTCGTTGCACCAGCGCGCTGCTGACGGAGCCGCCGGCCACCGCGCGCACGTGAAAGGTGAGGGTGCCGTCCTCACGGGGCGCGTTGGCGGGGGAGTAGTAGCGCCACCGCTTCGGCCACCAGGGGGTCTCGACGCTGACGTACTGTCCGGCGGCGTACTCGTAGGGCATGTGGGGGCGCACGGTGATTTCGGCAATGCCGTGTCCCCGCGAGACACGGTGTACGACCGTGGCGGGCCACACGGCGGGCCGAACCGCCTCGTCCTGCTCGGCGGCACTGATCATGACGTCGGCGACCACGCCATACGCTTTGGTCCAGGCGGCGGCGATGTCCGCGGTCCACGCGGGACCGGCGTAGCGGGCCAAGGAGGCGAGGAGACACTCGCCCACGGCCGGGAAGTGCGCACTGAGCGTGCCGAACTTGCGGTGATCGCGTCCGAGGTGCCCGCAGAAGCGCACCAGGCCCTCGGGGTCGTCGACCAGCTCCACGATGCGCAGCAGCGCGCGCAGCAGGCGGCCGCGCTGGGCGTCCATTCCCGCCGGGAACATGGGGCGGACCTCGGGGTGGCGGGCGAAGAGTACTGCGTAGAAGTAGACCGTCATCTCTGCGGCGAACGGCTCGACCACCGAGACGGAGGCGCGTATGAGGTCTTGCTCGTGGGCCGACAGAGGTGGCTCGACGACCTCAGGCTCCACGGTGCGTACCGCCGGGGTGGGCGCCGAGCGCTCCGGAGACGAGGGCGCGGATGTGCTGTTCGAGCGACTGATCCGGAACCTCAAGGGGCCAGCGCTCCCCCGTCCGTTATTCGGGGTTGCTTCCCGACGGCGGACCGCGGGGCGGCATCGCCCATGGGGCCGCGTCCCCGCGGCGCGCTGCGGGCGGGGACTTCACGGGACCTTCGTCTCAGGGGAGCGGCGATCGGGGCGTCGGCATCGGCGAGCATGAGTCCTCATCGGGGCGGCAGCGCTTAAGCGGATCGAACGGTTCCGGACGCTACATGACCGCACGGGTGACTCAGAAGTAGCTAAGGGGTACGACCGGCAGGGCCCCATTCCACTCGGATCGGCCGGTATATCCGTTGAGCGGCGCTTCACGGCCGACTGCAGTGCTGGTGCTGGAGCGCCAATGTGCACGGATGCCGAAGGTCCCGGTCGGCCGATGAACGGCCGACCGGGACATCGGGCTCAGCGGAGGTCGAACCGATCGAGGTTCATCACCTTGTCCCACGCTGCCACGAAGTCGCGTGTGAACTTCTCTCCCGCGTCCTCGGACGCGTACACCTCCGAGACGGCCCGGAGCTGGGAGTGCGAACCGAAGATGAGGTCGACGGCGGTGGCGGTCCACTTGACCTCGCCCGTGGCACCGTCCCGGCCTTCGAACAGGTTCTCGTCCGAAGGCGACGCCTTCCACTCCGTGCCCATGTCGAGCAGGTTGACGAAGAAGTCGTTGGTCAATGTCTCCGGCCGGTGGGTGAACACGCCGTGCGAGGATCGCCCGAAGCCGGTGTTCAGGGCCCGCATGCCGCCGATCAGAACCGTCATCTCGGGAGCGGTCAGCGTCAACAGGTTGGCGCGGTCCAGGAGGAGAGTCTCCGGCGACAGCTTCTCTCCCGCCCGGATGTAGTTGCGGAACGCATCCGCCCTGGGTTCGAGTACGGCGAAGGACTCCACGTCCGTCTGCTCCTGCGAGGCGTCCGTGCGCCCCGGTGCGAACGGGACTGTGATGTCGTGCCCGGCGTTCTTCGCGGCTTGCTCGACGGCCGCGCACCCGCCCAGGACGATCAGGTCGGCGAGTGAAACCAACGTTTCGCCGGCCTGTGAGCGGTTGAAGTCCTGCTGGATCCGCTCAAGGGTCTGCAGCGCCTCAGCCACCTCGGGCAGGTCGTTGACCTCCCAGTCCCTTTGCGGCGCGAGCCGAATCCGTGCCCCGTTGGCCCCGCCGCGCTTGTCGGTGCCGCGGAAGCTCGCCGCCGCCGCCCAAGCGGTGGTGGCCAGCTGGGAGACGGACAGTCCCGAGGCGAGGATGCTGCTCTTGAGGGCGGCGATGTCCTCGTCGGTGACGAGTTCGTGATCGACCTTGGGGACGGGGTCCTGCCACAGCTGCGGCTCGGGAATCCACGGGCCGAGGTAGCGCGAGAGGGGTCCCATGTCGCGGTGCAGCAGCTTGTACCACGCCTTGGCGAACGCCACCGCGAGCTTGTCCGGGTTCTCGTGGAAGCTCTTCGCGATCGGCCCGTAGACCGGGTCCAGCTTCAGCGACAGGTCCGTCGTCAGCATCATGGGAGCGTGCCGCTTCGACGGATCGTGAGCATCAGGCACGGTGCCCCTGGCCGAGGGATCCTTGGGAGTCCACTGCTTCGCACCGGCGGGGCTCGTCGTCAGCTCCCAGTCGTACCTGAACAGGTTGTCCAGGTACCCGTTGTCCCACTTCGTCGGCTCGGTGGTCCATGCGCCCTCAAGCCCACTGGTGAGCGCGTGCGCGCCTTTGCCGCTGCCGTACGTGTTCCTCCAGCCGAGGCCCTGCTGCTCGATGGGGCTGGCCTCGGGTTCCGGGCCGATGTACTCGGCATCGACCGCACCGTGACACTTGCCGAACGTGTGGCCGCCGACGATGAGCGCAACGGTCTCCTCGTCATTCATCGCCATACGCCCGAACGTCTCGCGAATGTCCCTGGCGGCAGCCATCGGATCCGGATTGCCGTTGGGTCCCTCCGGATTGACGTAGATCAGTCCCATCTGCACGGCACCGAAAGGACCTGCGAGATTCCTGTCGCCGCTGTAGCGTTCATCTCCGAGCCATGTGTCCTCGGGCCCCCAGAAGATTTCCTCGGGTTCCCAGATGTCCTCTCGCCCGAAGCCGAACCCGAACGTCTTGAACCCCATCGATTCCATGGCACAGTTGCCGGCGAATACCAGAAGGTCGGCCCAGGAGATTTTCCGGCCGTACTTCTGCTTGACCGGCCAGAGCAAACGGCGCGCCTTGTCGAGGCTCGCGTTGTCCGGCCAGCTGTTGAGGGGGGCGAAGCGCTGAGCGCCGGAGCCGCCACCGCCCCGGCCGTCGGCGATACGGTACGTTCCCGCGGCATGCCAGCTCATCCGGATGAAAAGCGGCCCGTAGTGGCCGTAGTCGGCAGGCCACCAGTCCTGCGACGTCGTCATCACCTCGAAGACGTCCCGCTTCAGCGCGTCGAGGTCGAGGGTCGTGAACTCTTCTGCGTAGTCGAAGTCCTCACCCATCGGATTGGACTGAGGCGAGTGCTGGTGGAGAACCTGAAGGTCCAGCTGATTCGGCCACCAGTCCCGGTTCGTTTTGGGGCGAGTCGGCGTGGGGGCCGGGGAGGGGATTGCTGGGTTCTCGCTTTCGCTGCCGGACACGTCCGTCCTTCTTCCTGTCGACGCCGATGGTGATTGTGCCTGTGTCGGCGTCCGTATGGTCGCGCACCGCAGTCCGCACCGCTACGAGAACACGCAGGGCACCCTTGGCAACAAGAATTCACAAGCCCAAAGTCGATCGGGGCCCGGCGCCGGCTCAAAGGTTGACGACTCCCCGGCCTCTGAACCATGTGAGCTCATGGCAGCACCCCGTTGTCGAGCCGACTGGGGTGTGACCGACGTAGCTCCGGGAGCACCGACGCGAAGCGGCGCACGGCCCGTTCCAGCGCCTCCCTTCCGAGCTCAGAGCCCGGCGACTTTGGCGTTCGCCGACAGCTCGTAGACCAGGGTGACCGTGCGGCGGCCGCCGGGTGGGAGGGTGAGGTCCCAGCCGGCGATGCCTTCGGCGTCGACCACGTCGGGCGCCGGGGAGCAGGCTTCCTTGCACAGGCGTGTTCTCACCGCCGCGACCTCGGAGACCGGTATCCGCTCCCGGAGGACGACCACCCGTTCGCCGTGCTCTCCGGGAGCAGAGAACCGGGACAGGTGCAGCCGGACCGTGCGGGTGACCACGGTCCGCTGGGTGATTCCGGCGGAGTCGCGGGACTCCTCGGCGTACCGGACAACGCGATAGTCGTCGCAGCTGCCGAAGGCGAGCTCGACGGGAGCGCCGGGCGCGCTGAAGTCCAGCGTGCCGCGGCCGGTGAATCCGCTGCCGCGGACCAGGTCCACCGGCCCGGCGAGCAGCGCATGGCCGGACAGGTTGTCGAACCGCACCACCTGGGTGACCAGCGGGGACAGCTCGGGTGAGCAGGCGTACTCGCTGCTCGCGGCCGCGGTGAAGACGGAGAGCGGCACCCGGTGAGCGCGGCCGTCTCCGGGCACGGAGACCGGCGCGGGGGAGCTCAGCACCCGCGCCTCGCCGCCGTCGTCCACCCCTGGCAGGCCCAGCACGGTGGCCGGGCCGAGGTCCCCGATCTCCTCCTCGCGCAGCTCCACGTCGACCGTGCGGCGTTCCGCAGCGGAGCGGTCCTTGAGCGTCAGCCGATCCTCGGCCAGCCGCGGGGGATCGGTGGCCAGCGCCGACCGTGCCGTCGACAACGTCAGCCGTACGTCCGACCAGTCCTCGCCGGTGCGCTGCCAGACCATCGCGTCGGTCTCCAGCGTCAGGGATTCCCCGTCGAGCACGGCCCGGTAGGCGGGCCGCCACAGCGCACACGGGGTGAGGTGGCTCAGACGCAGCCCGACCGGCCCGGCGACAGCAGCCTCCACCGTCAGCTCGATATGGCCGACCAACTCAGGGGGCTCCCCCTCGGAGAGATCCATGGCTTGCCGGACCTCCCCGAGTTCGACAGCGAGGGCGGCCAGCCGGGCCTCGGTCGCGCGGAGTTGCTCGCCGTACGAGTCGCGCTCCTCGTCCACCCGGTCCAGTTCGCGGGCCCAGCGGGGCCCTTCGGCCTCCCCGGAGCCGGCTCCTTCGCCGATCTCCCGCAGCAGATCGGCGGCGAGACGGCCGAGCAGATCAAGGCGGGCATGCAGCCGATCGCGTTGCTGCCCCAGGACGAGCCGCTCCTCTTCGAGGGTGTGCACGCGGTGGCGCAGGGCCGAGTCGTCGTCGGCCGACGGCAGCGGCCCGCGCGGCGTCCAGCTGCGGACGATCCGCACATCGAGCACGGTCGCGGGGTGATCGGCGGCCAGCTCGGCATGAAGGGTACGGTCGACGGCCAGCGCACTGACCGGCCCGAGACGCAGCCGCTGCACCCCGGCTTCCAGGTCGAGCACGACGGCGCGCTCGATGTGGGCGCGATCCTCCAGGCAGGTGACGGCGGTGACGGGAAGGGCGATCGGCTTCGGGGCCGTGGACATGGGTGTCAGCTCCTGCGGTTGCCGTCGACCAGGGTCTTGCCGGCCGGGATGCGGATCTCGTAGCCGCCGTCGAGGGCGGCGGTGCCGCCGGCGGGCAGGTCCACCCGCCAGACGCGGGTGCCCGGGGCATGGTGTTCGGGCCCCGCGTCGTCCTGGGGCGCCGTCCAGTCGGCTCGTTCCTCGATCCGGACCTCGGGTTCGGAGGTGACCGGAACCCGCTCGTGCACCTCGACCGTGACGGGCCTCGCGAGCTGGTTGGCCAGCTCCACGTGGACGCGGTGGTCCAGCACGGTGATGTTGTTGCGCAGGCCCGCGGTCGACTCGTGGAGGTTCGTACGGCGGGTGACCCGGATGCCCTCGGCCGGCCCGAGCCCCACCCGGCGGGCACCGCCGGGGGCGAGCGTGGGCAGTGCGGCGGTCAGCAGGAAGTCGTCGCCGACGGCGACCTCCACCGGGCCGGCCAGCAGAGCCTGGTCGGTGGCGTTCGAGAGCACCAACGTCGCGTACACGGTCTGCTCCACGGACGGCACACACACGTACTCGGTGCGCAGGCCGACCGGGATCTCGCCGACGGTGATGGTGTGCCAGGTGCCGTCCGACGGAATGTCGGCCCGCGCGGCGGCATCGAAGCGGTGGTCGAAGGAGCCCGCCGACTCGCGGGGCCGCACGGCGTGACCGGGGAGCGGCAGCGCGGCCACCGCTTCGGCGCGGCGGCGGTACTCGGCCGCCACCGGGTCGAAGGGAGAATGGGGAAACAGCCGGCCTCTGCGACCGCCCTGCTCGTCGGGGCCGCACAGGACGAGGGCGGCGTAGTCGAGTTCGGCGCCGCTCGGCTGCGGCGGACCGGCTGCAGGTGCCGGAAGCAGTGGCGGAGCAGCACTGCCAGGAGCCGCGGGTGCCGGAAGCGGTGGCGGAGCAGCGCCGCCAGGAGCCGCAGGTGCCATGGCGGCGGGGACCGCGAAAGACCTGCCACCGGTACCCGGCCTGCCGCCAGGTCGCGACCGGGCCCGCCGCGCAAGGTCGGGCGTCCCGTCGCCGAAGACCTCAGGGGAGGCGCCGGGTGCGCCGCCGGGCACCGGGAGCGGAGCGGGCGGCCCGCCGCAGGCCTGCGGCGAGGGTGGCGGCAGTGGCGGAACGGGGCCGGCCGCGGAACCGCCCGCGGCAGCCACAGGCGCGGAGCCGGCGCCGACAACCGCGGGTGCCGCGGGCGTGGCGGGGCGAGGTCCTGCCGAGTCGTACCCGGCGAACAGGTCGGCGAGCCCCGCCGGAGGCTCGCGCCAGCCGGAAGGGGTGGGGGCGGGCTGACGGCGTCCGATCCGGATCGAGCGGAGCCTCGGCAGGTCGGTGCGGCGCCGCAGGTCGGCGGTGGCCAAGGCGATGCGCACGCCGGTCCAGTCCTCGCCGGTGCGCTGGGCGACCGAAGCGCGCAGCACCAGACGGCCAGTGCCGTCGCCCTGACGCTGGGTGAGACGGTAGGCCGGCACCCAGACGGCGCCCGGCACCCCGTACTCCAGCTCCAGCTCCACTTCCGCGTCACTGGTGCCGTCGAGGGTCAGGACCGCGCAGACCGTGGTCTCCACGTGCGCTGACGGTGCGTCGGTGGAGGCGCGGGCGAGCCTGTCCGCGGCGACGGTGAGCTCGTGCTCGGCGCGGCGCAGGGCCTCCTCCAGCTCGGCGAGGCGCGTATGCAGTCCTGTCAGCCGCTCGTCGACGAAGTCGGAGAGCTTCAGCCACGCGTCGACCGGGGTGCGGCGGTGCGGGTCATCGCGCCTGCGGGCAGGCGGGACCGGGTGCAGGGCGCTGACCTCCTCGACCAGGCTCAGCTGCCGGTCCCGGCGTCCCTGCGCCGCCGCGTACTCGTCCCGCAGCCGTTCCACCTCGCGTCGCAAGTCGTCGGGCGTGCCGGAGCCGAGGGGCTCGGCCTCGACCTCGACCCGGGCCTCGGTGACGCGCACCTCGGGGGTGCCGAGGACGCGGGCCCGCAGTGAGCCGGGGTCCAGCGAGCGGGGCAGTCCCGTGACCCTCACCCGGCCGTCCGGCGGCACGCTGCCACGGGCCAGGCGGCGGCAGAGCGCGCCCTGCGCGTACACCACGACCGCATCGAGGGTCGCCCCCCACCTCTGTGCCGTCTCAGCCGTCATGTGCTCCCGCCCCCGCTGCGTCCGTGCTGAGCGAAGCCTACGCCCGAGCGGTCCGCGCATCCGCGTCGACGCCCGATGTCAGCGGCCCGTCGTACGGTCGGGGGATGAGCACCTCCGACGAAGTCCGTGAGTTCGCCCTCACCTTGCCCGAGACGACCGAGAAGGAGGCGTGGGCCATGCCCACCTTCCGGGTCGCCGGGAAGATGTTCCTGACCCTGCCCGACGACGAGACGTCGATGGCCGTCCGATGCCCGAAGGAGGAGCGCGACGAACTGGTCCTCGCCGAGCCCGAGAAGTTCTGGGTCGCGGACCACGAGGCGTCCTTCGCCTGGGTCCGGGTGCGCCTGGCCGCCCTCGACGACGCGGACGAACTGCGTGCAATCGTCGTCGACTCCTGGCGCCAGGCGGCTCCGCCCGGGCTGCTCAAGGCCCACGCCGACCTCATGCCCCCGGCATAGCGCCCTTTGCGTCCCGGCTCATGCCTCGGAGCGGGGCGCGAGGATCGCAGGCACCGGATTTCGTGACAACGGGGAGAGGGCCGACCGCGCCGGTTCAGCGTTGTGCGAGGGGCATCCGAGCATGACGGTTTGCCGGCCCGACCAAGCGGACTCACGACCTCCGGCACGGCGGGATCTCGTTCTGGCTGTACTCCGGTGCGGACCCGGCCGAATGCGCCCGCCGTGCGGGTCAGAGCGTCGAGGTCCTCTTCCGCCACTGCGTCAAAAGCCCACACACCACTTGACCAGCTGTAATGCCCTGTTTGGGAAGTGGACTTGTGAGCGTGAGCCGCTGGCGTCACCGGCTCCGGGCGGATTCGGCGCCGAACCACCGGATGAGTTCGGCGCGCGACGTGATGCTCAACTGCTGGAAGACACGGCGAAGGTGGTAGTCGACGGTGCGCGGGCTCAGGCAGAGCCGCGCTGCCGCTTCCTTGTTGGTCGCGCCCGCCGCGACCAGCCCGACGATCTCGCGTTGACGGGCGGTCAGGTTCCTCGTCCTCGCCGAGTCGGCCGCGTAGGTACCGTCCCCGGCTTCGGCAGCCGCGTTGCCACCGCTGGCGCGCAGCTCCGCACGGACCCGATCGAGCCACAGCCGGGCCCGATGCCTGCGGAAGATCTCCTCGGCCACTCGGAGCTGGACACGGGATTCGGCGCGCCGGCGTTCGCGCTTGAGGTACTCGCCGTAGAGGAGGTTGGTGCGTGCCAGCTCCAGTTCACGGTCACGGGGCGGGTGCAGGCGTAGCGCGAGCCGGAAGTGCTCCTCGGGGTCTCCGCTTGTCAGGACCGCGCGGCACTGGGCCGACAGCGCGGTCGGCCAGCCCTGGCCGACCCCCTCCGCCCACCGTGCGAACGCCGCGGTGGCTCGTTCCGCCCGCGGGCGGAGCCCGGCCCGGACGGCGGCCTCCACATAGGCGGGCACCGCCTGGAGTGCGACACCGGGGTGCCCCGGCTTCATGCGGGTGATCCGCCGTAGCTTCGCAGCCGCCTCATCCCAGCGTCCCGAGGCGAGATCCACATGCGCCAGTCCCCACAGGCCGAGGGCGCAGGCGAGTCCGTTTCCGTGTTCCGCCGCCTCGTCGACCACCCGGCCCGCGTACCGCTCGCAGGTCTCGGCGTCACCGGCGAGCCCGGCGGCGAGCATCAGCATCCCCATCAGGCTGCGTACACAAGTGAGCTGGCCCGTTCCGCGGGCCAGCCGCAGAGCCTCGGTCGCGATGAGCCGCGCGGAGTCCGGTCCGCTCAGCCAGCACTCGGAGTAGGCGAGGTACTGCATGGCATGGGCAACCGTCGGGAGGTCACCTGCCCTGCGCGCCAGTGCCACCGCACGTGCCGCCAGTGAACGGGCGTGGGTGTCGTCGGCGGTGAACAGTGCTCCATGGGCTGCCCAGGAAAGCAGGAGCGGGTCCTCCGCCTGCGCGGCATCTGCAACGCTCTTGCGCAGCCGGATGCCCGCGGTGGGCAGCCCTCGTAAAGACTCGGCGACTCCGAGAAGGCAGTGGGCGGCGAGCCGGGCGTCGGGTTCGTCCGGGACCTCGGATCCACCGAGAAGCGCCCGCGCCCGCCGAACCGCCCGTACCGGCAAGTCCTCACTTCCCGCGTAGAGGCCGGCCTCTCCTGCCGCGGCCAGTGCCTTGGCCGCGAGACGGGCGTTGCTGACGGTCAGTACATCCGCTGCGGTCAGCAGAGCGTCGTAGGCGTCGTCCGGTGTGCCCTGGTGCAGCGAGAGCACGCCCTGCAGAAAAGCGATGTCCCCTCGCAGGGACGGGCGTTGCGCACCGCCCAGCACCTCCGCTTGCTCCAGCAGCCGGGCGGCACGCCGCAGACGCCCGGCCATACTGCTGCAGGTGGCAGCGGCGACGAGGCGGCCGGCCCGCGGACCGTCCTCATCGGTCAGCTCCGCTGAGCGCTCCATCAGTACGGCAGCGTGGCACGGCTCGCCGTGCCGACGCGCTCGGGCAGCCTGGCGCTCCAGCTCGTCGGCCAGACCTGCGTCCGCTTCCGTCGACAGGGCGGCCTCGTGCCAGCCGCGACGGTCGTCGTGGCCGGCCGCGAACGCACGCGCCAGGAGTTCGTGCGCCCAGTGCCGTTCGTTCAGATCCAGACTCTGGCGGATGGCCCGGGCGAGGGCGGCGTCGCGAAAGGACAAGGTCGTCCTCGACACAGTGATCAACCCCGCCACCTCGGCGCTTTTCAGTGCCGCGGGGTCGATCGCTGCCAGTTGGGCCACTCGGTACAGTGCTGGGGGATCCAGGCGCGGTTCCGTGGCCAGCAGTGTGAGCAGTCGGCGGCAGTCGTCGGAGAGCTCGCGCAACGGCGCGAGCCTGAGCTGGGTCAGCCGCGGCCCCATCGGGAGTGGGTCGGGCAGCCGTGGCAGCTCCGCCAGCTGACCGGGGTTCAGCGTCCGCAGGAGTTCCAGGAGGACCAGCGGATTGCCGTTGGCGGCATGGACGAGTACCTCGCATACGGCGGGCGCCACGGCTGACGGGTGGCGGTGTTCGACCAGCCGTAGGCAGTCGCGGTCGCTCATGCCCGTCAGATGCAGTACCGGCACACCCGGCATCAGCATGGATGCCTCACTGTCTGCACTGGCACCAGCCAGGACCAGGACCCGTTCGGTGCTGACCCGACGGGCCACAAGCCCGAGGACGTGCTGTGACTCGGCGTCGACCCACTGCAGGTCATCGACGCTGACCAGCACGGGGCGCCTGACGGAGCTCCGCGACAGCAGGGCGAGCACCGCGACGGAGATCAGCGGCCGCTCCTGGGGCGGTGGTTCCAGGCCGAGAAGTACCTTCTCCAGCAACTCGGCCAAGTGCGGCGGGAGGCGGCGTACGCCGACGGCCAAGGGCCGGACCATTCGCTGTACCGCTGCGTAGTGCAGGCTCTGCTCCGCCTGCACTCCGTCAGCGCGTACGGTGTGGAACCCTTGCGCGAGGTGCGCGGCGTGACGGATCAGCGTGGTCTTGCCGATTCCCTGGTCTCCCGTTACCAGCAGTGCACCACCCTTCCTCGCACTGCGGCAGGCCTCGATCCACGCGGCGAGTTGTCGGTGTTCGGCCCGTCTGCCGACCATGGTGTGCTTGGTGCCGTACGTCATGACGTACGCCTCCTGGATGGACTGACCCTGGTCAAGAATAATGATTATTCGCAACCAGGAGTGCAAGAGAGGATCCTGGCCCGCATCCTGGTCGAGCCGAGAACGAGCAGCGAGAGATCGCCCTGGCTCCGAGCGGACCGGCCGCATGACGCGGCTAGGGCCTGATCCACCGGACAGGTCCTAGGCTGGGGGCGTGGCAGAGCCTGATTCCTTCGCGAGGCCGTCCAGGCCGGTGATCCGTGAACGCCTGGTCGAGGCTGCTGTCCAGGAGTTCGGTGAGCAGGGCTACGACCGCGCGCGGGTGCAGGACATAGCCCGCCGAGCCGGCCTCTCCACCGGGGCGATCTACGGCAACTTCCGCAACAAGGCCGAACTCCTCGCCGAGGCGGTCGACTACGGCCTGGCGGCGGCATCGCACAAGCTCGCCCAGGCTCTGAGCAGCGGGGCCGAACCCGCCGATGTCCTCGCGCTGATCGTCACGGATCTCTCCGATCAGCGTCAGGCGACCTGGGCGCCGCTGGTCAGTGAAGCGCTCACAGCCGCCAGGCGCGACGCCGAGGTCGCCCGCAAGGTCCACGCTGCCTTGGACCGGGTGGAGAGCAAGTTGAGGGACCTGGTTGAACTCGGCCAGCGGAACGGCACGTTCGACCCGCTGATCGATGCGGCGGCCTGCGCCCGCCTTGTGTTGTGTGTGTCCCTGGGAGTGGACGTACTCGCCGCAGTGAGGGCGGACAGCCCGGACCACGGTGCCTGGACCTCTCTGATGCACGTTCTGTTCGCCGGGCTGGGCCCTGCCGAACGAACCCGCTGAGAGGGCTTCCGCGGCGTCGCCTCGGCGATGGCCAGGGCGACGCCCATCACCGGCGGGTACGGCCATGAATCAGTGAAGTCACCGGTCTTGCCCCAGTGAGAGCGGCAGCAAATTCAGGGAAAAAGCTGGTCAGTGCATCACGAGTGTCGTCACCTGATTTTACTTGCGCCAGCCTTCGTTGACACCGTAAAAGGCGCACGCCACTCTACCGGTGAGCCGCAGCAAGGCCCGTACACGTGTGAACCGGACGCCCGATTCCAGGGCCGATATTTCTCCCTACGTAAAAGCTCCTCGCCTCTTGTGGACGCGACCGGGAGAGAATCGGTTCGGCAGTCTGGGATATCCCGCGCCGATTTCCGCAACAGGTCCTTGCCTGTCTGGCAGTCAACTCCAGATCTCAAAACGGAGAGAGACATGTCCCAGCGAAGTCTGCCCCTCACTGCCCCACTGATCCTCACCGCATTGGGAACCACCGCTGCACTGGTCGTCACCGCAGCCGCCCCGGTCCCCGCCGCAGAGCAGGTGTCCACGTCCACGGTGTACCGAGCCCCTGATGCCAGGACGACAACGACCGTGCGCTACGGGCCGTTCACCCTTCCCGCCGCATCGGGCCACGACCACGGCGAAACCGGCAACCGCCTCGCGCTGAACGTCCAGAAGCCGTGCGACGACTGCTTCATCACGGGCTTCAAGCCGAATCTCGTCTACCCGGACGGGTCGAACGCCAACGTCAACACCGGTCCGATGCTCCACCACGCGGTGCTGGGCACCCACTCGACGAGCGACGTCGTCTGTCGCGGCCCCCAGCGGAAATTCGCCTCCGGGAACGAGCGAGTGGAAAGTGTCCTGCCCTCCGGATACGGCATCAAGGTGCGCCGGGGCGAGCGTTGGAACATGCTCTACGACCTCATGAACCATGCGGCTCAAAAGAAGACCGTCTACATCACCTTCACCTTCACCCATGAATCCGCCGCGGGCTCGAGGCTCCGGCCTGTGACCCCGATCTGGATGGATGCGGGCGGCTGTCTCGGCAGTGCGTACGACGCTCCGGACGGCGTCAGTGAAGAGGTCAGGCGGTGGCGCTCCACCATTTCCGGAAGGCTTGTCCACATGCGCGGCCACCTGCACCACGCGGGCCGCTCTGTGCGCACGGAGAACCTCACCACGGGAAAGTTGCTGTGCAACATCGTGGCGGAGGAGGGCGGAAGCCCCGAATTCATCGACCTCCATGGAAATACGGAGATCTCGGACATGCCGCCGTGCAGCGGCGATCCGCTCGGCACTATCGAGCGGGGTGACGTCCTGCAGATCACCAGCAGGTACGAGAGCGCAGGACACTCGCACGGCGGCGTCATGGGCATCATGGCCGGCTGGGTGGCCGAGGACTGATCAGTGCCGCAGGGTCATGGGACGGATCGGGTCCGGGGGCCGGTGCCCGGCTGGATGATCGGTGTCGCTGACGCCCTGGTCTGTCTGGTGTGGGCGGCCGGCGTGTGTGCGGCGCGGCAACTCGAAGCCGGCCCTGCGCTGCGCGCCGCGGCACTCTTCGTGCACCTGGCAGCGCTGATCCTGGGACTCGGCACCGTGCAGGCCATTGACTACTACGGGCTGCTCTGGTTGCTGGGGCGGCGCAGTCTGCGTCAAGTGCTGGACTTCACCGGTCCGTTGCACCTGCTCGTCTGGTCCGGTCTGACGGGTATGGTGATCAGTGGTGCCGTTCTCGGCCCGGACCTGACACTGGCAGCCACCAGGGTGAAGCTGGGACTGGTTCTCCTCGTCGCCCTCAACGGCGTGCACGCACACGCTCTGCACCGCTCCCTCGCCGAGCAGGCGGGAGGGCAGGTGGACAGACGGCTGCTGGTGCGTGGAGCGATGTCCGTCGTGGTTTCCCAGGTCGGGTGGTGGGGGGCCGTGGGGATCGGGTTCCTCAACAGCCAGTCCTGAGTGGCACCCAGTGCTTCTGAAGCGGCTGTGCGGACCTCGGGCAGGGGCAGCACGGGCGTGGACTGCCCGTGACCGACAGGTCGCCGCCGTCGGTCTTGCGCAGCTCCCTGGTGCGGGCGCCGGCTGTGGGTGTGACAGCAGGGTCGAGCGGGACAGCCGCGACCGTCCGCCCACGGCGGCCACCGCAGTCCGGCCCGCGCCGGCGCGTTGTCCCGCGCGACCCTGCTGTCACACCGCGGTGAGACCACCGTCCACCACCAGGCTCTGGCCAGTGATGTAGGAGGCCCGATCGGAGAGCAGGAAGGTGACGGCCTCCGCCACCTCCCAGGCGGTGCCCTGACGGCCGAGCGGAATGCGGGCGAAGGAGGCCGCCCGGGAAGTCCGGTTCGCCGATGCATGGCGGCCCATCGGCGTGTCGATCAGGCCAGGGACGACCATGTTGGCGCGGATGCCTCGTGTTGCTCCCTCCCTCGCCACATGGCGGGTCAGCCCGAACAGGCCGGCCTTGGAACTGTCGTAGGCGGGAGAGCCGGTCGCGGCTCGCAGTCCGGCGACCGACCCGATGAAGACGACGGCGCTTTCATCGGCCATCGACGGAAGGCCGTGTTTGGCGGCGAGAAAGGGCGCACGCAGATTCAGGCCGAGAACCTGGTCCCACTCCTCGGGTGATGAGTCCGCCAGTCCCACGCCGAGGCCCACCCCCACATTGACCACCAGCGCATCGAGCCCGCCCAGCCCGCGGACCGCTTCGGCGACCATGGCGGCCGACTGCTCCGCGTGCGTGGCATCGGCGACCACGGGAACACCCAGGGCACCTTCGGCGGTGACCAGGCCGGCAGTCACGGCTGCGGCTGGACCGACGACGTCGGCGCAGGCCACGTCCGCACCTTCACGGGCGGCGAGAACGGCGATCGCCCTGCCGTTGCCGACGGGCGCCTGCGGGGCGTCGTCGGGACGGGTGCCCGCGCCGACCACCAGCACTTTGCGGCCCGCGAGCCGTCGGGCGGCGTGGTCCCGTTCCCTCTCACTCATCGCTCCCGTTCCCTCCCGCAAGTCCTGCGCCGTCGAAACCCGGGTCCAGCTCCACACCGACGGAGTTCAGGAAGAACGCCACCATGTGGTACTGACCCACCAGAATGCTGATCTCGATCAGCTCCGCGTCGCTGAAGTGCTCGGCCAGCGTCTGCCACGTGGCGGCGCAGAGCCGTGCATCGCGGTTCAGCTCGTCGGCGGCCCGGATGAGGCAGCCTTCGACGTGGGTCCACCCGTCGGCCTCCGGGCCCTGGGCGATGCGGTCGATCTCCGTGTCGGTGAGTCCCGACGCCTTGGCCAGGGGGACATGGCGTCCCCACTCGTACGGGGCGCCGGTGTTGTACGAGGTGCGAAGGATCAGCAGTTCACGGAACCTTCCCGAGAGCCGGCCCCGGCGGAGCAACTGGCCTCCGAAGGGCATGAACCGCTCGTAGAGCTCGGGATGACGCACCAGAGTGGTGAAGATATTCGGGACCCGGCCCCCCGGGTCCCGAGGGGCGTCGGCCAGTAGATGGCGGGTCCGCGCATCCCAGTCGTCCTCGGGCACGGGCACGAGTCGCGGGAGGGCGCTGTCGTGCCGTACAGGGTCTCGCTCCGGCATGGAGCCTCCAGGGAGAGGCGCCCACGCGAACCCTGGGGGTGGGTGCCTGGTCCGCGGTGGCGTGGGCGCGTGGGTGGGGACGGGCGTGGCAGGTCCGTGGGGACCGGGAGGGCCGGCCGGTGGGCGGGAGCCGGTCCCTCCCGGTCAGCTGGACGTCAGCCGGTGACGGGGCCGAACTCCTTGCGGGTGTCGAGGGGTTCGCCGAACAGGACCCACCGTTCTCCCTGGAAGCGCACGAGTTGCATGGTCTCGATGGGGAATCGGTCCTTGGCGCCCGTGTTCAGAGCGACGCCCGGGAGCAGCATGTCCACCTTGACGTCCTTGAGCTTCTGGATGGAGTCCCTCAGCCCTTCTCGCGTCGGGCATTCCATGGCGTCGAGGGCTTTGTGCAGGCTGGAGGCCACGGCCCAGCCGTAGGCGTTGAACTGGATCGAGGGATCGGTGTCCGGGGCGTACTTCTTCATGGCCGCACGGTAGGTCTGCATCTCCGCGTCATTAGCCCACTGGGGGTCGGCGGGATCCTTGAAGTAGGTGGCCGAGACCACGTTCTGCACGTTCTTGAAGCCGACGGGCTTGAGCACGCTGGTCGACGCTGAGACGCTGTTGACGATGTGCAGCGGGTTCCACTTGGAGTTCTTCGCGTCCGCGGCCAGGGCCTGGCTGCCGAACTTGGGCGTGGTGATGTTCAGCAGCACATCCGCCTTGGAGCGGGCGAGGCTGGTCATCTGGGCCGAGACGGACGGGTCGGTGACCTCGTAGCTCTCCTCGGCGACGACCGTGACGTCGCTGCCCTTGACGGCCTGCTTGAAGCCGCCGAGCAGGTCCTTGCCGAAGTCGTCGTTCTGGAAGAGCACGGCCACCTTGGCCTTCGGCCTCTCCTTCTTGAGGTGGTCGGCGTACATCCGGGACTCGGCGACGTAGTTGGGCTGCCAGCCCATGGTCCACGGGTGCTGGGTGTCCGTACCCCACTTGGAGGCGCCGGTGGCCACGAACGGCTGTGGCACCTTCTGCTGGTCGAGGTAGTCCCACACGGCCGAGGTGGAGGGCGTTCCCAGCGTCTGGAACACGGCGAAGACCTTCTCCCGTTCCACCAGTCTTCGGGCTTCCTCCACGGCCTTCGGCGGTTGGTAGCCGTCGTCACGGACGATGAACTCGACCTTGCGGCCGCCGATACCGCCCTTCTCGGCGTTGACGTACTCGAAGTAGGCGCTGACGCCGTTGCTGATGGTGCCGTAGGCGGAGGCCGGCCCGGACATCGGGTAGATGCCGCCGAGCTTGATGCTCTTGTCGGTGATACCCGTGGTCTGCTGGCCCTTGCAGGCGCCGTCGGCCGAGGCCGCGGCGTCTTCCTGACCCCGTTGACTGGAGCAGGCGGTGGCGGTGAGCAGGGCGGCGATTCCTGCGGCGGCTGCCCGCAGGGCGGTGGTGTGGCGCATCCGGATCATCCCTTTCCGGTGGTGGGCGGTGCGGTGAGGGGCTGGGGATCGGGCTGGAGGTCGGGCTGTGGGGGACCGGGCGGTTCCGCGGGGGAGGCGGGTTCCGGTCGGCGGCGGGTGCGGCGGAGGCGTTCCGCACGCCGCCGGACCCCCTGCCGGGCGCGGGCCGCCAGGCCGGCCAGGCCGGTCGGGGCCACATACATGACGGCGATGATCAGCAGGCCGAAGACGACTCCCGGCGCGGCCGGGCTGATGTCCTGCGCCAGATTTGGCACATACATCACGAAAGCGGCGCCCAGCAGTGGCCCGTACCCGGATGCCAGGCCACCGACGACGAGGCCGGCCAGCAGGGTGATGGACAGGTTGATGCTGAAGGAGTCAGGAGACACGAAGCCGATCACCCAGGTGTACAGGCACCCGGCGGCACCTGCGAGCATCGCGCTCCAGGCGAAGGCGAGCGTCTTGTGGAAGGAGAGCCTCACCCCCATCACCTCCGCCGCGGTCTCGTTCTCCCGGATGGCGAGCAGCGCCCGGCCGACCCGCGAGCGCACCAGGTTGCGGACGACCAGCAGCGTGACCGCGGCGACGGTGAGGGTGAGGAAGTACAGCCACTGGTCCTCGGCCAGGCCGGTCCAGGAGGGCGGCTGCGGCTTGGGGACGGTCAGGCCCATGGAGCCGCCCGTCACGTGCTCGAACCGCTTCAGCAGCGGCGGCAGGAACACGGCGAACGCCAAGGTGACCAGGGCCAGGTAGAGGCCGCGGAGCCGTAGCGCGGGTACCCCGAAGCCCAGACCGAGGAGGAAGCATCCCGCGGCCGCGACCGGGAGCGTCGCCAGATGGCCGGTGGTGGACCGGTCGAGCATGACGGCCGCCGTGTAGGCGCCCACGGCGAAGAACGCGCCGTGTCCGAGGGAGATCTGCCCGCCGTAGCCCACCAGCAGGTTCAGGCCCGCCAGCACGATCGCGTACACCAGCACCATGGTCAGCTGGAAGACCCGGAACGGGGCGAAATAGTAGGGCGCCGCGAGCAGGGCGGCCGCGATGACCAGCGCCGCGAGCGGACGTGCCCGGCGCGCGGTGCGCGACGCGCTCTCGGTGATCTGTTCTCCCGTGGTCATGCCCTCACCACCGCCGCCCGGCCGAACAGCCCCTGGGGACGTACCAGCAGCACCACGAGAATGATCAGCAGTGGTACGCCGATCTTCAGGTCGGCGCCGACGAATCCGACGTAGGCCCCGGCCAGGGTCTCGGCGACGCCCACGACCAGGCCGCCCGCCACCGCGCCCACCGGGCTGTCGAAGCCGCCGAGGGTGGCTGCGGCGAAGGCGTAGATGAGAACGCCGCCCATCATGTTGGGCTCCAGGAACAGCAGCGGGGCGACCAGGACGCCCGACAGTGCGCCGACTGTCGCGGCCAGCCCCCAGCCGAGCATCAGTACCCGGCCCATCCGGATGCCGGAGAGCCTGGCCGAGGCGGGATTGGCCGCGACCGCCCGCATCACCAGACCGGTCCTGGTGTGCTGGAACAGCAGGTACAGCAGTCCCATGACCACGGCGACGACGCCGATGACGCCCAGCGTCGACCAGCCGATGCCGACCCCTGCCAGGTCGAGGCCGCCGTCGGGGAACGGCTGGGGGAAGTCCTTCACGGTGAATGACCAGATCAGGCCCGCGGCCGCGTTGACGAAGATGAACAGGCCCACGGTGACGATGACGACGGTCAGTTCGGGCGCTCCCTCGACCGGCCGGATGAGCAGGCGCTCGATGAGCATGCCGCCCGCGAAGGAGACCGCGAGCGTGACCGGCAGGGCCAGCCAGAACGGCATCCCCGAGGCGACCAGCTGCCACGCCACGTAGGTGGAGATCATGGCGAGTTCGCCCTGGGCGAAGTTGACGATGCCGGTGAACCGGTGGATCAGGACCAGGGCCAGTGCCAGGCTCGCGTAGATCGAGCCGGCACCCAGTCCTTCCACGACCTGCTGGAGGAATTCGGTCAGCACGCGCATCACCCGCCTTGCCGGGCCTGGACGGAGATGCCGAGGTACACCTCGGCGACCTGGCCGTCCTGGCGGATCCGATCGGCCGGGCCCGACAGCACCAGGCGGCCCGACTCCAGTACGTGCGCCTGGTGCGCGATGTCCAGCGCAAGCTGGGCGTTCTGCTCGACGACGACCACGGTCGTGCGCTCCTCCTCGTTGACGGTACGGACGATCCGGAACAGCTCGCGGGTGACGAGGGGCGCCAGGCCCAGCGAGGGCTCGTCCAGGAGCAGCAGCGCAGGACGGAGCATCAGCGCCCTGCCGATCGCGAGCATCTGCTGCTCGCCGCCGCTGAGGCTGCCCGCCGCCTGCCGTGAGCGCTCGCGCAGTTTGGGGAAGTAGCCGTAGACCCGCTCCAGGTCCGCTGCCACCGCAGCCCGCTCGTTCCTGGCCCGACGCCCTCGCCGGTGGCGCAGATACGCGCCGACGCGCAGGTTCTCCTCCACGGTGAGGTCGTTGAACGTGCCCCGGCCCTCGGGGACGTGTGCCACACCGAGCCGGGCGGCCTGTTCGGGGGAGCGGCCCAGCAGCTGGGCGCCGTCCAGCGTCACCGATCCGCGTCCCCTGACCAGGCCGCTCATCGCCCGCAGGGCTGTGGTCTTGCCCGCGCCGTTGGGCCCGAGGATCGCGCAGACCTCGCCCCGGCCGACGGAGAAGCCGAGGCCGTGCAGGACGCGGGCCTGTCCGTAGCCGGCGTGCAGGTCCGACACCTCGAGGAAGTCCGGTGCTATGGGTTCGCCGGCGGGAGACTCCTTCACCTGCTCGCTCATGCCGCCGCTCCCAGGTAGGCCTCGATGACGGCCGGGTCACGCTGCACCTGTTCCGGCGGCCCGTCGGCGATCTTGCGTCCGAAGTCCAGGCACACCACGCGATCGCACAGTCCCATCACGAAGCCCATGTGGTGCTCGACCACGACCAGGGTGAGGTCGAAGTCCTCGCGCACCCCCCTGATCAGCTCGGCGAAGACCTCGACCTCGCCGTGGCTGAGGCCGTTGACAGGCTCGTCGAGCAGCAGCAGCCGCGGCTCCACGGCCAGAGCCCTGGCCAACTCGACCCGTTTGAGCGTGCCGAAGGGCAGCCCTGAGGCGGGATGGTCCGCGACGTCGGCCAGGTCCAGCCGCTGCAGCAGCTCCTTCGCACGGGAGCGCAGCCGCGCTTCCTCACGCCGCACCTGCGGCAGCCGCAGCGCGGCGGCGACATACCCGGCGCGGCCCCGGTGGTGAGCGCCGACCATCACGTTCTCCCGGACCGTGAGGTGCTGGAACAGGCCCAGGTTCTGGAAGGTACGGGCGATGCCGTGCCCGGCCACGGCGTGCGGTGGCAGGGACAGCAGGTCCTGACCCTCGTAACGCACCGTGCCTTCGTCGGGCGTGCACCGCCGGGTCAGGCAGTTGAAGAGCGTGGTCTTGCCCGCTCCGTTGGGCCCGATGAGGCCCACGGCGGTGCCCTGTCCGACGGCGAATCCGACGCCGTCCAGAGCGGTGATTCCGCCGAAACGCATGGTGATGCGGTCAACCTCGAGCATGGGCGTCGCCCTTTCAACAAGGTCCCTGGGTGAGTGGGCGAGCGTCACAGTAGGAGGGCCCGTTCTGCACGGGCATTGGGTGCGAGCACTCAACTTCGAGGTCGCCGCCCTGTGCGCCGCGCACAGTCCGGCGTGAAAAACCGGTCCCCACCCTGTTGACTGGTCACGATTGGGCGACGACGATCCCGGCATGTACCGCGCGATCGTCCCGAACGTGCCCCCGCTGACCGAGCAACTGCACAACGAACGGCTGCGGATCCTGCACGCCGTGAAGGAGCGCGTGGAGCAGGTGACGGAGTCCGCGCTTGCAGTGATGCGCGCCGAGATCCCCGCCTACGCGGTGCAGGACGAGCACTTCTTCGAGGACGTGCGCCACCAGGTGCTCTTGCACTACCGGGTCCAGCTGGCGCTGCTGGCGGGCGAGCGGAGCTTCGCCCCCGAGGAGCTGGCCTTCAGCCGGGCTGCGGCGATGCGCAGGGCGCGCGCCGGGTTCGCGCTGGAGGACTTCATCAGCGCGTTCCGGGTCGGCCGACAGGTCTTCTGGGAGGCACTGCGCGACTGCGCGGGTCCGTCGGCCGCCGGACAGGATGCCGTGCTCACCCTGGTCGCCCCGCTGATGCGGTACATGGACTTCGCCAGCACCCAGGCAGCACAGGCCTACCTGGAGTTCCAGCAGCACGTCGTGGCCGACGCGGACCGCGAGCGCAGGGACCTGCTCGAGCAACTGCTCGCGGGCCACATGCCGACCCGGGGGCCTCTCCTGGCCGCAGCACAGGCATACGGCATCGGCGCGCACGTGCCGATGATGGTGGTCGTGGCGGTCGGTGTCGACGGCGCCCGGCACGGGGGAGCGGACACGGCCGCCGAGAGCGGATACATCACCAGCGCGGCGATCTCCGCCGCCGGCGTGCGGGCCGCCAGAGTCCTGGTGGTCGTGCGGCACAGCGAGGTCGTGGCCGTGCCGGTGCTGCGTACGGGCACCGAGCCGGACGAGATATGCGCGCGCTTCGAAGAGGCACAGCGGCACCTGGCCCGGGACGGAACGGTTCTTGCGATGGGGATCAGCACGGTGGCCGGGGGCGCGGCGGAGCTGCCGCGGGCCTACCAGGAGGCCAGAGCCGCCCTGGAGTTCGTCCCCAGCGGGGGAGGGGTGGCGGCGCTGCCGCGGCTGTCTCCGTTCCAGTACCTCGCCCTGCGCGCGGACGACATCGCCCGCCAGCTGGTCGACCCGCGGATCAGTGCCCTGCTGGACGAGGACGTCCGGCGCGGGGGTGCGCTCGCGGCCACGGTACGGGCGTTCGCCGACGCGGATCTGAACCTGCGGCTGGCAGCGGACCGGCTGCAGGTGCACCACAACACGGCGCACTACCGGTTGCGCCGCATCGAGGAACGAACCGGGCGCAACCCCCGCCGGATCGACGATCTGCTGGAACTGCTGGTCGCTCTCGCCATCCGCGACGCGGCCGGGGAATCGGAGGATGTGCAGTGAGCCGGACCCATCCGGAGCGGACGGCCGGCTCAGCGGAGACGCCGGCGAAGACCGCGGCAGAGGGGGCGGAGGCCGCGGCGGAGACGACGGTGCAGACGCCCGCAGAGGCTGCGGCCGCCGCGGAGGTCTCGGCGCGGCGCGCGTTGCTGGACGCGGCGCTCGATGTGTTCACCGAGCGCGGCTACACCAACGCGAGCGTGACGGAGATCGCGGCGCGTTCGGGGATCCGGGTCGGCAGCCTCTTCCACCATTACGGGGGCAAGAGAGGGCTGTACCTGGCGTTGTGGGAGGAGTTCCAGGAGGAGCAGGAGCAGCGGACCGCGGCGGTGATCGCCGCAGCGCGCGGGCAGGGCGTGACCGACCCGATCGCGCTGTTCCTCGCGGGGGCGAGGGCGTATCTCGAGGGCGCCTGGCTGCACCGGCGTATCGGCAGGCTGCTGCAGCAGGAGGACGGCCCGGTCGGTTTCGACGCCCTGCGGCGGCAGTGGGACCGCTCGTGGGTACGGCGCAACGCCAGGCTGCTCGAGGTGGATGAGACGCGGCGTGCCGGCCGTGTCCGGGGCGTCGTGCTGACCACGGTGATCGGGGGTGCCGCCAAAGAGCTGAGCGACTGCGCGGACATGGCCGAGGCTCAGGAGATCATCGAGGAAGTCTGCGGAATCCTGGCGCACTTGTCGAAACCGCTGGGCTGATCGGCGGCCGTCCCAGGGACCCGCGCAGGCGTCGTACAGGCCTTCCGGGCGGGTTCGGTTACTGAAGGTACGTGTAACTTCCGGAACCGGCCGGGTACTGACAGCCGGGCAGGAGCGCGGGCAGCGGACCTCAGACGGATGCGGAGGGTGACTCGCCGACGACGTCTTGTCCTGCGCGGTGCGCCCCTCTAAGCTCCCGAACCGAACGTCGTTCGGCATTGTCGAAATGCCGCCCGGCTCATCCTTCACCTGTTCGCCCTGGTTCCACGGTGGCCGCCCGTGAGCCTGAGGATCGTGGTCGACATCCCTCTCCGATCGAGGAGATCAGGACCCACAAGGGCTGAGCACGTCACTGCGTCACGGCTCGGACACCGAGTCGTGCCCTGGCAGACACCGACCCGGTCGACTGCCCCTGCGGTGACGCGTCGCCCTCACCGCGGCATGCAGCCAAGAGGAGTTGATGTCGTCATGACCAGTCCCTTTGAGCCGTTCCCAAGACCACCGTCGTACGGCCGTGGCCCCTACGAGCACAGGCCCTACGCGGAGCCGGACGTCCCGACGGACGTCGAACGGTTGCGCGCGGAGCGCCGCTCCAGGATCCTCCCCGTTGCCAGCGCCGTGGTCGGCTTCTATCTGCTCAACGCCCTTCTGGCCAATGTGGCCGGCGGGCTGATGGCTGTGAGGCTGGTCGGCCACCTGAACCTCGGGCTCGCTCTGGCGCTCCTGCAGTGCGCCACCACGCTCCTCGTGTGCCGTTGGTACGCGCGTTACGCCCGCACCACCCTGGATCCGTTGGCCGAGAGTGTGCGGGCCGGGCTCGAATCAAAAGGGAGGCTTCGGTGAGCGCCTCTCTGCTTTCCGCCCAGATCACGCACGACGGAACAACCCTGATCGTCTTCGCGGTCTTCGTCGTCAGCGTCATTCTCATTGCCTTGTGGGGTGCGGCGGACAGTGACACCCCCCGCCGCTTCTTCGTCAGCGGCCGCGAACTGCCATCCGCGCGCAATGGGATAGCCCTGTTCGGCGACTTCATCTCCGCAGCGACGCTTCTTGGCACTCCGGGGCTGATCGCACTGGCCGGTTTCGACGGCATCCCGTATCTGGTGGGGCCCGTCGTGGTCTGGGCCGTCATTCTGCTGGTGGTCGCCGAGCCGTTCCACAACACCGGCAGCTATACGGTGGGCGACGCGCTGGCGCGCCGGCTGCGGCCGCGGCCCGTCCATCTGGCCATGGGCCTCGCCACGTTGGTGATCTCGCTGGTCTACCTCACCGCCCAACTCGTGGGTGCGGGCGCGCTGGCAGCACCTCTGCTGGGCATATCGGGCGAGGCGGCCCAGAACTGCCTGATGGTCTTCCTCGGCATCCTGATGATCATCTATGTGGCCATCAGCGGTATGCACGGCGCGACGCTCGTACAGTTGCTCAAGGCGGCCGTCCTCCTGGTCGCGAGCATCTTCCTGGCCGTCCTGGTGCTGGCGAAGTTCGGTTGGAACCCCAGTGACCTGCTGGGAACCGCGGCCCGCCGCAGCGGCGTCGGGGAGAACTTCCTCGCCCCCGGCGCCCGCGCCCAGGGGACCGGTACCGAGACGCTGGACAGAGTGAGCCTCCAGCTCGGAGCCCTGATCGGCGCCGCCGGACTCCCACACCTCCTGATGCGCATGTGCGTGGTGCCCTCCGCGCGCGCTGCGCGGCGTTCAGTGCAGTGGACGGCGGTTCTGACGTGCGTGTTCTGTGTGACCGCGGGGATTCTGGGATTTGGCGCGGCGGCAGTGCTCGGCCCGGAGACCATTCTCGCCGGGAGCCCCTCGGGAAACACGGCGACCCTGCTGCTCGCCCACTCCGTAGGCGGGCCGTGGATGCTCACCGTCATGGCTTGCGTGGCGTTCGCCACGATCCTGGCCGTGGTGGCGGGCATCGCCCTCGCCGCAGCGACGTCTGTGGCCCACGACATCTACGGTGCGGTGCTCAAACGGGGACGCGCGACCGAGGAGAAGGAACTGATGGTTGCCCGCTGGGCGGTCGTGCTGATCGGTTGCGCGGCGGTGGGTCTGTCCCTGCTCGCCGAGCGCCTCAATGTCTCCTTCGCCGCCGGGCTGGCGTTCTGCGTCGCGGCTTCGACGATCCTTCCCGCGCTGCTGTACGGCCTTTACTGGCGGGGCTTCACCACCACCGGCGCGCTGTGGAGCATCTACGGCGGACTGTCCTCCTCGGTGGTCCTGGCCGTGCTGTCCCCGGCGGTTTCGGGAGGCCCGACCGCGCTGTTCCCGGACATGGACTTCAGCCTGTTCCCGTTGCAGTACCCGACCATCGTCTCTGCCCCCCTTGGCTTCCTCCTGGGTTGGCTCGGTTCGGTGCTGGCGAAGGACAGGCCGGACCCGGCCACGTACTCCGTGCTCGAGTTGCGCACGCTCGCGAGCGCGGACGACACCCCTCCGCCCCGTACTCCAGGAGCACATTGACGTTGTCGCGGGTCAGGGGGCGGTTGGGTGAGTGTTGTGGGGTGATGGCCCGTCAGTACCCCCCTTAGGCCGCGTGCCGCACCCGCAGACTGTTCACCGCACGTCGCAGTTTGGCCGTGCGCTTCGCGAGCCCGGCCGCCTCGGGGCCCTCCGTGCTGCGCAGTTGCAGCTCGATCTGGGCGAGCTCTTCGGCGATCTCCGCCAGCAGATCCTCCGGTCCCGCCGCCTCCACGGGCGCCCGGTCGGTGACCAGAAGCCGCCGCAACTGCTCGGCCTGCATCGCCAGCTGGCGGTTCTTGCGGTCCAGGTCCAGGAAGACGCTCACTTTGGTGCGCAGCACCCAGGGGTCGAACGGCTTGGTGAGGAAGTCGGCGGCGCCGATCGCGTACCCCCGGTAGGCGTAGTCCGTGTCGGCGTCGGTACCGGTCAGCAGGATGATGGGCACGTCCTTGGTCTGGTCGAGGCGCTTGATGTTGGCGGCGGTCTCGAAGCCGTCCATGCCGGGCATCAGGACGTCGAGCAGTACGACGGCGAAGTCCTGGCGCAGCATCGCCTTCAGCGCCTCCTCCCCGGAGGAGGCGCGTACCAACTGCTGGTGGAGGGGGCCGAGCACGGCCTCCAACGCGATGAGGTTCTCCTCCATGTCGTCGACGAGGAGGATGCTGCACTTGTCAGGGGCGGTGGTGGTCATGGCCTCTGCCTCGGCGATTCTCGTCATCGTCATGGGCATCGCCACGACCGTCGGCTTCGGCGATCGTGGTCTGTGCCTCGGCGGTTTCCGGACGGGGATGCTGCACCTGCGCCTGCTCGGGTTCGCGCGCCGGCTTCGGCTTCGGCGCCGAGGGCGCGCCGTGCGGGTCGAGCAGGTCGCAGATGACCGACAACAGGTGGTCGATGTCCACGGGCTTGGGTACGTAGTCCGAGGCGCCGCTGTCGATCGCCTTGGCGCGGTCTCCCGGCATGGCCTTGGCGGTCAGCGCGATGATCGGCAGATGGGCGAGGCGCGGGGTGCCCCGGATGGCTCGCATCGTCTCGTAGCCGTCCATCTCGGGCATCATGATGTCCATCAGAACCAGCGACACATCGGGGAACCGCTGCAGAACCTCGAGGCCCTCGCGGCCGTTCTCCGCGTATTTCACCGTGATACCGACGCGGCCCAGCACATGCGTGAGCGCGAAGACGTTACGGATGTCGTCGTCGACGATGAGGATGAGACGTCCGGCCAGCACCCGCCCGGGGCGTCCGCTCAGCCACTCCTTGAGCCGTGTCGTGTCCGGCCAGGCGTCCTCCCGGACCTCCGCGGGTGCCACGGTGCCCCAGCCGACCAGACTGTCCGGACTGCCGATCACGGTGTTCGGCGCATAGTCGGCGGCGGCCCGCACCGGCTCCGGCTGCGTGGGGAGCGTGGGCGGAGGAGAAGCCGGGGCAGACGCGGCAGCCGGGGCAGGTTCGAGCTCGGGAGCCGCGGCAGGGGGGCCCGTCACCCGCAGTGCCGCCGCTTCCGGCGTGGCCGCGGCGCCGGGGTAGCGTGCCGGAACGTAGAGGGTGAACCGGGAGCCGACCCCCAGCTCGCTCTCGGCGACGATCCGGCCGCCGAGCATCCCGGCGATCTCCCGGCTGATGGACAGGCCGAGACCCGTACCGCCGTACTTGCGGCTGGTGGTGCCGTCGGACTGCTGGAACGCTTCGAAGACCACCGGAAGCTTCTCGGGCGGAATGCCGATCCCGGTGTCCTTGACCGAGAAGGCGACGACGTCCTCCGCCCTCTTCAGGGTCTCCTCCTCGAAGCGTTTTCCCGACACCCGGTCGACACGCAGCTCCACGCCACCGGAGGTGGTGAACTTCACCGCGTTGGACAACAGATTGCGCAGGATCTGCTGGAGCCGCTGTTCGTCGGAGAACAGCTCCTGTGGCACGTCGTCGGCCACCGCGATCTCGAAGCTCAGCCCGCGGTCCACGGTCAGCGGGTGGAACGTCGCGTGCACGTAGTCGAGCAGCTTGTTCAGCGGCAGCTGCTTCGGGTGCACGTCCATCCGGCCCGCCTCGATCTTCGACAGGTCGAGGATGTCGCTGATCAACTGGAGCAGGTCGGAGCCGGCGCGATGGATGGTGGCGGCGAACTGCACTTCCTGCTCGGACAGATGACTGTCGGGGTTGTCGGCGAGGAGTCGCGCCAGGATCAGCAGCGAGTTGAGCGGAGTGCGCAGCTCGTGCGACATGTTCGCCAGGAACTCCGACTTGTACTGCGAGGCGGTCGCGAGCAGCGCCGCCTTCTCCTCCAGCTCGGCATTGGAGCGCTGCAGCTCGTCGGAGCGCATCCGCAGCTCGGCGGTGAGCCGCTGCGACTCCGACAGCAGCGACTCGGTACGGGAGTTGGCGATGATGGTGTTGATCGAAACACCGATGGTGTTGGCGAACTGGTCGATGAAGGCCAGGTGCACGTCGCTGAACCTGCTGAGCGAGGCCAGCTCGATCACTCCGAGTACCTTGTCCTCGAAGAGGATCGGCAGGATGACGACGCTGTGCGGGAGCGCCGAGCCGAGCCCGGAGTTGATGGTGATGTAGTCGGGCGGGGCGTCCGTGATGATGATGCGCTGCTTCTCCTGGGCGGCCTGGGCGATGAGGCCGCGGCCCGGTGTGCCGGTTCCGGGGAGCGGTCCGCGACCGCCGGCCTGGTCGGTGCCGTACCCGGCGATGAATTCCAGGCCCGCGCCGGGCAGTGCTCCGGCCTCGGACAGGAAGAACGCGCCGAACTGCGCGTTCACCAGCGGCGTCAGCTCGCGTAGGATCAGGTCGGCGACCTCCACCAGGTCGCGGTGGCCCTGCATCAGAGCGGCCATACGGGTGAGGTTGGACTCGAGCCAGTCCTTGGCGCGGGTGGTCTCGCGGAGGTTGGCCACCATGAGGTTGACGTTGTTCTTCAGCTCGGCGACCTCGCCCTGTGCCTCGACCGCGATGGAGCGGGACATGTCGCCCTGGGTGACCGCGCTGGCCACCTCGGCGATGGCGCGCACCTGGGTGGTCAGGTTCAGGGCCAGCTCGTTGACGTTCGTGGTCAGCCGCTTCCACGTCCCGTAGACGCCCTCGACGCGGGCCTGACCGCCCAGCTGCCCTTCGCTGCCGACCTCGCGGGCGACGCGGGTGACCTCGGAGGCGAACGAGGACAGTGTGTCCACCATCGTGTTGATGGTCGTCTTCAGCTCCAGGATCTCGCCGCGTGCGTCGACATCGATCTTCTTCGACAGGTCGCCCTGGGCGACGGCGGTGGCGACCTGGGCGATGTTGCGTACCTGGGAGGTGAGGTTGTCGGCCATGAAGTTGACGTTGTCGGTGAGGTCCTTCCAGACGCCGGAGACGCCGCGGACCTGGGCGCGGCCGCCGAGCCGGCCTTCGGTGCCGACCTCGCGGGCGACGCGGGTGACTTCGTCGGCGAACGCCCGCAGCTGGTCGACCATCGTGTTGATGGTGTCCTTCAGTTCCAGGATCTCGCCGCGTGCGTCGACCGTGATCTTCTTCGACAGGTCACCGTCGGCGACGGCCGTGGTCACCTGGGCGATGTTGCGTACCTGGGAGGTCAGGTTCAACGCCATGAAGTTGACGTTGTCCGTCAGTTCCTTCCAGACGCCCGAGACGCCGCGGACCTGGGCCTGGCCGCCCAGGTTCCCCTCGGTGCCGACCTCGCGGGCGACGCGGGTGACTTCGTCGGCGAACGCGGACAACTGGTCGACCATCGTGTTGATCGTCGACTTCAGCTCCAGGATCTCGCCCTTCGCCTCCACGGTGATCGTCTTGCTGAGGTTGCCCTGGGCGACGGCGGTGGCGACCTGGGCGATGTTGCGAACCTGGGAGGTGAGGTTGTCGGCCATGAAGTTGACGTTGTCGGTGAGGTCCTTCCAGACGCCGGAGACGCCGCGGACCTGGGCGCGGCCGCCGAGCCGGCCTTCGGTGCCGACGTCGCGGGCGACGCGGGTGACTTCGTCGGCGAACGCGGACAACTGGTCGACCATCGTGTTCACGGTGCTCTTGAGCTGCAGGATCTCGCCGCGTGCGTCGACCGTGATCTTCTGGCTCAGATCGCCGTTGGCGACGGCCGTGGTCACCTGGGCGATGTTGCGTACCTGGGAGGTCAGGTTCGAGGCCATGAAGTTGACGTTGTCGGTCAGGTCCTTCCACACCCCGGAGACGCCCGGTACCTGGGCCCGGCCACCCAGCTGCCCCTCGGTGCCGACCTCGCGGGACACCCGGGTCACCTCGTCGGCGAACGCCCGCAGCTGGTCGACCATCGTGTTCACGGTGAGCTTCAGCTCCAGCAGCTCGCCGGTCGCCTCGACCGTCACCTGCTGGGTCAGATCCCCGCGCGCCACCGCGGTGGTCACGACCGCGATGTCGCGGACCTGCGCCGTCAGCCGCGAGGCCATCGTGTTGACGGCCTCCGTCACGTCACGCCAGTCGCCGGACAGGCCCTGCACCTTGGCGCGCCCGCCCAGTCGGCCCTCGGTGCCGACCTCACGGGCGACCCGGGTCACCTCTCCGGTGAACAGCGACAGCTGGTCCACCATCCGGTTCACGCCCCGCCCCAGGCGCCGCAGGTCGCCGCGGAGCTGGCGGGTCTCGTGGTGCAGCTCGACCCGCTGGGTCAGATCGCCGTCCGCGACCGCGTCGAGCACGCGCGTCGCGTTCGCGACCGGTGTGACCAGCGCTTCGAGCAGGGAATTGGTGGCGTCCACGCTGGTGGTCCAGGCGCCCTGTCCGGGGCTCGCCGCGATCCGCTCGTCCAGCCGGCCCTGCCGGACGACTTCGCGGCGCACCCGCTGAAGCTCCGAAGCCAGATGCGCGTTCCGCGCGACGATCTGGTTGAGAACTCCCGCCATCTCGGCGAGCAGGCCCTCGTGCGATCCCTCCACGCGTACGGTGAAATCGCCGTCACACAGAGAGTTCATCGCTGTGAGCAATGGGCGCAATTCGGCCGGGCGCACCCACTGCCCATCCGGGGCGGAGGTCGGTTGACCTGTGCGTTCAGGTGATTCGTCGAATTCCCCGGACGAGGTGGTGGGGAAAACGGAATCGGGTGCGGCCGGGTCGAGCGCCATGAGCACCCCATTCACAGAAATCCGTACATATGGGCATCTTGATCGCCTTATTAGGTTACATTGGGTGCTCTGAATGTCGAAGTGATCCTGGGGCCGCACGTGGGGCCGTCCTCCCTTTACCCACGAGAGTCCGTTTCGCGGATGAGGCTCCCCGCGAACGAGATGGCGGCTTCCGCTGCGCGAAAATTCGTGCGCGCCGCACTCGCCGAATGGGGCTCGCCGGCGCTCTCCGAGGCCCCCTCCGCACCCCGGCCGCGGGTGATCGACGACCGGCTCGTCGACGACGCCGTGCTTCTCGTCAGTGAACTGGTCACCAACGCGATCATGTACGCCGGCACGGACGTGGAGGTCGCGTGCAGTCTCGAATCCGGACCCCGCTCCCTCGCCCCGTCCGCAGCGGATGGGCCAGGGCCCTCGGGCGTCGTCGTCGAGGTGCTGGACCACAATCCCTCCCGCGCGGTGCGCGGCGGCCGGGACGCATGGCGCGAGGGCCGCGGCCGTGGCTTCCAGCTCGTACGGGCACTGGCCGAATCGTGGGGGGTGATCTACCGGCGCACCGAGAAGTCCGTGTGGTTCCGGCTGGAAACCGCTCGCAGCACGCCGGAGCCCGACGGCTCCGTCAACGCCTCCACCGGCAGCACATTCGACGGCACCGCCGAGGACGCGCTCCAGCGCGAGCCGCGGGCCCCCGACATACTCCCTCCCTCCCGGCCCCGCCCCCGCCCAGGCCGCACCGCCGCATGGGTCGACCGCGCCGGGCCCACGTTCCTCGCCGAGGCCGGCGAACTCCTCGCCGGGCAGCTGGACGAGGACATGGTCGCCGCGATCGCGGGACAGCTCCTGGTGCCCAGGCTCGCCGACTGGTGCGGCGTGTGGCTGACCACCGAGTCCGGCGCCATGCGGCTCTCCCGCGTCTGGCACACGGACGAGCGGTGCATCGGCGCACTGCGCCGGGCGCTCGAGAACGACCCGCCGCCCGCCCGGCTCCCCACGACCGGCATTCCCTGGCCCTGGCCGCAGAACGCGGACGCCGCCGGCGCGGGCGGCTCTGCGCTGCTCTTCCCCCTCGTCGCGAGCGGCTGCTGCCACGGCGCGATGTTGCTGGGGCGCAAGGGGGTGTCGCAGATGACCGACGGCCTCGTACGGCTCGCGGAGGACGTGGCGCGGCGTGTGGCCCACGCCGTCGCCACGGCCCGCCACTACACCAAGCAGGCCACCATCAGCCGGGCGCTCCAGCGCCGGCAGCTGCCCGAATCCCTCGCCGAAATCCCGGGCATCGACACGGCGATCGTCTACGAGCCGCGAGGCGAGGGCCAGACGGTCGGCGGCGACTTCTACGACCTCTTCCCGATGGGAGACCTCGAGGACCGCCGCTGGTGCTTCCTGCTCGGCGATGTCATGGGCCACGATGTGGAGGCGATGTCCGTCACCGGCCTCGCCCGGCACCTGGTGCGCCTGCTGGCCCGCGAGGGACATGGCGTCGAATCACTTCTCGGCAGGTTGAACATCGCACTGACGGAGGAGAGCGTGGAAGCCGTCGCACTCGGCGGCGAGCAGACGGGGCCACGCTTCCTGAGCCTGCTCTACGGGGAGCTGGAACCCGACCCGGTGGAGGGCGGCGCGCGCTGCACGATCGCCAGTGCCGGGCACCCGCTGCCACTGCTGCTTTCGGCCGACGGCGATGTGGCGCCGGCCGCGGACCCGCAGCTGTTGCTGGGGGTCTCCGAGAGCGCGGAGTTCCGGGCCAACTCCTTCCACCTCGCCCCGGGAGAGACGCTGCTGTGCGTGACCGACGGGGTGACCGAACGCCGGCGGGGAAACCGTCAGTTGGACGATGCCGACGGGTTGGCCGAGGTGTTGCGCGGGTGCGTCGGAATGGGTGCGAAGGCCGTGGCGGAGCGGGTGCGCCAGGCCGCGCACGACTTCGACACCAGTCCGATCGACGACGACCTCGCTGTGATGGTGATCGAAGCGATACCGGTGCCTGCGCCGGGGGGCGGGCCCGGAGCGGAGCCGGACGCGGCCCGCCCCCGCCCCGGTACGCAAGCCGGCCCGTACGCAGCCGGGCCCACGACGTGACGCGCTCACGCGGCTCGGCAGGGCCCCGGTCGACCGGGCCCGGGGCTGCCTTCTGACGCCTCCTCGGCCGCCCATGACCGGAGGTTCCTAGGAATTGCCGTGTGCGTTGAACACGCCAGGGGCGGCTTCCGTATGTATCACGGCGCAGCCCCCACTGCCGTAACGGCAACGACGCACAGGAGTTCTCTTGACACGCACCTCACGAAGACGCTCGAAGAGCGGCAGAAGAGTAGTCGCTGCCTCGGTCGCGCTGATGCTGGGCGGGGGTGGACTGATTGCGGTCAACTCCTACGCTGCGGCCGGCGAGGGATGGGGGCTCAGGTCCGACGGCCGGAACGAGCAGACACAGACACTCGGTGCCGGACCTTCCACCATCAAGTGCCCAGAGGTCGCGAACGGGCTCGCCGAGGTGCCGGATGCGGCGAGGCCGGAGGTCGACCGCGAACTGGCCGGGCTGGACAGCCAGATCACCGAGGCGTACGAGCGGTTCGTCGATCAGAAGGAACAGGTCGAGCGCGATCCGCAGTTCGCCCAGAACGCCGTCCTCGAACCGCTGAAGAACAAGCGCACAGCGAGCATCGACCGCATCGCCACAGCCATCGGCCGGGTGGCCGGGGAGCGCCCACAGGGACTGGAGGCGATGGCCCCGTGCACCCTGCAGGTGGATGACGCGGACGGCGCCGGCAGCGATGAGGGCAACGGCCAGGGCCAGGACCAGGGCGACGGACAGAACGACGCCGGCGGTGGCCAGAACAACGGCAACGGCAACGGTGACGGCAACCAGGGCAGCGCCGGTCAGGCCGGGAACGGCCCCGAGACGTCCGACTTCGTCGACATCGCGTCCGTCCAGCCGAACATACGAAGCCCCCGCGAACTCGGCGACGCCTCGCGCGGCACCTTTGCCACGGACTGCGGCCGGAACGAGAACGGCAAGTTCAACCCGGACAATGTGATCGTCGCCCCCGGTGTGAGCAACGGGGCGCACCACATGCACGACTACGTGGGCAACCAGGCGAACGACGCGTTCGCGAGCGACGACGACCTCGCCAACGGAGCCACCACCTGCCGTGACCAGGGCGACAGGTCGACCTACTACTGGCCGGTCCTGCGCGTGCAGAACGGGCAGGACGAGAACGACGCCCAGGCCGACGGCGGCGGCAAGGACAAGAACGTCGGAAGGATCCTGACGCCGGCCCAGGTCACGCTGAACTTCGTGGGAAGTCCGGTCTCCAAGGTCACGGCGATGCCGCGATTCCTGCGGATCATCACCGGTGACGCCAAGGCTTTCGTCAACGGCAACGCGAACGCCAACGCGTCCTGGAGCTGCACCGGATTCGAGGACCGTCAGCTGAAGGACAAGTACCCGGTCTGCCCGCAGGGCAGCAAGGTCGTACGGACGTTCAAGTTCCAGAGCTGCTGGGACGGTCAGAACACCGACAGCGCCAATCACCGCACCCATGTCGCCTTCGCGGATGAGAACGGCCGCTGCCAGAACGGTTTCCGGGCCATTCCGCAGCTGGTGCAGCGCATCGTCTACGACGTTCCGCCTCCGGCCTTCGGTGGTGACAACCCCAGCGTCTTCGCGGTCGACTCCTTCCCGGAGCAGCTGCACAAACCGGTCACCGACCACGGCGACTTCATCAACGTCTTCGACGACAGCCTCATGCGGGAGCTGGTGGACTGCATCAACGACGGGCGTGAGTGCGGGCCCGACAGCCCCGCGGAACCCGCTGAGCCCAGCGAACCCGGGAACCCGGGTGACCCTGCGGACCCCGCGGACCCCGTTGAGCCAGGGAACCCCGCGGACCCCAGCGATCCGGCCGAGCCCGGGGAGCCCGAAGCCCCCGGGGACCCCGGCCGGCCCGCTGAGCCCAGTGATCCGGTTGAGCCCGGGAAGCCTGCGGACCCGCCGGCCGGCAACGGGGAGAAGCCCGGGGCCGGGCCGGATGCCGGGACGTCCGGGGGGCAGGCCGAGCCGGATGCCCCGGGTGATGTGCAGAAGCCGGAGGGCTCGACCGATTCGGGTGCGGGTGCAACTGGCGGCCAGGCCAAGCCGTACACGGGGGGCGATGCGCAAAAGCCCGGGGTGCCGACCGGGTCGGGCACGGGCACGTCCGGTACGGAGGCCACGCCGGAGACCGGCGGGAAGACCCCGCCGTCGGGCACGGGAGCCGAGCCTCAGGCCGGCAGTGGAAGCGCGACCGGCGGCCAAGCCCAGGCCGCCGGCGAGCCGCAGGGCGGCCGGGGCGGGCTCGCCGCCACCGGCGCTCAGCTGTGGCCCTCCGCGGCCGGAGCCGTGCTGCTGATCGTGGGTATCGTGCTCCTGCGCACGCGCAACCGACGTGGGCCCGCCCGGCGTTGATGTAGCCGGCCGTGCTCCGGCCCTGGCCGGACCCGCAGTTCGCTGGTCCGGCCAGGGTTCACGGCGGTGAAAGCGCCCGGACCCCGGCCAAGACCGGCGTCGGCATCCGTACGGCCCCGTGGTGCCGAGCACCGTGGCCGCGAACAGGGAGACGCCGGACAGTGCGAGGGCACCCCGCAGGGACCTCAGCCTGCGGCCGGCTGTGTAGAAGTCGTTGACCCGGTCCCTCTCGGGGCCGCTGAGAACGCCGATCGCGGATCTGTGTGCCCTCACCAACCGCTCAGCGGGTGCGCCACCGGCGTCGGAGGTGGGCGCCGACAACGGCGCCCACGGCGAGCAGCGCCGCTGCCGCAGCAGTGACCGCAAGGGGAACGCCACCCGAACCGGCTGTGCTCGACGAGGGCTTCGCGGCGGCTTCCGGTGGGGACGAGGCGGGTGCCTTCGGCGGCTGCGGCGCCGTGGGCCGGCCGGCGGAGACGCCCGGGGCCGACGGTCCGCCCTCGGCGTCCGTCGTGCTGCGGCTGTCCTCGGCGTTCTCGTTCTCGTCGGCCTGTTCCTCGTCACCGGCGCTGGAACCGGCATCGGTGACGACGACGTCGGAGCAGGAGTAGTACGTGTCGGGCGTGTCGGTGTTCCGCCAGATCGTATAGAGCAGATGGCGACCGGTTCGCCTCTCGGGCAGAGTGCCCTTGATGCGATAGCTGCCGTCCTGGAGCACCGGGTCGGTGGCCGTCACGAACGGCTCGTTCTCCAGATCGTCCCAGGACAGCGGCGTGTTCGGATCGTAGCCGTCCTTGGTGAGATACACGCTGAAAGTGCCCCGGTGCGGGATGGTTGACGCGTAGGTGAGAGTGAACGGCTCGCCTGCTTCGAGCGTGCTGGCCGGCCAGTCGGCGCGCGCGACGTCCAGGCCCTTGTACGGGTCGATGCCGGCGCTGCACATCTCCCCGTCGGGGATTTTCGTACGGTCACGCCCCTCTACATCTGCCACACGGATGTTGTCCCATTTCTCGAACGCCGCACTCCCACCCGCCTCGGCGGCTGCGGCGCAGGCGGCCGAGCCTGCATGTCCACCCTGTCGACTGCATGCGACGGCCCGGCTGATCGGATCGGTCGGGGCGCCATGTGCCTCGGCCGGGCCGGCAGCGACCCCGACGAGGAACAACGGGGCGCCACCGACGAGTGAAACCATGGCCATGGTGCTGCGATGAGTGGACATTCTTGACAGACCTCCCTGGGGCCGAAACGGCAGACGCTCGCCTTGCTCACTAGTACGAGGCGAAGCGAGGGCAGTGCTCAGTCCGAACCCCGGTTTCGGCGTCGTCGAACAAGGAGCTCTCACCCGCAAGCAACCAGTGAACTGGCGCTCGGGCGGCGGCAGACCACGATCCCTTGCGGGTCCGTTTCAGGGCGTCAGGAACCCGGTGAGTGCTGCGGCGGCCGTCTCCGGATCCTCCAGCTGCGGGTAGTGCCCGAGGGCCGGCGGCCCGGCGAGCTCCATGATGTGGGCCTCCGGCATGCGCGCCCGGATCCGGGCGAGTACGTGGGACCCGCTGATGGGGTCGGCCGGCCCCCACACGAACAGCGTGGGCCCGGGGAAGCCTTCCAGGGCCGAGGTCCAGCGCGCGGCGTGCCGGCGGCGCTCGTCGATGTAGCGCAGCAGTCGCGGGGCGAGGCGGTGGCCGTTGCCGCGGGACGCGGCCGACCACAGGTCGCGCACGTCCTCGTCGTGGATCGGCCGTCCCAGCACGGCGCGCAGGGTCGCGGCGAACCGCCGCTCCGTGGTGAGAGGCGCCAGCAGCGGACCCAACGGGCCGTGCAGCAGGCGCTGGATCGGCACGGGGCGGTGAAGATCGGGATAGAGGCCGCCGTTGAGCCAGGCCATGCGCGTGATCCGGGCCGGGTCGCGGGCCAGCAGCTCCTGGCCGACGCTCACCCCGTAGTCGTGCGCGACCAGAGCGGTGCTGCCGATCCCGTACCGGCGCCAGACCTTCTCGACCAGCGAGGCCTGGTCGAGCACCGAGTAGCGGTGGCGTCGGGGCTTGTCGCTCTCCCCGAAGCCGAGCAGGTCCAGTGTGGTGACTCGGAGTCCGGCTGCGGTGAGCGCCGGGACGACGGCGGCCCAGTCGTGGGAGGACGTCGGGAAGCCGTGGACGAGGGTGACGGGCGCGCCGTGCGCGGGCCCGTCCTGGCGTACGAAAACCGAGTGACCGCCGATCCGCAGGGCGCTGCCCCCCTCGGCCCATTGGCGCAGCGGCGGCAGGACGCGTCCGCCGGTCATGCCGGCGCCTCCTCGGCGTGCAGGTACCCCAGCCCGTGCAGCAGCGTTCGCAGGCCGAACTCGAACTCGGCTTCGGAGTCGAGCGAGTTGAGCAGTTCGGCGTGTCGGTGGACCACCGGGTGGGTGCGAGGGGAGAGGGAGGCGAACAGTTCGGCCATCGCGGCACGCTGTCCGGCGGTCCGGGCCGCGCCGCCGGAGTCGAGCACCGCGGCACCGATCACGAAGTGGGTGACCGTGAGGTAGACGTGGACGGCGAACCGGGGGGCCCACCCGTGGTCGAGGAGCTGCCCGAGGGCGTGCTCACGGGCCCGCAGGGCGTTGGGGCCCAGCAACTGACCGGTGGTCAGCAGGGGGACGACCGCCGGGTGTGCCGACAGGACCCGGCGGAACTCCCGGGCCCCCCGCTCCAGCCCTGCCCGCCAGTCCCCGTCGAGAGAGGGCAGCCGGATCTCGCCCAGCATGTGGTCGACAGTCTCGATCAGCAGTTCCTCCCGGCTCGCGACGTGCCGGTAGAGGGAGGTGTGGCGGACCTGGAGGTGGTCGCCGAGCCGGCGCATCGTGAGCGCCTCCAGGCCCTCACGGTCGGCCAGTTCGAGCGCGCCCGCGGTGATCCGATCGAGCGTCAGCCCACCCTGGCGGGGCCTGCGCCGGTCGCGTTCGGCGTACCGGGCCTGCCACCAGGTGGGGGATCCGGGCTCGGCGGGGTCCGGGCAGGGGCCGGTCCGCCGAGGGCGGGCGGGTCCGGCTTCGGCTTCAGCTTCGGGTTGGAGTGTCATGGACGGCGCCTACTCGAAGAGGTCGGGTTCCGTGCGGACGATCTCGTCCCAGAGGGGTTGGAAGGAGAACCAGCCGGCGAGCGGGAATCCGGTCTGCTCCCGGGTGTGCCGGGCGGCCTCGGGGTCGATCAGGTGCGGAGTGCCCGCAGCCTCCGCCAGCAGCTGTGCCTGGGCACTGCGCTCCATGGAGATGAACCACCAGGCCGCCTCGTCGACCGATTCGCCGACGGTGAAGATGCCGTGGTTCTGGTGGATGACGGCCTTGTGCGGCCCCAGCCCCGCGGCGAGCTGCCGGCCGGCCTCCTCCTCGACCACCACGGCACCGGCGCCGTCCCGGTGGACGGTGTGCTGCTCGTACAGGGCGCACGCGTCCTGGGTGATCGGGTCCAGCAGTCGTCCCAGACTGGAGAAGGCCTTCCCGTGGACGGCGTGGGCGTGACAGGCGGCGACCACGTCGGGGCGTGCGGCGTGGATGGCGGAATGGATCACGAATCCGGCCCGGTTGACCGGGCGCCTGCCGTGGCGGACCTGTCCCTCGTGGTCGACGAGGATCAGGTCGGAGACCCGGATGTGCCGGAAGGACATGCCGAACGGGTTGACCCAGAACATGTCCGGGTGCTCCGGGTCCCGCACGGTGATGTGTCCCGCGACCCCTTCGGAGAAGCCGAGGCGGCCGAAGATGCGGCAGGCGCCGGCGAGCCGCTGCTTACGATGCTCGCGCTCCTGTGCGGGGTCGGTGAACACGGGCGGCATGGGCAGTTCGAGGTTCTCCTGTCGCGGCAGGAACGCACTGCCTCGCAGTCCGTCCGCGCCGCCGTCCCCCCGAGCGGCCCCCGCCGCCGAGCCCGTCCTCTGGTGCTCTCCCGTACTCGTCGCCTGGTCCACGCCCCGCCTCGCTTCCACTATGCGTCCGTTGGACGCACATAATGAGTCCGTTGGACGCATAAAAGCAAGACCCGTGGCCGCTCTGAGGCGGTCCCGCTTCCCGGGAACGCCGTGAGAGAGGGCCGGGACCGGAGCGGTCCGCTCCCGGCCTGCCGCTCGCGCGCCCGCCGGGGCCCGGGTGGGCTCGGCCGAACGGGGGTTTCGCCGTGCGGACCGGTGCCGGCGCCGCCGTTGCGGGTATGGCGGCGCGCATGAGCGGAATTGAACTCAGCAGCAGCGCGTTCGACGACCATACGGTGATCCCCCGTCGGTACAGCGGGGAGGGAGAGAACATCTCGCCGCCCCTGACGTGGTCGGGGGTGCCCCACGAGGCCACGGAGCTGGTGCTCCTGTGCGAGGACCCGGACGCGCCGGGGGCGTCCTTCCTCCACTGGCTGGTGACCGGTATCGATCCGGAGACCAGCGGGGCGGCTGAGGGCCACAAGCCCCAGGGGGGCTTGCCGTGGCCCAACGGCTTCGGGCGCGTCGGCTGGGGAGGGCCGATGCCTCCACCAGGGCACGGGCCGCACCGCTACTTCTTCCGCCTGTACGCCCTGTCCGAGCCGCTGCCGCTGCACGACCACCCGGGCGTCGAGGACGTGCACCGTGCTCTGAAAGGCAGGGAGCTGGCCTCCGGCACCCTGGTCGGCACCTATCAGCGCTGAGCGCGTCACCGTTGGTCGTGCTCGCCGGGCGATCTCCCCGCGCAAGCCCGGGTGTCATGTCCCGGACCCGCCGGCGACGTCGTGGATCGTGATCGCCTGTACGGGGCAGGCGCGGGCGGCTTCGCGGATCAGCGTTCCACCGGCGTCCTCGCGGCCCGGTAGGACCGTTCCGAAGCCGTCGTCGTCCTGGGTGAAGACGTCCGGTGATGTCAGGGCGCATTGCCCGGCGCCGATGCAGACGTCTCTGTCGATGGAGACATGCATGCGCATCACTCCTTCACCATGTGACGGGGAGTTCGAGCAACCCCTGGATCGTGTCGCCCGGCTTGAACGGGATCTCCTCGGCAGGAGCGGCGAGCCGCAGCCCCGGCAGCCGGCGCAGCAGCGTTCCGAGTGCGATCTCCAGCTCCGCGCGGGCGAGGTTCTGCCCGAGGCACTGGTGGATGCCGAAGCCGAACGCCACGTGGTGGCGTGCCGAGCGGGCCCAGTCGAGGGTGTCGGGGTCGCTGTAGGCGGTGACGTCCCTGTTGATGACGGAGGTCGAGAACACCACGCCCTCGCCCGCGCGGATGACCGTTCCGGCGACGTCGACGTCCTCGCGCGCGACCCGCAGCAGTCCGTCCGCGATCGACAGGAACCGGAGCAGCTCCTCGACGGCGGTGGGTACGAGCCCGGTGTCCGCCCTCAACTCGGCCAGTCGCTCGGGGTGGCGCAGCAGCGTATAGGTGCCCAGGGAGATCATGTTCGCCGTGGTCTCGTGCCCCGCGACCAGCAGGATCGTGGCGAGCTGCACCAGCTCCTCCCGGTCGGGGGCGCCGTCCTGGAACCTCCGAGCCGCCAGGTCGTCGAGCACACCCTCCCCGGGCTTCTGGTGCTTGCGGTCGATCAGGTCGCCCAGGTAGCCCTCCAGTTGGGTCAGTGCGTCCTCGGTGTCCGCTCCCGTCGGTCCGCGCAGCAGCCGCCGCGACTGCTTCTCGAAGAAGTCGTGGTCCGCGTACGGCACGCCCAGCAGATCGCAGATGACGATCGACGGCACCGGCAGTGCGAACGCGCTCACCAGCTCGGCCGGCGGACCCTGGGCCTCCATCGCGTCCAGCAGCTGGTCCACGGTTTCCTGGATGCGGGGCCGCAGTTGCTCGGCGCGCTTGAGGGTGAAGCTCGGGATCAGCAGCCGGCGCTGGGCGTTGTGCTCGGGGTCGTCCCAGCCGAGCAGCGCCGCGCGGCGGCGCCTGCGCAGGGTCGCGGACCGTTCGGTCGGCAGTGGGAAGTCGTCCCGGGTGCTGTCGGTGGAAAGACGCTGATCCGCGAGGAGTGTCCGGGCGATCGCGTGCCCGGTGACGAACCACACCTGCCGTCCGTCCCAAAGGGTCACCCGCGACAAGGGGCGCTCGTCATGGAGCCGGGGGTAGTCGGTGGGCGGGTGGTAAGGGCAGGTGCGGTCCTGGGGGAACGCCACGGGTTTCGTCATGGGGCCTCACAAGGTGCGTATGGGGTGGCTCTGACGTTGGTGCCGTCACCACTACATGCCTCAGGCACCTATCCGGTCTACGCGTAGTTCGGCCAATCCACCGCAGGGCACGGTGTCGGCACCCGCTCGGTCCGGCACAGCCACCTCCAGGGCGCACCTGGCGAGCTTCCGGCCCTCCGGTCGCAGTGCTCACCACCAGGTGCGCCCGGCCAGCAAGGCGTCCATGGTGAGCTCGACGCGCTCGCCGTTGGCGTCGTAGCCGAACATACGGGTGGGCGCGTTGAGAGCCTCGGTGTGGCTGGGGTAGGTGAAGTACAGGAGTTCGCCGCAGTGATCGGCGGCGTCGTCCAGCAGTGATTCCTGGCAGGTGCCCAGGACTGTGATGCCGTGTTCCTGCGTGCTCTTGGCGAGGGCTCCGAGGACCTCTTGACGATGGTGCGTGCCGAGGGAATCCCCCAGTTCGTCGAGGATGAGCACGCGGCCGCGTGGTTGGGGTGAGGCGAGGAGCGCGGCCAGGACGAGGTGGATCGAGAACAGCTTCTCCTGCGCCGAGTTGGTGATGTTGTCGTAGGGCAGCAGGGGACCGCGGGGGCTACGCCGCCAGTACGGTGTGACGTCGCAGCGCCACACGTCCTGCAGGGCGGGCGGCGGGGTGAGCGCATGGTGGAGTTCGGCACCGTACAGGCCGGCGTCGCGGTTCAGAGTGGTCAGGGCGTCTTCGATGTCGTCCAGGGCCTGTTCGAGCCGCAGGGCGATGCTGCCCTGCATGATGTGCAGGCTTTCGCGCAGATCGGCCACTTTCTGCTCGCCGAAGGCGATACGACCGGCCCGCTGGGCGCGCTCGGCCGTGATGCGATCGGCGGCCGAGGTGTCGGAGTCGGCGAAGCGGTCGAGCCAGTCCCGGAGAGCTCGGGCGGGCGTCTCGAACGCGGTGGCATCGGCGAACGGGCGGCTGCCACTGTCGTCGGTGAGGTTGTTGCGGTGCCGGAGGGCGTCCTGGAGCGTGGTGGTCGGAGCGCCGGCACCGGTGTCGGTGTCGATACCGACCGCTTCGAGAGCGTGGTCGAGGTGGCGGCCGGCTCGCTGACGCAGGGTGCTCTCGCTGCGGCGTTCGGGTTGCGGGGCCTGAGGGTCGGCAGCCATGGGTGGGGTCGTGGTCCGGCGCAGGGTGCGGAGGGCGGCTTCGCGGCCGCCGCCGTGCTCTTGCCAGTAGGTGATGTCGAGAGCGGTGATCTGCTTCCTGAGGGCTGCTTGCTGTCCGGCGGCCTGCCGTTCGACCGACCGGGCCTTGTCGATCACACTCTGGGCTTGAGCGTGCTGGAGAGCGCGGGTGGCGTGGGCCACGACCGCTTGCTGCAGGGTGCTCTCGGCAGCGTCCCGTGCCTGCTTACGTGCAGCGGTCCTGCGCTGGAGAGCGGCGAGTTCACGTTCGAGCACGGGGCGCTGGGACCGCAAGTGAGCGGCAAGAGCGGCGGCCTCCAGGCGGCGGACCAGTTCCTCGCTCTGTGCTTCGGCTTTTCTGGCCCGGTCCCGCAGCCGGTGCGCTGCGGCGAGGTCCTGCTCGGCTCGTGCCACCTCGGTGCCAAGACGGTCGACGAGGGCGGCCCGGCCGGTGAACGGTTCCGTGAACCCGCCCAGCACATACAGGCCGAGGGGGTCGTCGACCGCGGTGTCCGGGCTGTGTTCCAGACGCATGCGCTCGGCCAGGGCATCGAGGAAGCCCCGCACGGGATCGCCGGTGTGTTCGTCCGCATGCGGGACAGCGATCAGGACGGCGGCGGGCAGACCGGTCAGGGCCACGCGGGCGGCGGGGACGTCGGATGCCCTGATGCACACGGCGTCGCCGTACAGCGCCAGGCGCGGCTCCCATGCGGAGCGCTCCTCTCGGGACAGGCCGAGCCCGTCGAGCAGCCCCTTGGCGCTGATCCCCGCCGAGCTCAGTGTGCTGATCGTCCGTCCGGCGGCGCCGTAGCGCCCTTCTTCGGCTCGGGAGAGGTCGTCGTGGGCGCGCTGAAGCCGCGCGTCGGCCTCGGCCAGGCGGACCTCGCAGGCGACGGTGACCTGATGGGCATTCTGCGCCTCGTGGCGCGCGTCCTCGACATGCCCCCGGGCCCCGGCGGCGCTGTCCTCGGCTTCTTCGAGAGCCTGGTTGTGCGAGGCGAGCCGGTGGCGTGCACCGCACTCGTCGTCGTGGGCCTGATCCAGCAGCCGCTCGGCGGTCTGCCTGGCGAGTTCTGCTGCGTCGCGCCGGCGTTCCAGGTGAGTGGGGTCCTCCAGCGTGTGCTGGACGGATTCGGCCGACTCGCGCTCGTCCCGGGCTCGTGCGAGCGTCTCGGCTTGATCGTCCAGCGCGGTCTGCAACTGTTCGGCGCGATCGAGGGCGTCGAGCAGGCCGCGGGCGTAGTGAAGGGCCCACAGCTCCTGCGCGCGGACGAGCTCCCCGCGCGCAGTGCTGCGCTGGGTGACGGCGCGCAGGGCTCGTTCCTCGATCGCGTGACTGCTGCTGTCCTCCGCCTGGCTGGTCTGCAGCTCGTGCTCTGCCTGGCTCAGGTCATGGCGCAGGGAGGCGTCGGTGTCCAGGAGGGCGGCACGGCCGGTGAGTTCGATCAGTGCGGTGCCGATCCCGGCAGGGGTGAACAATCCGGCGTCGAGCTTGAGCAGGGAGGGCCCGCCGCGCCGTTTCCCCCGGGACGTCAGGAAGGCGAGGCAGCGGGGGACCGGCCCGTACAGGGCGGTCGCGTACTGGGTGGCTCCCAAGGAGGATGCCGACGGCAGTCCGTGGTAGATCTCGGCGGCCTGATGGTGGCGTTCGTCGTCGTCCTGGGCGGTTGCCAGGTGGACGCCGGGGGCATGCCGGACCTCGACGTAGGTCGAAGTGGCGGACAGTTTCATCCATACGGTGTGGGCGGTTGCGGCGACGTCGTCGGGTGCGGCGAAGAGCCCCGCGATGTAGCCGGTGGTCGCCGGGGCGTAGCCCTGGGCGGCCACCCCGGCGGTCTGCGGTTCGAAGAGCAGGTCCGCGACGGTGGCCGGACCGCTGCTGTGCATCCGCCATTCCGGATCGCCGAGGAGCAGGGCGACGGATGCCAGCCAGCTGGTCTTCCCGGACTCGTTCGCATCCCGGGGGCCTTTTCCGGACACGGCGACGAAGCAGCCGGGGATGAGCCCGACCGCAGTGGAGGGGTGCCGGGCGATGTCGAAGGTCTGGACGCACAGCAGCTGCCGGTCACCGATGATCCCGAGGCTCATCGGGGCATCGTGCGGGGGCTGCGCCTTTTGCGGTGGAGTGACGGTGATCATGGCGCTGTCCCGCGCGAGGAGCCGGGCCGGCTGCCGGGCTGCGGCTGCTCCTGGCGGCGCCGGCGGATGGCCTGTGCGTACATCGAGTCGGGCCGGGTGACCAGTACCAGGTCCTCCCACAGCCGGGTGGACTGGGCGTCGGTGAGGCGCAGCAGTGCGGGGCCGGGCAGCAGGGTGCGGTGGAAGCCCTCCCGCAGCAGGCGTCGGGCCTTGAGGCGGCGCACCGCCGGACGGAGTTGCTCATAGGTGAAGTACGGGTTGGCGTACAGCTCCTCGACGCTCGTACCGGGCCCGTCCGTGAGCCAGGTCGCCGAGCCGTGCACACCGCGGGCTCTGGGGGCCGCCACGGTACGCAGCAGCACCAACACCAGCACCGCCCGGTCCACCGCGGGCAGGACACCGATGCCCTCGGCGGCCAGGCGCTCGGCCACGCCGTCGTCGTAACCGCTGGTGAAGCCCGCCACACCATGGTGCTCGCGGCTCAGCAGCGTCCGGCCGAGTGCGGCCAGTCGACGGGCGACGACCGTCCGCAGCGCATCGCTCTGCAATGCGGGAAACGCCTCGCCGGGGACGAGCCCGTCGGCGGTTTCCACTGCTGCGACAGCGGCCCGGACCTGTGCCTCGTCGTGGTCGGAGAGCGGTGTCTCACTCATCCTCGTCCTCCCACATCGGCGCGACGCCGTCCGGGCCCGGGAGCCGGTCGTGGAAGCGCCGCATGGTCTCGGCGAAGGTTTCCGGCAGCGCGGCCGCCGCCGGGCCCAGCCGCAGCCGGCGTTCGTCGCGGACGACCAGCAACAGCCATTGCAGTTCGCCGTCGAGGGCGGCCTTGGCGAATTTCACATCCAGACCGATGTCACCTGCCATGTCCAGGATGTCGGCCTGTTCGAAAGGACGGCCGGGGTACGGGGGCACGCGCTGATCCGGCCACGCCTGGGCCAGACACAGGGCAAAGGTGATCGTCTGGGTCGGGGTGAGCCGCGCGACGGGGTAGCTGCCCAGCTCCTCGGGAACCGGAGCCTCGGACCAGCCCAGCACGAGCGCACGGCCCAGCGCGCCCGGGCGGCCGACGGCACCGGCGGGTGCCGGCCACGGGCACTCGCACTCCACCAGACGGCGCCCCGCGGCATGAGCGACCTCGTCGGCCTGCGCCACAAGGCTCGCCGGAAGACGGTCGGGGGCGAGTGCGCCGCCTGCCCGGGCGGCGGCGAGGATCAGAGCCGCGTCAGGATTCTTCATCACCCTGCTCGCCTGCCACCATGGTGGGCGACCGGGCGCCCGCCGGAGTTCCTGTGCGGTGCACCGTGACCGGGTGGACATGGGTCACCCACGCCTCGCGGTCGATGACCAGCTCGGTGTCGATCTCCACCCGGTACGGGGCGTCGGGATCGGCGTCCAGCATGATCAGGTCGGCCAGGAGCCGGATGGCCCGCGGCCACCGGGAGCGACGCAACTCCTCCGTCATCTCGGCCTGGATCCGTTCCAGGAGCATGCGGTCGGCGGCCCGCTCGCGTCGTACCCGTGCACGTACCGCTCGCTCGGCCACCGCGCCGAACGGATCCCGGTCGGGAGACCCCTTGGGCACCGGGGGTCGGTAGCGCACCCGACGACGAGGCATGAACGCCTCCAAGGCGTCCACGACAGCCCCGGCGTCGAGCCACACCTGCGGGGTATCCACCACCAGCCCGAGGCCGGCCTCAGCGAGCTGCTCCGGCGAAGCGTTCCGGGCGGCGTCCAGGTACTCCTCGGCCGTCAGGACATCGAAGTCCAGAGTCGTCCCGGCGTGGTCCAGCACGCGCAGCAGAGCCTGTGCGGCCCAATGTGCGTACCGCTGCTCGGCCTCGACCATGGCGACAGCTGTGTGGGCGAGGCCGACGTCCTTCGGGAAGTGGCGGTTCACCGCGTGATTCAGTCGCAGCACCCGCTGGTCCAGGTTCTGATGGTGGTACTGCCACTGGTCCTCCATCAGCTCCTTCAGCGTGCCGTCGAGAACCAGAGCTTCCAGCTGCACGGCGAATGTCTGGAACACCCACTGGCAGAACACCATGTTGTGGGCGACCGCTTCACGGTCCGGGTGCTCGCGGTCGAGGAGTTCCTGCGTACGGTCCAGCAGGACGATCAGCTCGTCGATGCCGCCGCGGCTGTCCAGCCGGTCGCAGATCATCAGGAAGACCGTGCCGAGCGGATGAAAGGAGTGCCGCAGCTGGTGCCTCTTGGACCGGTGGGGACGAATGAGCCGCTCGCTCTCGAAGACCTCCCACCGGGACTCGAACGCCTCCACTGAATAGGCGGGACACGCATGCTGCGTGATCCACTCCCACACCTGGGTCTTCGTCGCCCCGCCCTGCGCGCTGTGAGCAGCGAATCCTTCCGCGATGTCCCGGGCGATCCGCAGATGCACACGGTCGGTGACCGTGCCACCGCTGTGGCGTGCGGCGGCCCCCAGGAACGTACGCAGGTTCTCGGACTGCTGTGCGTCGCTCAGCTGCCGCCTTGCGTGATCGGGGGTGTCTTCGGGCGCGGGCCTCACGTCGGTGTCCCTTCATACAGGACCGTCCGTGTCATCATCCCCGTACCCCGCCCGGCTTGCCAGCTCTGATCGGATATGCAGGCAATAGTCCATTCGGCCTCTCGCTGCAGAGGCCGCCCCGCCGTAGCCTGCGAGCGCGGCGCAGCCAGGCTCCCTCTCGACGTTCTGTGCAGCTACGGCGGGGGTCGTGGGCACGCGAGCAGCATGGCCGTCGCGAAGGTGGTCAGTGCGGTGCGGATCCGGATCATCAGGGCGCCTTCCATTTCTGGAGGGGGGAGGTTACGTAACGTATCCGATCCGACACTCCGTGCATGCAAGGGCTGGTCGGGGGTCGCACTTCGCTTCGGGGTCATCAAGTCGGGCTGTGGGTGCGGCGGAAAGGGCGGACGACCGCGCCGCGTGCCGTGCGCGTGCTCTCGATCAGGTGGCCCGAATGTCGTTGGTCGTCCGGACAAACCCCGCGCGGAGCAAGATCACTGTATCGAGTATGACCAACGGCCTTATGGGACGAGTTGGGCGTAGTGGCCGTTACTGTTTCCAGGGATCGGGGCGAAATCCCCGATATTAACCCTCTACTTCCTCTTTCACCGGTTGGCGCGCGTACGCCGATCACCTGCCTTGCGAAGGAGAGCCCGCCCGATGACCGTTGAGACCGGCCCGGAAGCGCAGGTGGAGCAGCCCCGGCAGTCCAGCCTGAGCACCGCGGCTGCCCGCAACCTCGCCACCACGACCAAGTCCGCCCCGCAGATGCAGGAGATCACCTCTCGCTGGCTGCTGCGGATGCTCCCCTGGGTGGAGACGAGGGGCGGCACCTACCGGGTGAACCGCCGGCTGAGTTACACCGTGGGCGACGGGCACATCGAGTTCGTCCAGGACGGTGCCGACGTCCGGGTGATCCCCCGAGAGCTCGGCGAACTGGCCCTGCTGCGCGGCTTCGAGGACGTGGAGGTGCTGACCGCGATCGCCGGCCGGTGCGTACAGCGGGACTTTCGTGCCGGCGAGGTGTTGGTCGAGCGCGGTACCCCCGCCGAGCGGCTCCATCTGATCGCCCACGGCCGGATCAGCCAGACCTCCGTCGGCAAGTACGGCGACGAGGTCGCCGTCGCCGTACTCGCCGACGGCGGCCGGTTCGGTGAGAACGCCCTTCTGGACCCCGACGCCAGGTGGGACTGCACCGCCACTGCCGAGACCGCCGGCACCCTGCTCACCCTGTCCCGCGCCGACTTCGCCGCCGTGCTGTCCGCCGCGCCGAGCCTGCAGGCCCACATTCAGCAGTTCAGCTCGCTTCCCCTGCAGCGGCAGAACCGTCACGGAGAGGCCGAGATCGCGATGTCGGCCGGCCATACCGGCGAAGTCGGGCTGCCGGGTGCCTTCGTCGACTACGAACTCAACCCGCGCGAGTACGAACTCTCCGTCGCACAGACCGTTCTGCGGATCCACACGAGGGTGGCCGACCTCTACAACGGGCCGATGAACCAGACCGAGGAGCAACTCAGGCTCACCATCGAGGCGCTGCGAGAGCGCCAGGAGCACGAGCTGGTCAACAACCGGGAGTTCGGCCTGCTCCACAACGCCGACTTCAAGCAGCGGATCCAGACCCACTCAGGCCCGCCCACCCCGGACGACCTCGACGAGCTGCTCTGCCGCCGCCGCGGCACCAAGCTCTTCCTCGCCCACCCCAGGACGATCGCGGCGATCGGGCGTGAGTTCAACGCCCGCGGGCTCTATCCGGACCACGTCGACGTCGGCGGGCAGCAGGTGCCGGCCTGGCGCGGGGTACCGATCCTGCCCTGCAACAAGATCCCCATCAGCAAGCAGAACACCAGCTCGATCCTCGCCATGCGAACCGGCGAGGACAACCAAGGCGTCATCGGTCTGCGTCAGACCGGCCTGCCGGAGGAGTACGAGCCGGGCTTGTCGGTGCGCTTCATGGGCGTCAGCGAGCAGGCGATCATCTCGTACCTGGTCACCACCTACTACTCCGCCGCCATCCTGGTGCCCAACGCGCTCGGTGTGCTGGAGGACGTGCAGATCGCCCGCCGGAGCGACTAGTGCCCCTCCGGCACGCGCCCTCGCTGCGTTGCCCAAAAGCCCTGGTAGCTCCGCTACAAGGACTTCCGGCCGCCTTGCGATGCACGCACCGGACGACGCTCCCTGACGGGCAGACATTGCCGGTCGCGGCACCAGGGCCTGTCCGACGGCCACGACAGCCCAGGCTTTCGCGCGCCGGGCGAGCATGCCCGGGATCCGGGACGGCCCCTCGCAGCGGCCAGACGTGCGGTGCCCCGGACAGCGGCCGTCACCCCCACCCACCTCACCAAGGAGCTACGGATGCCCGGTCCTGGGCCTTCTCCTCTGCAGTCGAGCCTTCCTGACGCTGCGGCCCGCTTCGGGGCCCATGTTCTCACCAGCACTCACACGCAACCGAGCCCTGTCCTCGAACGGATCCTGCGCGGCCCCAGTGGTCTGGGCACGGCGAGCCTGCGCCTGGTCCGGCGCGAGGAGTCGCCGGCGCAACCGGCGCCCGAGGCACCGGTGGAGGGCAAACCGATCCCGGGCCTCTACCACCACCCGGTGCCGGAGCCCGACCCGGCGCGGGTGGCGGAGGTCAGTCGCAGGATCAAGGACTGGGCGGTGGACGAGGTCGAGCTGTACCCAGAGGAGTGGGAAGGCCAGTTCGACGGCTTCTCCGTCGGGCGCTACATGGTTGCCTGCCATCCGGACGCTCCCACTGTCGACCAACTGATGGTCGCTGCACGGCTGATGGTCGCCGAGAACGCGGTCGACGACTGCTATTGCGAGGACCACGGAGGTTCGCCCATCGGCCTCGGTGGACGCCTTCTTCTGGCGCACACCGCCCTCGACCCCCTTCACGCGCCGAAGGAATACCAGCCGCAGTGGGCGGAGTCGCTCCACGCGGACGCCCCTCGGCGCGCTTACCGCTCCGCCATGGAGTACTTTGTCCGACAGGCCACCCCCTCCCAGGCCGACCGGTTCCGGCACGACATGGCCCGTCTGCACCTGGGGTACCTCGCAGAGGCCGCCTGGGCCCAGACGGACCACACCCCCGAGGTGTGGGAGTACCTGGTGATGCGGCAGTTCAACAACTTCCGTCCCTGCCCCACCATCACCGACACCGTCGGCGGCTACGAACTGCCGACGGACCTGCATGCCCAGCCCGCCATGCAGCGTGTTCTCGCGCTCGCCGGGAACGCCAGCACCATCGTCAACGACCTGTACTCGTACACCAAGGAACTTGCCGGCCCCGGTCGGCACCTGAACCTGCCGGTGGTGATCGCCGAACGTGAGGGCATCGCCGACCGTGATGCCTATCTGAAGGCGGTCGAGGTCCACAACGACCTCATGCACGACTTCGAAGCCGAAGCGGCCGCTCTGGCCGCCTCCTGTCCCGTCCCGAGCGTGCTGCGCTTCCTCCGGGGAGTGGCCGTATGGGTCGACGGCAACCACTACTGGCACCAGACCAACACCTATCGGTACAGCCTGCCCGATTTCTGGTAAGAATTGGAGTCCCCTGTGACCAGCACCGAGCTCACCACCATCAACGGCACCTCCGCGTTCGTTCCCGCTCCGGCGTCGCCCTACCAGGGTGACATCGCCCGTTACTGGGATCACGAGGCCAGGCCCGTGAACCTGCGTCTCGGCGACGTCGACGGGCTTTACCATCACCACTACGGCATCGGCGACGTCGACCACGCCGCCCTCGGGGACGCAAGCGAGAGCGAGTACGAGAAGAAACTGGTCGCCGAACTCCACCGTCTGGAGTCGGCGCAGGCCGAAGTTCTCCTGGACCACCTCGGCTCCATCGGGCGCGACGACACGGTGGTGGACGCCGGCTGCGGCCGGGGCGGTTCGATGGTCATGGCCCACCAGCGGTTCGGATGCAAGGTCGAGGGCGTCACCCTCTCGGCCAAGCAGGCCGATTTCGCGAACCAGCGCGCCCATGAACTGGGCATCGAGGACCATGTTCATGCCCGCGTATGCAACATGCTCGACACGCCCTTCGAGACGGGGCGGGCCGCGGCCTCGTGGAACAACGAGTCGAGTATGTACGTCGACCTGCACGACCTCTTCGCCGAGCACTCCCGCATCCTCGCGGTCGGCGGCAGCTACGTGACCATCACCGGCTGCTGGAATCCGCGCTACGGACAGCCCTCGAAGTGGGTCTCCCAGATCAACGCGCACTTCGAGTGCAACATCCACTCCCGCCGGGAATACCTGCGCGCCATGGCCGACAACCGTCTCGTACCGCAGACCATCATCGACCTGACTGCCGCGACCCTCCCCTACTGGGAGCTGCGGGCCACGTCTTCTCTGGTCACCGGCATCGAAGAGGCGTTCATCAACTCCTACAAGGACGGCTCCTTCCAGTACCTCCTGATTGCAGCAGACCGTATCTGACAGGGCGCCGACCGAAGGGGCCGGGCCCGTCCGCCGACGGACCCGGCCTGGTCTCAAGGGCGGTTGCGCAGGATGGGGAGCAGTGCGTCGAGCACGGAGGCGTCCTCGATGGTCGCGGGGACCGGCTCGTCCCGGCCGTCGGCGATACCACGCATTGTCTTGCGGAGGACCTTGCCGGAGCGGGTCTTCGGCAGTGCTGGGACGACTGCGACGTCGCGGACGGCCGCGACGGGGCCGACGTCGCGCCGGACGGCCGCGACGAGTTCGGTGCGCAGCTGCTCCGGGTCCGGGTCCGCGCCGGACTTGAGCACGACGAGGCCGTAGGGCACGTGTCCCTTGAGGTGGTCGGGGATGCCGATCACGGCGCATTCGGCGACCGCGGGGTGGGTGGCCAGGGCGGCCTCGATGGCACCGGTCGACAGGCGGTGTCCGGCGACATTGATCACGTCGTCGGTACGGCCCATGACGAAGAGGTAGCCGTCGTCGTCGAAGTAGCCGGAGTCGCCGGTGTGGTAGTAGCCGGGGAACCGGCTGAGGTAGGACTCCACGAACCGGTCGTCGGCGTCCCACAACGACTGGAGCGCGCCCGGGGGCAGCGGCAGCCGGATCGCGATCTCGCCCTCCCGGCCGGGCGGCAGCGGTCGTCCGTCGTCGTCCAGGATCTGCACGTCCCAGCCGGGGACGGGCACTGTGGCCGAGCCCGGCTTGACGGGCATCGCCTCCAGGCCACGTGGGTTGGCCGCGATCGCCCACCCGGTCTCGGTCTGCCACCAGTGATCGGTGACCGGGACGCCGAGGACCTGTGAGGCCCAGTGGTAGGTCTCCGGGTCCAGACGTTCGCCGGCGAGGAACAGCGAGGTCAGGGAGGTGGTGTCGTACTTCTCGAGCTCCGCGGCGGCCGGATCGGCCTTCTTGATCGCCCGGATCGCGGTCGGCGCGGTGAAGATCCCTTGCACGCCGTACTCCTGGACCACCCGCCAGAAGGCGCCCGCGTCAGGGGTGCCGACGGGCTTGCCCTCGTAGACCACGGTCGTGGCGCCGACCAGCAGCGGGCCGTAGACGATGTAGCTGTGGCCGACGACCCAGCCGACATCCGAGACGGTCCAGAAGACGTCGCCGGAGTGGATGTCGTAGATCGCGCCCATCGACCAGGCGAGCGCGACCGCGTGCCCGCCCGCGCTGCGCAGCACCCCCTTGGGGCGGCCGGTCGTGCCGGAGGTGTAGAGGATGTAGAGCGGATCGGTGGCCGCGACCGGGACCGGCTCCACGGGCCGCGCGCCGGGCACGATGTCGGCCCAGTCCAGATAGCCGGCGCCCAGATCGGCCCTGAGGGCCTCGCGCTGGAGCATCAGGGTGTGCTCGGGCCGGTGGGAACTGAGCGCGAGTGCCTCGTCCAGGATCGGCTGGTAGGCCACCACGCGGTTGGGCTCCAGCCCGCAGGAGGCGGCGACGACCAGCTTGGGACGGGCGTCCTCGATCCGGGTGGCGAGCTCCTTGGGCGCGAACCCGCCGAACACCACCGAGTGCACTGCTCCGAGCCGGGCGCACGCCAGCATCGCCATCACGGCCTCGGGGACCATCGGCATGTAGATGACGACCCGGTCGCCCCTGCCGACACCCAGTCCGGCCAGCGCACCGGCGAGACGTGCCACCTCGTCACGCAGTTCGCGGTAGCTGAACGACCGCTTCAGGCGTCCCCGGCCCTCCTCGCCAACCCAACTCCACCCGGACCCTGGTGGTCGACACCTGTACGTTGGCACCCTTTGGCAACGACATGGCGGGGCTTCGCTCCGTGGCCTTCCAGCCCCCCAAGCCTAGGTGTCCAGGGTCCCGCACAACACCTGCCGGTCCGGCGGTGGCCGGCCGCCGGGGTATCGCAAGCGGTGCTCCCGTAAAAGATCTCGATGGCCGAGTTCGGCCACGCTCTGGCGTGGTTTATTCATGTAACTTCTCGGGTTACGTCAACTGAGTAATTGCAGGCTCGACATGGGGAGCTCATTTTTGGGAGAGGGCTTTTCGCTTTACCTACTCTATGTGTACTCCGCCGGCTGTTTTCTCACCGAGCGTGGCCGTGCGTCCGGAGTTCTGAGTTGTGACACAAGCCATAGCATGGTCGAAACACCCCATCTCGAAAGGTGCATACCGTGCCATCTTGTCTCGTCAGGCATCACCCCATGGGACGGAATGAAGTATTCAGGCATCGAATCACAATGGCAGGACATTGCCGTCTCACTACCAACCATTGACCTTCGTTGGCCGATACTCATAGCCTTCACGTCAATATCGGCGCCGGGGAGCACGGAGCGCCGGAAGCCGGGCCTGATTCACTGTCAGGTGCCTGATCTGATTCATGGGGGATCGCGTGTACGACGTCATTGTTGTGGGTGCCCGCTGCGCCGGCTCGCCGGTCGCCATGCTCTTGGCGCGACTCGGACACCGGGTCCTCGTGGTGGACCGGTCCTCCTTTCCCAGCGACACCGTTTCGACGCACTACATCCACCAGGCGGGGCTGCTGAAGCTCCAGGAGTGGGGCCTGCTCGACGAGATCGTGGCGGCGAAGACGCCGGCGATCCGCAAGATGCACTACACGTACCGGGGAATCGAGCTCAACGGGTTCGCCGACCCCGTCGACGGCATCGACGCCGTGTACTGCCCGCGCCGCACCGTGCTCGACGAGATCCTGGTCAACGCCGCGCGCCGGGCCGGAGCCGAAGTGCTCGAGGGCTTCACCGTCTCCGACGTCATCGCCTCCGACGGCCAGGTGACGGGCATCCGCGGGCGCGAGGGCGACGGGCCGGAGCGGGAGTTCCGGGCCTCGGTGGTCATCGGCGCGGACGGCTTCCACTCGACGGTCGCCAAGAAAGTCGGCGCGGAGCTGTACAACGTGCGCCCCGCGGCCGGATTCATCTACTACTCGTACTACAGCGGCCTCGACTGGGGCCTGCACCACAAGACCGGCCTCAACGAGCGCTGGTTCGGCAGCTGGCCCACGAACGACGGGCTGAGCATGCTGGCTGTCATCTGCACCCGCAGCCAGCTGAAGGACTTCCGCCAGGACGTGGAGGCCCGCTTCCAGGCCGTCTTCGACGACGTCGACCCGGAGATGGGCGCCCAACTGCGCGAAACCGGGCGGCGCGAGGAGGACTTCCGTCCCATGCGCTACCCGGACAACTACTACCGCCGCGCCTACGGACCCGGCTGGGCCCTCGTGGGCGACGCCGGCTACCACAAGGACCCCTACACCGGGTGGGGCATCACCGACGCCTTCCTCCACGGGGAACTGCTCGCCGAGCGCATCCACCAGGGGCTGTCCGGAGAGCGTCCGATGGACGAGGCGCTGGCCGAGTACAACAAGGTGCGTGACGAGGAGAGCGCCGGCGTCTACGACTTCACCACCACACTCGGCGAACTCACCGAACTCCCGCCGTTCTTCAGGGCGACGATGAGCGCGATGAGCGCCAGCCAGGAGTGGACGAACAAGATGCTCGGCCTGATCGGCGGCGTGGTCCCGGACTACGAGATCTACGCGCCGGAGGCCCTGGAACGTCTCTACGACGACGCGGGCGTCCCGCAGGAGGAGCGGGTCTACGATCCGGCCGCCTGACCTTCCGGCACCGCGGCCCCGGTCGGGCCGCGGTCCGGTGCAGCGACCGCAGCGACCGCAGTGACCGAAGCGATCCATGCAGCCGAAACGCCCCGAGCGCCGGGCGCCGTGACACCACGCGCGCACCCCGTCGCGCCCCGGGCATCACGATCCGTACGGCGTGCGTCGCGTGGCGACGGGCGGCCGGCACTGTGGTGCACCGGCTCAGGGGCGCGGTGGCACAACGGCGCCGCCGGTTTGCCGATCGCCAACCCTCTCCCGTCGTTCCTGTCCCGGATTCCGGGCCGACCGATGCCGCCGCCGTGCATGGAGCGGCGCCGGTGCCTGCCACCAGGCACCACAGCGCTCTCCACGGCACGGGCGCTCCGGTGCGCAGACCACACGGCCCGGGGCCGGCACTCCGCCACCGCCTTCCACGCACCTCACCCCGAGGGAGCCCAGCAGATGACGCGCGCGTCCAGCATGTTCGACCTCATCAGCGAGCAGTCCGAGCAGCGGCCCTACTTCGAGTCCGGCGGCATCGGCCGGTCGCACGAGTTCTACACCGGGGAGGAGCAGTACCGGCGGGAGATGTCGCGCATCTATGGCCGGCACTGGCTCCCGGTGGACCATGTCTCCCGACTCAAGGAGAAGGGCGCCTACAGCACCCTGAACATCGGCAGCGGATCCGTCCTGCTCCTCCACGGCGACGACGGCATCCAGGCGTACCACAACTACTGCCGGCACCGGGGCTACAAGCTCGTGGAGGAGGCCAGCGGCAAGCGGCAGAGCCTCGTGTGCCTCTACCACTGCTGGGTGTACGACCGGAACGGCAAGCTCAAGAGCCTCAACGGCACCTACTTCGACCACTTCTTCGAGAAGGAGAAGAACGGTCTGTTGCCCATCCGCACCGAGATCCGTCACGGCGTCGTCTTCATCACCTTCTCCGACGACGCCCCTGACCTCGACAAGGCCCTGGGCGAGTTCGGGGAGTTCGCACGCGTCTACGAACTCGCCGGCCTGGAGTGCGTCCAGGCCAAGGACTACCCGGTCGCCTCGAACTGGAAGCTCGTCGCCCACAACGTCAACGAGAGCCTGCACTTCCCGACCGCGCACAAGGACCTGCACCGCATCACCGACTTCGACGACGCGGGCACGTACGACCTCGAGGGAGACATCGTCGGGGCCTGGCAGTCCATCCGCAGCGGCTTCAACTCCGTATCCATGACGGGACACAGCCGGCGCACGCCCATGCCGCTCGTGCCCGAGGCCGACCGGCAGAGGATCAACTGGATCACCATTCTGCCCAACCTGCTGTTCGGGTTCACGACCGACTACGTGATGATGCAGTGGGTCTGGCCCGAGAGCCCCGGCACCTGCTTCGTGCGGCACTTCTGGCTGTTCCACCCGTCCGAGACCGCCAAGAGCGACTTCTCCCACGAAGCCGTGTTCGCCCTGTGGGACAAGGCGAACTACGAGGACTGGCAGATGTGCGAGCGCACCCACCGCGGTCTGTCGAACCCGCTGTGGACCCCCGGTCAGCTCTCCCTCGACGAAGAGGTCGTCTCCCAGATCGACGGCTGGGTCGCCGCCCGGACCGCGGACCCCGCGCAGGACGCGGACAGCAGGAACAGCCTGAACGGTACGCACGGCGTGCGCGGTACGCCCGGCACGAACGGCACGCTGAACGCGGAGAGCACCGACCCGGCACGCCCCGCCGAGCCCGCCGCGGCAGAGGGGTGAGCATGACGACCAATTGCTACATCATCGGGGGAACCAGGGTCCTCACCCAGTGCGCCGCACAGCTGCTCGACGCGGGCGTGCGCATCGAGGGAATCCTCAGCGACGAGCCGGCGGTCGTCGCGTGGGCGGGCGAACACGCCGTGCCCGTGCTCGACCCGCACGGCGACCTGGGGGCGACGCTGTCCGAGCGGAAGTTCGACTACCTGTTCAGCATGGTCAACTTCCGCATTCTGACTGCGGACGTCCTGGACCTGCCCGCGGTCGCCGCGGTCAACTTCCACGACGGGCCCCTGCCCCGCTACTCCGGCAGCAACGTACCGGCCTGGGCCCTCTACGAGGGCGCGACCCGGCACGCGGCGACCTGGCACCGGATGACGGAGGCCGTGGACGCCGGCAACGTCCTGCTCGAACGCTGGTTCCCGGTCCGCGACCACTCCACCGCGCTCTCACTGACGTACGAGACCGCCGAGGCCGGGATCGAACTGTTCAAGGACCTCGTCCCGCACGTCGTGGCGGGCACCCTGCCCGACCCCGTCGACACCGGTGACCGCGAGCGGCGGTTCTACCGGCGGTCCGCCCGCATGGCCTCCGGCGGGCTCGTCCACGCCGGCACCTCGGCCGCCGAGGCCACCCGCATCTCCAAGGCCCTGGACCACGGCAGCTTCCCGAACCCGCTCGGCGTACCCACGCTCGTCACCGAACAGGGCGCCGTCCTCACCCGGCAGATCCGGCTCATCCCCCGGGACGAGCCCCGCACGGACACCGTCGTGCAGTCGGTGACCACCTCGGCGCTGACCCTGTCCGCCCCGGACGCCGACCTCGTCCTCAGCGACTTCGCCGCCGTCGACGGCAGCGCCCTCAGCGGCCAGGCCGCCGCACAGCGACTCGGCGCCGTCGAAGGCGCACCCCTGCCTCCCGTCGGCGAGGAACGGCTCGCCGCCATCGCCGCCGCCCAGAAGCCGCTGCGGGCCCACGAACCGTGGTGGAGCGCGCGGCTGCGGGACCTGCGCCCGGCGCGGCTGCCCGTCGACGACTTCAGCGCCGGCGCGGCGCACTACGGCCGCTACGAGCTCGCGTTCGTCCCCGGCTCCCGCGAGGAGGCGATCGGTGTCGTCCGCGCCTTCCTCGACGTCGTGGCCGAGCGCGCGGGCGAGCGGACCTTCGACTTTGCCTGGTCCTCGTCGGCCGCCCGCGTACGGGCCGAGGAAACCCACGGCATCGCCGCCGCGCGCTTCCCCGTACGGTTCGACGGCGACAGCGCCCGTGCCCTGCGCGAGAAGCTCGACGAGGCCGCCGCCCGGCACGGCTACGCCGCCGACCTCGAGGTCCGGCTCGGCCTCGCGGGACGCCCCCTGGGCTCCGGGGAGCCGACGTTCACCGATGTGATGGTCCTCGAACGCAGCGCGGGGGAGGAGGCGTCGGCCGAACCGCACACCGAGATCGCGCTGCTCTGCCTGCAGGACGGCCCGCCGACCGTCTTCATCCGCGACACCGCGATGGGACGCGACGAGGCACTGGAGTTCACCGAGCGGGTCGAGGACCTCGCCCTGGCCGCCCTGTTCCACGGCGACGGGACGCAGCCCGCGCCCCGGCCCGACGCCACCCGGCCGGACACCGAGAAGACGACGGAGACCACGGCGACGACGGCACCCGGCAGCGCGACCGTACTCGACCTGTTCGCCGCCGCGATCGCCGGCCGGCCCACGGCCACCGCCGTCCGCAGCGGCACCCGCACCCTCGACTACGCCGCCCTGGATGCCTGGGCCGACGCGATCGCCGCCCGTCTGCACGACCAGGGCATCGAGTCCGGATCGGTCGTCGGTGTCCTGGTCGAACGGGACATCCACCTGATCCCCGCCCTCCTCGGCATCCTCCGGTCCGGCGCCGCCTTCCTCCCGCTCGACCCGGCGTACCCCACGGACCGGCTGCGCGGATACACCGAGATCGCGCGGTGCGACCTGATCCTCACCGACCGCACCACCCACGCTCTCGGCGCCTCCCTGGGCACCGCCCTGCGCGTACCGGAGGCGGACGGCTCGGCATCGGCCGTGCCGCCGCGGGTCGATACGCACGACCTCGCCTACCTCCTGTTCACCAGCGGATCCACGGGCACCCCCAAGGGCGTGGAGATCGAGCACGGGGCGCTCGCCAACTTCCTCACCGGGATCGGCGAGCGGCTGGGCTCCTCGGCCGAGGAGGCCGTACTCGCCCACACGACGGTCGCCTTCGACATCTCCCTGCTGGAACTGTTCCTGCCGCTGACCGTCGGCGCCACGGTCGTCCTCGCCTCGCGCGAGGTGGCGCGCGATCCGCAACGCCTGGCCGAACTGGCCGGCGAGGTGACCGTCGCCCAGGCCACGCCGAGCATGTGGCGGCTCCTGCTGGCCACCGGGTGGACCCCGCACGCGGAACTCACCGTCCTCTCGGGCGGCGAGGCCCTGCCGCGGAGCGTCGCCGAGGGCCTGCACACCTCGGCCCGTGTCCTGTGGAACCTGTACGGCCCCACCGAGGCCACCATCTGGGCCTCCGCCCACCGCGTCACCTCCGTGGGCGCATTCGTCCCGCTCGGCGAGCCGCTGCCGAACCTGCACCTGCACGTCCTGGACGAGCAGTTGGAGCCGTGCGCACCCGGTACGACGGGCGCGCTCTGGATCTCCGGCGCCGGACTCGCCCAGGGGTACGCCCACCGGCCCGACCTCACGGCGGACGCCTTCGTCGTCCACCCCGTCACCGGGGTACGCCTCTACCGGACCGGTGACGAGGTACGGCTTCACGCCGACGGCGCCATCGAATGGCTCGGCCGTGCCGACGCCCAGGTCAAGGTGCGGGGCAACCGCATCGAGCCCGCCGAGATCGAGCAGGTGCTGGAACGGTTCCCCGGGATCACCGCGGCCGTCGTCGCTGCCGCCCGCTTCGAGGGCCGGGGCGAACCGCGCCTGACCGCCTATCTGGTCGGCGACGGCCTGCCGGCGAAGGCCCGGCTGGACGAGTTCGTCGGCGCCTCGCTGCCCGACTACATGGTGCCGGACGCCTACGTACGGATCGACGCGCTGCCCCTGACCGACAACGGGAAGGTGGCGCGGACCCGGTTGCCGCTGCCGACGCGCGACACGGTTCTTCGCGCCGGTGCGGCGCCTGCCCCGTCCGTCACCACTCCCGCACCTGACGTCGCCGCTGCGCCTGCCCCGTCCGTCACCGCTCCCGCACCTGACGTCGCCGCTGCGCCTGCCGTTCCCGCAGCCGCCGCCCTCACCGCGGAGGCACTGACCGAGCTCATCGCGCGCGTCTTCGCCGACACCGTGGGCCAGCCCGGCTTCGCCGCGGACGCCAACTTCTTCGATCTCGGCGGCGACTCGGCCAACGTCACCGTCGCCGCCGTACGCCTCAGCCGCGAGCTGGGTGCGGAAGTCACCGCTCCGTCGATCTTCGCGACCGGCACCGCGACCAAGCTGGCCCGTCTGCTGGCCGCCGACGGCCTGGTGCAGATCACCGAGCCGCAGCCGCAGCCGCAGCCGCAGGCTCAGCCGGAGCCGGGGCCGGAGGTGCACACCCCCGTCTCCGCGGCCGCCGGGCCCCCGCGTGAGACGGCGGCGGAGGGGAAGAGTCCGTCCGTGAGGGTCGTGGCGGAACCCGAACACCCCGGGCCCGTGCGGGAGGACGCCCCCGGCAGTGCGCTGGCCGTGGTCGGGATGGCGTGCCGGTTCCCCGGCGCCGCCACCCCGGACGAGTTCTGGCTCAACCTGGTCAACGGCGTCTCCAGCGTCGGTGACGCGCCGGCGGGCAGGCGCGGCTGGGCCCACCTGTGGACCGAGGCCGAGGCCGACGAGGTGCAGATGGGCTGGGTCGACGGAGTCGAGTACTTCGACCCCGCACGCTTCGGCCTCACCGACCGCGAGGCCCGGCGCCTGGACCCTCTGCAGCGCATCCTGCTGAGCGTGACCGCCGAGGCGCTGGAGAGCAGCGGCCACGACCACGTGTCGCTCGGCGCCGGCACCGGCGTCTTCATCGGCACGATCGCGAGCGACTTCCCGGAGCTGGTGGCGCGGAGCATCGGCCACGGCGACCCGCACGTCGCCACGGGCACCGCGATCTCCATGGTCGCCAACCGGCTGTCGCACGTCTTCGACTGGTCGGGACCGAGCGTGGCCGTGGACACGGCGTGCTCGTCGTCCCTCGTCGCCCTGCACCAGGCCGCCCTGCACCTGCGGTCGGGTGACGTCGACGCCGCCGTCGTGGGCGCGGCCAACCTGGTCCTGACGCCGGACAAGACGCGCTCCTTCGCACGCAACGGCATGCTGTCCCCCCAGGGCGTGTGCCGGGCCTTCGACGAGGGGGCCGACGGTTACGTCCGCGGCGAGGGCTGCGGCGTCGTCGTCCTGAAGCGGCTCGCGGACGCCCGGCGCGACGGGGACCCGGTCCTCGCCGTGATCCGCGGTACCGCCGTCAACCACACCGGCGGGAGCGCCGGCTTCCTCACCGCGCCCAGCAGGCCCGCCCAGACGGCGGTGCTGCGCAAGGCACTCGCGGCCTCCGGGGTCGCCGCCGGCGACATCGGCTACGTCGAGGCGCACGGCACCGGCACACAGCTCGGTGACCTCACCGAACTCGAAGCGCTGCACGCGGTCCTCGGCAAGGAGGCAGCGCACCCGGTCGCCGTGGGATCGGTGAAGACGAGCATCGGCCATCTGGAGCCCGCCGCCGGCATCGCCGGACTCATCAAGACGATCCTCGCCCTCCAGGCCGGAAGCATCCCGCCGTCCCTCAACTTCACCACCCCGAACAAGTCGTTCGACTTCGCGGCCTCGCCGCTGTTCGTCGCCGGCCGGCAGCTGCCCTGGGAGGGGCCGCGGATCGCGGGCGTCAGCAGCTTCGGCTTCGGCGGCGCGAACGCCCACGTAGTGGTCGAGGCCGCTCCCCGCGTCGACGAGGACGCCGCGGACCGCGACCGGCTGCCCCGGCTGCTGACCCTGTCGGCGGTGTCGGAAGCGGCGCTGCGCACCCTGGTGCACCGCCTCGTGCTGATGCTGCGCTCCCCGTACTGCCCGTCCCTCAGGTCGCTGAGCGAGGCGAGCCGCAGGCGTCCGGCGGAGGCACACCGGCTCGCCTGCGTCGTCGACAGCCTCGAACAGCTCGACGACAAGCTGCGGCTTTTCCTGGCCGGCGTGGACGAGGCCCGCTCCCTCTACCTGGGGGTGGCCGACGGCTCCGGGCGCACGGAGAAGGCGACGGCCCAGGACGGGGCGAGCCGCGAGGAACTGGAGGCGGTGGCCCGGAAGTTCATCACCGGCGCGGACCTCTCCACCGGGCCGGGCAGGGCGGGCGTACGCTTCCCGACCGCGCCGCACGACGAGAGGTACCTTTGGCTGGAGCCGACCGGACAGCCGCGGCCGCAGCCGACGCCCCCGGCGCCGGGCGAGGCCCGGCCCCGCGCGGCCCATCAGGGTGACGTCCACGGCGAGGCCGCCGCGACCGGTCGTACGACCGACTCGTGGGCGGAGCTCCCCGAGGCCGCCGAGCACGTGGTCCTCGGCAAGCCGACCCTGCCCGGGGCGGCCTACCCCGGCAAGGTGGCCGAGTTCGTCGGCCGCGAACGGTTCGGCCTACGCGACCTGACGTTCCGCAGGAGCGTCGAGACGCCCGCAACCCTGTCGGCCGAACACGACGGAGCACAGGTCTCGTTCCGCGACGGCAACGGCGCCCTCGTGTGCACCGCCGAGCTGACCGCGCCGGAACACCCGGGGCTCCCCGTCCCGCCGTCCGGCGACGGCTTCACCACCGTCGAACTCGACGCGCTCTACCGCGCGTTCGAGCGCGACGGACTCTTCTACGGCTCCGCCTTCCGGACCGTCGCCGCCCTCTCCACCGCACCCGGTCAGGCGACGGGCGTGCTCCGCGCCGGGGCCGCACCCGACGGTGTGGTCGACGCGCGGCTCCTTGACGGAGCCTTCCAGGTCGCCCTCACCGCGTGCGGCGCTCAGGGCCTGTACGTGCCATTCGCCGTCGAACGGCTCACGGTCCTCGGCCGTATCCCGGCCACAGTCCGCGTGTACGCCCGGCGCGACCGGGAGACCGGTCCCGACTCCGGTCTGCTGACCGCGAGTCTGGTGATCCTCGACGGTGACGAGCCGGTGCTGGAAGCCCGCGGCATCACCTGGAAGCGGCTGTCCAGCACGCCGTCGGCCGGTGCCCCGCGTCCCGTCACGGCCCGGGGCATCGGCGCCGGTTCCGGCCGGTCCGTGGCCCCGGCCGCCGAAAGCAACGGTCACCGTTCCGTGCCCGCCCGGTCCGCCGGCACGGGACGGGGCGACGGTCTCGACGCCGCCCTGGCCCGGTGGGTGGCCGACGCCCTGGAGACGGGGATCGACGAGCTCGAACCGGACCGCCCGTTGCAGGAGCAGGGGCTCGACTCCGTGCTCGCCGTCGCGCTGGCGCAGGACCTCCGCGCCAAGCTGGGCGTCGACATCCCCGTGACCCTCGTCCTCGAAACCGGATCGGTCGACCGGCTCGCCGCCGAGCTCCGTGAGGAGTACGGCGTCACCACCGTGCCCGGCGAAGCCGCGTACACCGCGGTGCCGGAAGACGCCACGCATACCGCGGAGCCTGGAGACGCCGCGTACGCCGCGGAGGCTGGAGACGCCGCGTACACCGCGGTGCCAGGAGACGCCACGCTCTCGGATCCTCGGGACCGGCAACTCGCCCCCGTGACAGAGCCGTTCGTCACTCCCGCTGCGTCGGCCGCCGGCACGGCCGACCCGGAGCGTCACGACATCGCCGTCATCGGCATCGACGGTGTCTTCCCGAACGCCGCCGACACCGAGGAACTGTGGCGGGTCCTGCTCGACGGTGAGGACTGCCTCAGCGAAGTACCCGCCTCCCGCTGGGACATCGACGCCTACTACGGCACCGACGGCAGGCCCGGCACCGTGTACCTCAGGCGGGCCGGCTTCGTCGACGGGCTGACCGACTTCGACCCCGGGTTCTTCCGGCTGTCGCCCGCCGAGGCGCAGTGGATCGACCCGCAGCAGCGGCATCTGATCCAGTCGGCGTGGCGCGCCCTGGAGGACGCAGGGCTGGCGGGGAAGCCGCACCGCTCCACGGGCGTGTTCGTGGGCGCCAGTTACCAGCACTACCGCGACGTGGTCGTCGACGACGTCGTCCAGACCGCGGCCGGCCTCGGCAACCACAACGCGATCCTCGCCAACCGGCTCAGCTACTTCCTCGACCTGCACGGCCCCAGCATGACGGTCGACACGCTCTGCTCGTCGTCGCTGGTGGCCCTGCACACGGCGGTGCGGAGCATCCGCAACGGGGAGTGCGAGCAGGCGATCGTCGCCGGAGTGCACATGGGGATGTCGCCCCAGTACTTCCAGCTCGGCTCACGCCTCAGGTCGTTCTCGCCCACCGGCAGGTCGCGCGCCTTCGACGCCGGTGCGGACGGGTTCGTACCGGGCGAGGGGGTCGTGTCGGTCGTGGTGAAGCCCTTGGCGGCGGCGCTGCGCGACGGGGACCGGGTGCGCGGTGTGATCCGGGGGACCGCGGTCAATCACGGCGGCCGTACGAGCGGCCTGACGGTTCCCAGCGGTGGGGGGCAGCAGGAGGTCGTGGCCGCGGCTCTGGCGGACGCGGGGGTGTCGCCGGAGTCGATCGGTCTGGTCGAGGCGCACGGCACGGGCACGGGACTGGGCGATCCGATCGAGGTGGAGGGGCTGACACGTGCGTGGCGCCGCTTCACGGCGCGGTCGCAGTTCTGCGCGCTGGGCTCCCTGAAGAGCAACATCGGCCACCTGGAGCCCGCGGCAGGGCTCGCGGGGCTGGTGAAGGTCCTGCTGGCGCTGGAGCACGGGGTCGTCCCGCCGACGGTGAACGTGTCGCGGCCGAACGACCACATCCGCTTCGAGGGAACGCCGTTCTACCTCGCGGACCGGCCCGTCGAGTGGCCGCGTACGGGCGGGCCGCGTCGTGCGGCGGTGAGCGCCTTCGGCATGGGCGGGGTCAACGCGCACGTCATCGTCGAAGAGGCACCGGACGTGCCCGCCCCTGCGGGCCTGGTGCAGGACAGTCATCTCGTACGGGTCACCGGCGTCGACGAGGCCGCCGTGCGCGACCTCGCCACCGCCTACGCCGACCACGTGGCCGTCACGCCCGAGGACCGGCTGGGGCACGTCGCCTTCACCGCGAACACCGGCCGCGCCGCCCAGCGCCACCGTGTCGCCGTGCACGGTGCCACCGCCCGGGAACTGGCCGACCGGCTCACCGACGTCGCGGCCGGCCGTACACCCGTCGTCCGGCGCACCGGCAAGCCCGCCACCACGGCCTTCCTGTTCACCGGCCAGGGCTCCCAGTACCCCGGCATGGGCCGGGACCTGTACACCACGGAACCGTGCTTCCGCGACGCGCTGCACGAGTGCGCCGACCTCCTCGTCCCGCACACCGACGTCCCGCTGCTCGACCTGCTGTGGGGCGACGCCCAGCACCTGCTGGACCAGACCCGGTACGCGCAGCCCGCCATCGTCAGCGTCGAGGTGGCCCTGGCCCGGTACCTGGAGGCCGCCGGGGTGCGCCCCGACGCCGTCGCCGGGCACAGCCTCGGCGAGCTCACCGCCGCCTGGGCCGCCGGTGTGCTCTCCCTGCCCGACCTGCTCCGCCTGACCGCCCTGCGCGGACGCCTCATGCAGGACCGGCCCTCGACCGGCGCCATGGCGGTCGTCCACACCGACACCGACACCCTCACCGCCGCGCTGCGGGCCCATCCCGGCCTCGAGATCGGCGCCTACAACGCGCCCCAGGTCCACACCGTCACGGGCCCGGCCGACGCGCTCGCCCGCTTCCGCGAGGAGACCCCGCACCGGACCCAGCTCCTCACGGTCAGCCACGCCTTCCACTCCGCCGACATGGAACCGGCCGTCGCGCCTTTCGCCGAGGCCGTGGCCGCCACCGCCCTCAAGCCGCCCGCCATCCCGTTCGCGGCCACCCTCACCGGGACCTGGCACACCCCGGACTCCGCCGTCGACGCCGGGCACTGGGCCGAGGCCGTCCGCCGGCCCGTCCGCTTCACCCAGGCCCTGACCGCCCTCGCCGAGACCGGCCCGCAGGCCGTCTGGGAGATCGGCCCCCACCCCCACCTCACGCCCCTGGCCCGTACGACCCTCGCCGAGCCGCACCCCGTCTGGCTCACCACCCTCCACCGCGGGCGCAAGGACCAGGTCCAGCTGCACACCGCCCTGGCCGCCCACCACAACCGCACGGGCGCCGACCTGAACTGGAGCGCGCTCCACGAGGGCAAGCAGCACCGCACGACCACCATTCCCACCTATCCGTTCCACCGAGAGCCGCTGGCCGCGCCCCCCGCTCGCCGCCGCGCCGTGACGAACGCCGTCAGCCACCCGCTGTTCGACCGCCACTACGAGCACCGGAGCGAGGGACAGTGACACACCGAGCCGAGACCTACGAGAAGACCTTCGCGGGACACGAACCCCTCATCGCCCAGCACCGCGCCGCGGGCACCGGACTGCTGCCCGCCGCGGTGCAGATGGAGATGGCGATGGTGGGCGTCGCCCGGCTCGGGCCGTTCACGCCGCTGGAGCTCACCGACGTGGCCTTCCTCAGGCCCCTCACCATCGCCGACGACGCGACGGCGGCCGTCCGGCTCGACGTCGGCCACGACCCGGACACCCGCTTCGAACTGAGCATCGTCGTGGCCGGGGCACGCAAACAACTGTCCACCGGCCGCGGTCGGCCGCTCCCGGACGGCTCGACGCCCAGGGTCGTCCCGCAGGTGACCGGCATGCGCACGATCACCCCGGACGACCTGTACGAGAGCTGGTCGCGCGCCGGCCTGCGGTACGGGCCCGACTTCCGCACGGTCCGGGAGCTCACCGTCGGGGAGGGCGCCGCCCGAGGCGTCCTCCGCAGCGACGCCGAGCCCATGCCGTGGTTCGCCCACCCCCTGCTGACGGACGGCGTGTTCCAGGTCGTGAGCTGCGCGCTCCAGGACCTCTCGGGAGCGACCGGACCGCAGCCCATGCTGCCGATCGGCGTGGCCCGCATCGCCGTCCACACCGATCTGTCCGCCCTGTCGTCCGGGGTCGAGGTCCTGGTCCGCAGGACCGGTGCCGACGGCGCCTACTCGACGGCCGACGCCGTGCTCCTCGGGCCTTCGGGCGAGGTCGCCGCGGAGTTCGAAGGTGTGCGCATGCGCCGTACGACCGCGGTGGCGCCCGGACCCGGCCTGGACGCCGAGCCGTCGGGGCAGGCCGTGCAGCCCGTCTCCCGCATCCACTGGCGGCCCGCGCCCGGCCCCGAGCGCGAGCCTGCGCAAGGCACCTGGGTGGTCCTCCACCACGGCGACGCCTCCGGCGAGCGCACCGTCCGGCAACTGCGCGCCGAGGGTGCCCGCGTGGTGGAGGTCGGCCTCGGCACGTCCGCCGTGCACCCGGCACAGGACCGCGACCGCCTCGTCCTGCCGCACGCCGACGAGGACGGATTCCGGCGGCTGTGGGAGGCCGTCGGAGACCCGGTGGCGGGAGTCGTGCACCTGTGGACCGCGACCGAACCGGCCGACGACAGCGCGGAGGACACCGAACTCCGCGCCGGACTGTACGGGTGCTTCGCCGCCCTGAAGACGCTCGGCGAGCGGCAGCGCAAGTCCCGCTTCCTCGTGGTGACTCGGCACGCCCAGCCGGTGGCGGACGACGACACGCCCGTGCCCGCCCGCGCGGCCCTGTGGGGTCTCGTCCGCACGGCGGCCATCGAGTACCCCGGCCTGCGCCCCCGGCTCGTCGATCTCGACGACGCCGCCGCCGACGACGACGCACTCACGGCGGAACTCGGCGACGGCCCCACGGAGGTCGGCTACCGGCACGGCGTCCGCCACGAGCCCGTACGCCTGTTCGGCGAGCAGGCCCGCCCGGCGTGCCGGCCCATCAGGCAGGGCGGCCGCTATCTCGTCCTCGGCGGGCACGGGGGACTGGGCCTGGAGGTGGCCCGCCGGTTCGCCGCGGAGGGCGCCGGACTCGTCGCGCTCGTCAGCCGGAGCGGCGCGGCGGGCGCCGCCCCGTCCCGCCTGGCCGGGATCGGATCGGCGGGATGCACCGTCGTGTCGTACGCCGCCGACGTCACCGCCCCGGGTGAGCTCCGGGCCGTCGTGGAACACATCCGAGGCGAGCACGGCGAGCTGCACGGCGTGGTCCACGCGGCGGGCACTCTCAAGGACGGACTGATCCGGTCCACCACCGCCGAGGACATCACCGCGGTCATGCGGCCCAAGGCCGACGGCGTCCGCGAACTCGCCGCCGCCGTCGCCGGAACCGACCTCGATTTCGCCGTCCTGTTCGCCTCCGTCTCCGGCACCTTCGGCAACCTCGGCCAGGGCGGGTACGCCGCCGCCAACGCCTACCTGGACGCCTTCGCCCACGCGCACGGCATGCCCTGGCTCAGCGTCGACTGGGGCCTGTGGGGCGAGGTCGGCATGGGCACCGCGGTCGCGGACCAGCTCCGGCGCCGGGGCGTCCGGCCGCTGGGCACGGCCGAGGCCCTGGACGCGTTGATCGCCGTCCTGGGCGGGGCCGCCCGCCAGGTGATCGTCGCCCACCCCGACGGCACGGAGCCCCGGCCGAACGCCGGCGACCGGCTGGCCACCGCGGCCACGCGGACGCCGACCCGCCCGGAACACGACGACTTGGGCGGCGTACACGCCGAAGCGGGCCGGGAGAGGGTGGAGGACGAGCTGGAGCGCTTCCTCGCCGAAGGGCTCGGCGTGGCCTCCTTCGACCGCCGCACACCTCTCGCCGACTACGGCATGAGCTCCATCATGAGCGTCGAGCTGTCGGAGGAGCTGTCCCGCCGGTGGGGCCTCCACCTCCCGGCCACCCTCTTCCTGGAACACGGCGACTTCGCGGAACTCGCACGGGCGTTGACGGACCGGTACGGTGCGGCCGGCGCGGTGCAGGCGCCGGCCGCCCGGGAGACTCGGGAACCGGCGGCGCCGGCCGCGCAGGACGTGCGGGAGCCCGAGCCGGAGGCCGCCCCGGCTGCCCGTCCTCAGCGGGCGGACACCGCGCGGGGCACGGACGTGGCCGTGGTCGCCGTCTCCGGCGACCTGCCCGGAGCGCCCGACGTGGCCGGTCTGTGGCCGCTGCTGCGCTCCGGCGGACACGCATTCACCGAGATCCCGGCCGAACGCTGGGACATCGACGCGCACTTCGAGCAACGCGGCCCCCGCATGACGGGGACCTACTGCCGCACCGGCGCGTTCCTCGACGACATCGACCGCTTCGATCCGTCGTTCTTCGGCATCTCCGCGCGCGAGGCCGAGGAGATGGACGCCCAGCAGAAGCTGCTGCTCGAACACGCCTGGGCGGTACGCGACGAGAGCGGTCTCGCCGACCGCCGCGACATAGGCGTCTTCGTCGGCGCCACGTACACCCACCACCGCGACGCCCAGGGCCTGGACACCGTCGGACCGCACACCGCGCTCGGCTCCCTGAACGCCGTGCTGGCCAACCGCATCTCCTACGCGCTCGACCTGACGGGCCCTTCACAGACCGTCGACACCCTGTGCTCCTCCTCCCTGGTCGCCGTCCAGCAGGCGGTCGCCGCGCTGCGCGTCCGAACCTGCGCAGCCGCGATCGTGGCGGCCTGCCACGTCGGGCTCACCCCCTGGTACTACCGCAGCCTCAGCCAGCTCGGGGCCCTGTCGGAGACTCTGCCGCGCCCCTTCGACGACCGCGCTGACGGCTTCGTCCCCGGCGAGGGAGCGGTCGCCGTCATGCTCAGGCGTCTTGAGGACGCCGAGCGCGACGGTGACCGGATCTGGGGCGTGATCCGCGGGACGGCCGTCAACCACGGCGGCCGCGGCAGCGCCCTGCCCGTGCCCCGCAGCGAGGCCCAGACCGCCGTCATCCGCGCCGCCCTCGACGACGCCGGCGTAGCCCCGGCGGACATCTCCCTGATCGAGAGCCACGGCACGGCGACCCGGCTGGGCGACCCGATCGAGATCGCCGCGCTCACCGAGGTGTTCGGCGACGACCCGGACCGGCGTATGCCGGTGCACATCGGCTCGGTGAAGGCCAACGTCGGCCATCTGGAACCGGCCGCCGGACTCGCCGGACTGGTCAAGGTCCTCCTTTGCCTGCGGCACGGGGAGATCCCGCCCCTCGCGGGCCACGAGACCCCCGGCACGCACTTCGACCTCACCGGCGGGCCCTTCGTGATACCGACGGAGCCGCGACCGTGGCGCTCCGACGGGCCGCGCCGTGCGGGGATCAGCGCCTTCGGCATGGGCGGCACCAACGCGCACATCGTCGTGGAGGAGTACTCCGCCGCACCGCCCGCCGCGGACGCCCCCGTGCCCTCCCGTCTGGGCGAACACCTCCTGCTCCTGTCCGCGCACACGCCGCAGGGGCTGGCCCGGCGCGCGGCGGACCTGGAACGACTGCTGCGGGCCGAGCCGTCGGCCGCGGGTGCGCTGTGCCGCTCGGCCGACGTGGGGCGCGAGCACCTGCGGTACCGCGTGGCGGTCCTCGGCTCCACGGCCGACGCCCTGCTGGCCGGGCTGGCGCGGACAGTGCGCCGGGGCGGCGATGCCCACGGGTCCGTCCTGCGCGACGGGACGGTCCTGGAGAGCGGCGCCCGTACGGCCGACGCCGCGCTCGCCGCCCGGATGGCTCCCTTCACGTCGTACACCCCCGAACGGCTCGCGGCCCAACTGCGCGTCCCGGACGACCGGTTGAGCACCGGGCTGGCCTTCTTCCACGTCGGCGGCGGAACCGTCGACTGGCGCCAGGTGCACGAGGGGACGCCGGCCCGGCGGGTCACTCTGCCGCCCTACCCCTTCCGGGCCGAATCCCTTCGGACGGGCTCCACGGGGACGCAGGACACGGACGAGGGCACGGACGAGGGCCCGGTCGACGTGACCGGGACCGTTCACCGGCTGTCCCGCGCCCACCGCGTGTTCGGTGAGGAGACCGTGCCGGGGGCGCTGACGCTGGCCCTGGCACTCGGGAGCGCCGACGTCCTGCGGCGGATCGCGTTCGTGGGCCGGGGCACCGGACTCCACGCCCTCACCAGCGACCTGGACGATCCCGCCCGCACGGGGCCGGTCACCTTCCGGCACGGCGACCGGATCGTCGCCCGTCTCGAAACGGGCCGCGCGGACGAGGCGCTGGGCGACCCGTCCGGCGACCGTGACATCGACGCCCTGCGCGCGGGGCTCGACCGGACGCTGGAACCCACGGGCCTGTACGCCTGGTTCGCGGCCAAGGGGATGGACTTCGCCGCACCCCTGCGGTCCCTCGCGGAAGTGCGCTTCGGGCCGGCGCGCGTGCTCGCCCGGGTCGACGGCTCCACCGGCGACGGCCTGGAGAGGGCCGCGGTCGCCCTGGACGCCGCCCTGCAGAGCATGGCTGTCCTGACCCTGGCCGACCCGGCCGCGGCGTCGGCGACCTATCTGCCGGTGTCCATCGGGCGGGTCGTACGGCGGGCCGATCCTGCGCGGACGGCCCACGTGCTGCTCGACGCCGACGACACCGCGCCGGACGGGTTACGGCGCGGGCACGCCACCCTGCTGTCCGCGGAAGGCCGGGTGCTGGTGCGCCTTGAGGACGTGGAGTACCGGACGGTGACGGGGAAAGGCGTACCCGAAGCGGCCGAGGAGCCGCGGCAGGACGTGCCCCGGCCGGCCGTGAACGCGTCCTCGCCCGCCCTCGGGGCCGGAATCGAGGCCTCGGTGGTCGCCGTGGTGCGCAGCGCCCTGCACGATCCGAGCGTCACGCCCACCACCTCGCTGTCCTCCGCCGGGCTCGACTCGATGCTCGCGACGGCCATCGCGGCCGACATCGAGGAGACCCACGGCGTAAGGCTGAGCCCCACGGACGTCCTGGACGCGGCGGACTGCCGCGCCCTGGCCTCATGTGTCGCCGAGCAGACGGACGCGCCCGGCAGGACCGCCGCACTTGCCACGCCCTCGGTCACCGCCGAACCCACGCCCGACCCGAAGGACATGGCCGTCATCGGCCTCGCCCTCGCCCTGCCCGGCGCCCGGAACCCGGCAGAGTTGTGGTCGCTGCTCACCCGGGGAGGCATGGAGATCGGCCCCGCGCCCGCCCACCGCTGGGGGACGTACGCGGAGGGCTCGGAGTCCGACGTCGGTGGCTTCCTCGGCAACGTCGAGGAGTTCGACGCCCGCTTCTTCGACTTCTTCCCCAAGCAGGCCGACGTGCTCGACCCCCAGGCCCGCTGGCTGCTGCGGACGACCTGGGAGGCACTGGAGTCGGCCGGCCTCCCGCCGCATCAACTCTCTGCGTCCACAGGCGTGTTCGTGGGCGCCAGCTACCAGCACTACCGCGACTACAACATCGCGCCGGAAATGGACGCCCACAGCGGCCTCGGCAACCACAACGCCTTCCTCGCGAACCGGCTCAGCCACTTCCTGGACCTGCACGGTCCGAGCATGACGGTGGACACGTTGTGCTCGTCGTCGCTGGTGGCCCTGCACACGGCGCTGCGCAGCATCAGGAACGGCGAGTGCGAACAGGCCATCGTCGCAGGTGTCCGGGTCGCCATGTCGCCGTTGCACTACGTGGCCATGAGGAACCTGCGGGCCCTGTCACCTTCGGGTGCGTCGCGTGCTTTCGACGCGGCGGCGGACGGGTTCGTGCCGGGTGAGGGTGTGGTGTCGGTGGTGGTGAAGCCGTTGGCGGCGGCCCTGCGTGACGGTGACCGGGTGCGCGGTGTGATCCGGGGGAGCGCGGTCAACCACGGGGGCCGCACAAGCGGGTTGACGGTGCCGAGCGCTCGCGCGCAACGGGACGTCGTCACGGAGGCTCTGCGGGATGCGGGTGTCTCGCCGGAGACGGTCGGGTTGCTGGAGGCGCATGGTACGGGGACGAGTCTGGGTGATCCGATCGAGGTCGACGGGCTGACCCGGGCTTGGCGGGTGCACACCGGTCGGGCGCAGTTCTGTGCGATCGGGTCCCTGAAGTCGAACGTCGGTCATCTGGAGCCGGCTGCGGGTCTGGCGGGTCTGGTGAAGGCCCTGCTGGCGATGGAGCACGAGGTGATTCCGCCGACGCTGCATGTCACCCGTCCCAATGACCACATCCGTTTCGAGGACACTCCTTTCTACCTCGCCGACCGTGTGCGGCCCTGGCCGCGTGGTGGACACCCGCGGCGGGCCGCGATCAGCGCGTTCGGCATGGGCGGTGTCAACGCCCACGTCATCGTCGAGGAGCCGCCGCCGGTGGCGGTCCGCGAGGGGGCGGTCCAGGACGGCCATCTGGTGCGGGTGACCGGCGTCGACGACGTCGCCGTACGCGCCCTGGCCACCGCCTACGCCGACCGCTTCGACACGGCACGCGACGACTGGGAGACCGCCGACCTCTGCCACACGGCCAACGTCGGTCGCTCGCCCCTGGAGTTCCAGACGGCCGTGCGCGGTCGCGACGCCGCCGAGCTCGCGACGGCGCTGCGTACCGTCGCCGCCGGCAGAGTGCCGATCGCCCGCGTCGACAGCGGTCTGACCGCCGAACAGGCCCTGGGGGACACGGTTCCGGCCGGGGGGCCGGACCGCCACACCGCCGTCGTCACCATGGTGCGAGCCGGATACGCGCACGTTGAATGGGTGGCGCTCTCCGCGCCCGGAGCACGGGTCACGGACCTGCCCACGTATCCGTTCGTTGCCCAGAAGCACTGGCACGTGCACGAGGCCGTGGCATCGACCGTCCCCGAGGCAGCCGCAGCCGCAGCCGGAACCGCCGCCAGAACCGCCGCCACGGCCGGCGGCGCGACGGCAGAAGCAGAAGCCGGGCGCCGCCCCGAAGCACTCCGGGTCGAGTGGCGCGTCGGCGAACCTTCCCCTTCCCTCCCCCCGTTGGGGCGTTCCTCGGTGCGTCTCGTCACCACGGACCCCGCCCTGCGGGACGCGCTCACGGCCGCTCTCGGCGACCGGGGCACGGCAGTCGAGGAGACCGGGCTGAGCGCTGACACGGTCGTCGTGGTGGACACCCCGAGCCGACAGGCCGCCGAGCCGTACGACCTGAGCGCGTTCTGGTCCGAACTCGGCGCCCTCGTCGAGGCGTTGCCCGCACACGGAAAGCTGCTCTGGGCGGGACACCACGGCGCGGCCGTGCACGAGGCGGAACGTGGACGGCTTCGTCCGGAGGCCGCCGCCATGGCCATGGCCGTGCGGGCGGCCTGTGCGGAGAGCCGGAAGCACTCCGCCGTCGTCGACCTGGACCCGGCAGACCCGGCCGACGTCCGGGCCCGGCAGGTCGCCGCCGAGTACGCGGCCCTGCTCCACGGCCCCGACGCCGATCCGGGCACGGACCCGCTCTCCGGCACCTTCGCGGCCTACCGCCACGGCATCAGGTACGTACCGAAGTCGGTCACCGCCCCGCCCGGTCCGACCTACGAGCCGTCCGGTGCCGGGTACTACCTGGTGACCGGCGGACTCGGCGCGGTCGGACAGCGTCTGATCCGTCGGCTCGTCGACCGGGGAGCGCGTCATATCGGCGTGGTCGGGCGGTCCGTGATGGACGATGCCCACTCCGTACCGCTGCGGGAGCTGTCGAGGCAGGCAGAGGTGAAGTATCTGCCCTGTGACGTCTCCGACGCGTCGGCTCTGGCCGCCGTGACGCGGGAGTTCGGGGCGCGCTGGGGCCGGCTGCTCGGTGTCGTGCACTGCTCCGGCGGGGTCAACCCCTTCGGCGCGATGCACCGCCGGCCCTGGAGCGACGCCACGAAGGTCCTCGCCCCGAAGATCCCCGGCTCGCTGAACGCCGTACGCCTGGCTCAGGAGCAGGGCGCCGACTTCGTGGTCCTGGTGTCCTCGATCGCGGGCACGCAGGCCCGGGCCGGCCGGGGCCTGGTCGACTACAGCCTGGCCAACGCCTACCAACTGGCGTTGGCCGAGGGCGAGAACGGCACCGCCACCACGGTCACCGCGCACGCGTGGCCCAACTGGACGGGCACCGGCATGGAGGCGGACGCGTCCTACTCCGCCGCGCACTCCATCGGCTCCGACGAGGCGGCGGACGCGTTCCTCGACCACGTACGGTCGGGCGGCGCGGTCGTCTTCCCCGGCACAGCTCCCACGCCCGCGGAGCCCGGCGCTCCCGCCGTACCGGCGCGGGTCGCGGCGCGGTCCGGGACGCGCGGCGCGGCCACGGAGATCCGCAGCGTGATCTCCCCACCGACGACCGGCGGACGGGACCACGACGTGATGCGCGGTCATGTGCGGGACGCCTTCGTGCACGTTCTGGGCGAGGACCCGGGCGACCGCCCGATCCAGGCGCTGGGACTGGACTCCCTGGTCATCGCCGAGCTGACCACGGCCCTGGAGCAGCGCGGCGGCCTCACCATCGATCCGTCCCTGCTGATGCGGGCCCGTACGGCCGACGACATCGCGGCCGGTCTCGCCGCGGCCACTCTGGGCTGTTCCACGGCCCCCGCGGAGGAGGCGTCCCCGGTTCGCTCCGCGGCCTTTGACGACCAGCGCGTCTCGGCCCTGAGCGCCCTGCTCCATCCGCTGCTCACTCGTGACCGGGACCGGTGACGCCATGACGACGGAGCCGAACGAAAGGACTGCTGTGAGCGAGCTCGACAGCCACATCGCCGTGATCGGCATGGCGTTGCGGCTCCCGGGTGCCGAGGACGTCATCGACTTCGGGGCCCTGCTGAGGCACGACGGGGTCGAGGTCGACGAGGTCCCTCCGAGCCGCTGGGACCGCAAGCTGTACCTCGGGGACAGCGCCCACCAGGGCACGCATCACCGTGGTGCCTTCCTGCTGGACCCGTTCTCCTTCGACCACGAGGCGTTCGGCATGACCGCCGAGGACGCCGTCCTCCTCGACCCGCAGCAGCGCGTGATGCTCGAGGTCGGTGCCCGGGCCCTGGAGGACTCCGGTTACCTGAGGGCCCGTCGGCGGCTCGACGCGGGCGTGTTCATCGGCGCCCGTATGAACGCGTACGGGTTCGACCACGGGCGGGGCCCGGGCACCGACGACACGCAGGGCCCGGCCGGCGCCGCGGCACCCGGTTCTGCCGACGGGCCGCGGGCCGCCTCCCTCTGGGGACGGTCGCAGAACTTCATGGCGGCCTGGCTGTCCGACCGGTTCGACCTGGCGGGCCCGAGCCTCGTCGTCGACACCGCGTGCTCGTCCTCCCTGTCGGCCGTCTGGCTGGCCTGCCAGAGCCTGACGGCGGGGGCCTGCGAGCTGGCCGTCGTCGGCGCGGTCGACCTGCTGATCGACCCGCTCACGTTCGTCCTGCTCTCCCGCACCGGAGCCCTGTCCCCGGACGGCCTGTGCCGGACCTTCGACCGCCGGGCCAACGGCTACGTGCCCGGCGAGGGAGCAGTCGCCCTCGTTCTGAAGCCGATGAGGGCGGCACTGGCCGACGGCGACCTGGTCCTCGGCGCCATCGCCGCGACCGCGGTCAACAACGACGGCCGCACCATGGGCGTCACCTCGCCGAACCTGGAAGCCCAGGTCGAACTGCTGACCAAGGTGTACGAGCGGATCGACCCGGCGACCGTCCAGTATGTCGAGGCCCACGGCACCGGCACCGCCATCGGCGATCCGATCGAAGCGCGGGCGCTCACCGAGGTGTTCGGCCGGCTCGGCGTGCCCCGCAACTCCGTGGCGCTCGGCTCCCTCAAGCGCCGCATCGGCCATCTGCACTCGGCGTCGGGCCTGGCGGGACTGGCCAAGGTGATCGTCATGCTGCGCGACGGCATCGTGCCTGCGCTCACCGTCGAAGACCTCAACCCGCGCCTCAACCTGGCCGACAGCCCTTTCCACCTCCCCGCCACGCACAGCCAGTGGCCCGAGGCGTCCGTGCGGCGGGCCGCGGTGAGCGGATTCGGCTTCGGCGGGACGAACGCGCACGTCGTCGCCGAGGCCGTACCCCCGGCTCCGCGCGAGCGGGGCCGCACCGACGGGCCGTCCCGCGCGGTCCACCTCCTGCCACTGTCGGCCGACACCCCGTATGCGCTGCGGGAACTGGTTGCCCAGTGGATCGAGTTCCTGCCCACCGTGGCCGGCGACCTCGACGACGTGTGCGCCACCGCGCGGCTGGCGCGTCCGCACCGCTCCGAGCGGGTGGCCGTCTCCGGGACCGACGCCACGGAGCTGACGTCCGCCCTGCGCGCATGGCTCCTCCGGTACGACGCTCCCGACCCCGCCGCGCCCGGGTGGCTCGCCGTACGGGTCCGTCCCGAGGCGGACGAGGCACCCCCCGCCTGGCTCGTCGCCCTTGACCGCTCGGTCCCTCCCGTGCACGAGATCATCGGCCTGCTCGAGACGGCGACCGGTGTGCACCTGGCCGGCTTCTCCGGCGAACTGCTGCACATCAGTGAGGGAGTCGCCCTCACGGTGGCGCTGCGCGACGTGGGGCTGCCGGAGAGTGCGGTGGACCTGCCCCCGGGGTGGGAGGCGGTCCGGGACTTCGCCTGGGGCCGCGTACCCCTCGAAGAGGCGCTGGCCGACGTCCTCCGCCACGACGGCGACCCGGCCCCCGAGCCCGTGCACGAGCCCACTGCCGACGGCGAGCTGTGCGCCCGCCTGGCCCGGGCCCACGACGACCGGGAGGTGGCCGCGGTGCTCGCCGCGATCACCGCCGACCTCTTCCGGGCGGGCCAGGACATCGACTGGGCCGTGTACCAACGGGACACGGCGTGGCAGAAGCGCCTGCTGCCGTCGGCCCAGCCGCGCGGCCGGGCCCTCGACCTGCGCGAGCCCCTGCGCTCGCCCGAACCCGGCGCGCCCGCGGAGCTCGTGCGTAACGAGGGAGCCGCCGGATACGTCTTCGCGCGGGTCTTCGGGCCGGGCGAGGCGCCCGTCGCGCAGCACGCCGTCTACCGCAGGATCATGCTGCCGGGTGTGGCGTGGTTCGAGTTCCTGCGCGAGGGTGCCGCGTTGCGCGGCGAACCCTTCCACGGAGTACGGGACCTGCTGTTCCACCGCCCGCTGATCCCCTCCGGCGCGTGCCGCGTGGTGTGCCGCGTCGATGCGCAGGGGCAGTTCACGGTGGAGGACGACCGGAACGGGGGCCGCTTCGTCACCGGCCGGCTGCTGCGCGGGCCCGCCGCCGAGCCGGCCCCCGTACCGGTCGCCTCGCTGCTCGGTTCCTGCGCGGAGGTGCACGCCGGCTCGGGTCTCTACCGGTGGCTGCGGCGGATCGGCTACCACCACGGCCGCTACTACCGGAACATCTCCTGGGTGGCGGGCCTCCCGGACGGCGGCACGCTCGCCCGCATCGAGGGGCGGCGCCAGCGGGAGCTGAACGCGCCCGGCGTCCAGCTGTTCCCGGGTCTGCTCGACAGCGTCACCATCGCCGCGATCGCCCCGGACAACCCGGTGTTCGGCGCCGCCGACGCGTCCGCGTTCATTCCGCTCTCGGCGGGCAGGGTGGACGTCCACGGCCCGCTGGACGACGCGGCCTACGTCCGCACGGAGATCGCCTTCTGGAACGAGGAGGCCTGCCGCGTCACGCAGACGGTGACCGACGCGGAGGGCCGGCCGCTGCTGGTCTTCGGCGACATGTCGTCCAAGCGGGTGCCGCTGGAGGCGTTCAGCGGGGAGGAGGCGCCGGCTGAGCGAGCCGCCACGCCACTGCCGCTTGATCCGGCTGCGGCGCCCGGCGGTACGGCCACGAGTGGCAGTGCCGCCGCGACGGCACCCGGAAACCCGGCTGCGGCGCCGCTCACCCGCCCCACCCCGGCGGCGCGAGCCGACCGACCGCCGGCACCCGGGCGCGTGCTCGCCTGGTTCCTGGAACTGACGGGCACCTCCGCGGAGAACGCCGACACGGAGTTCCTGTCCGCGGGGTTCGACTCCGTCGGCCTCGTGTCACTGAGCGAGCGGATCTCACAGGAGTTCGGGCTGTCCCTCTACCCGACGGTCTTCTTCGAGTACCCGACGCCCCGCCGGTTCGCCGACTTCGTCCTGACCGAGGCACCGGACCTGGCCGCCACGCTGGTCCCCTCGCCCCGCCCGGCCGACAAGGCGTCAACGCCCGGCGAACCGCCTGCGCTCGACGAGGTGTCCATCGCACCCGGAACGCCCGCGGACTCGACGCCGACGCCCCGCCCACCCACCACAACGCCCGCAGCCCGCCCCGTACCCTCACCCGACCCTGTACCCGCATCCACGTCCACGCCCGGCGCCCCCCGCTCCCGCGACATCGCCGTCGTCGGCGCGGCGGTCCGCCTCCCCACCGCACGCACCCTGACCGACTTCGCGAGCCTCCTCCGCGAAGGACGGGACACCGTACGCCCGTTGCCCGACGGCCGCTGGATCCGGGCGCCGCACGGACCCGCTCCGTACGCCTCGTTCCTGGAGGCCGTGGACGAGTTCGACCCGGGCCCGTTCCGGATCTCACCCCGGGAAGCGCCCCTGATCGACCCCCAGGCGAGGATCGTGTACGAGACGATCTGGGAGGCCCTGGAGGACGGGGGACGGGCCGGCGAGCGGGCCGAGGGCAGCCGGACCGGTCTGTGGATCGCGTACAGCCACGACCACTACCACGAGGAGCGGGCGCGCCACGGCGTACCCGACGGCCGAGGCCTGGGCCTGGAGGCGATGATCGCGAACCGGCTGTCCTACCTGATGGACTGGCACGGCCCGAGCGTACTCGTCAACACCCTCTGCTCCTCCTCGCTGGTGGCCGTGCACACGGCCCTGCAGCACCTGCGCGCCGGAGACATCGACACGGCGGTGATCGGCGCGGTGCACGCCGCCATCAGCCCCGAGTACTTCCGCTCGATGGGCGATCTGATGGCCCTGTCACCGCGGCACCGTTGCCGTGCCTTCGACAGCACCGCCGACGGCTTCGTCCCCGGAGAGGGCGCGGTCGCCGTCGTCCTGCGACGCCACGACGACGCCCGACGGGACGGCGACCGGATCCGTGGCCTCATCAAGGGCGCGGCCGTGAACCACGGCGGCCGTACGACCCGTTACTCCGCCCCGAGCCCTCGGGCGCAACGGGACGTCGTCACGGAGGCTCTGCGGGATGCGGGTGTCTCGCCGGAGACGGTCGGGTTGCTGGAGGCGCATGGTACGGGGACGAGTCTGGGTGATCCGATCGAGGTCGACGGGCTGACCCGGGCTTGGCGGGTGCACACCGGTCGGGCGCAGTTCTGTGCGATCGGGTCCCTGAAGTCGAACGTCGGTCATCTGGAGCCGGCTGCGGGTCTGGCGGGTCTGGTGAAGGCCCTGCTGGCGATGGAGCACGAGGTGATTCCGCCGACGCTGCATGTCACCCGTCCCAATGACCACATCCGTTTCGAGGACACTCCTTTCTACCTCGCCGACCGTGTGCGGCCCTGGCCGCGTGGTGGACACCCGCGGCGGGCCGCGATCAGCGCGTTCGGCATGGGCGGTGTCAACGCCCACGTCATCGTCGAGGAGCCGCCGCCGGCGGCGCCCCGGGACACCCCGGCCCCGCAGGACAGCCACATCGTGCGGGTCAGCGCGGCGGACGAGGCAACCCTGCGCGACCTGGCCGGTGCCTACGCCGACCACCTGGCCGGCACCGCCGAGGACCGGCTCGGCGACTTCGCCCGTACCGCCAACACCGCACGGACCGCCCACCGGTACCGCACCGCCGTGCACGGCACCACCGCCGGCGAACTGGCCGCCCGGCTGGCCGAGGTCGCCTCAGGGACCACCCCGCCGACCCGGCACATCCGAACGGCCACAACCACCGCCTTCCTCTTCACCGGGCAGGGCTCGCAGTACGCGGGTATGGGCCAGGGCCTGAACGCGACCGAGCCGCACTTCCGCGACGCGCTCCACGAATGCGCCGACCTGCTCACCCCCTGGACCGACGTGCCCCTGCTCGACCTGCTGTACGGCGACGCCCGGCATCTGCTGGACCGGACCCGGTACGCGCAGATCGGCATCGTCAGCATCCAGGTCGCCCTGGTCGCGTCCCTGCGGGCGGCCGGGGTCCGGCCCGACGTGGTCGCCGGGCACAGCCTGGGCGAACTGACCGCGGCCTGGGCGGCCGGTGTGCTCACCCTGCCCGACCTGCTGCGGCTGACCGCGCTCCGCGGCGAACTGATGCATGCCCAGCCCGCCACCGGCACGATGGCCGTCGTCCACACCGACGTCCACTCGCTCACGGCCGAGCTGGAGGCGTACCCCGGCATCGAGATCGCCGCCCACAACGCGCCGCGCGTCCACACCATCAGCGGCCCCGAAGGGGTGATGGCCCGGTTCCGCGAGCAGAGCTCCTCCCGTGTGCAGCCCCTGACGGTCAGCCATGCCTTCCACTCCGCGGTGATGGAACCGGCCCTCGCCCCCTTCGCGGACGCGGTGGCCGCCACCCCGCTCGCGCCGCCCGCGATCCCCTTCGTCAGCACCCTCACCGGCACCTGGCACAGCGACGTCACCGTCACCGATCCCGGGCACTGGGCCCAGGCGATCCGCCGCGCCGTCCGCTTCAGCCAGGCCGTCACCACGCTGGCCGAGACGGACCCCCACGCCGTCTGGGAGATCGGTCCGCATCCGCAGCTGATCCCGCTCGCCCGCGCCACGCTCGCCGAGGCGCGCTCCGATCTCGACCCCGCGTGGATCACCACGCTCCAGCGGGGCCGCGAGGACCAGCCGCAGTTCCACGCCGCGCTCACGGCCCACCACAACCACACCGGCACGGACCTGAACTGGACCGGTCTCCACCACGGCAAATGCCAGAGCGTCACCACCGTCCCCGGCTACCCGTTCAGGCGCCGCCGGTTCTGGATCACACCCGGCGCGCCCGATGCCCCGGGCCCCGACACCACGACCATCGACAGCACCCACCCGCACGAGACGAAAAGGCCCGAGCACCATGGCTAGCGAATACGGACTGAAGCGACACTTCAACGGTGAGGCCGCGCGCCTCATCGGCGGCAAGGTCCACGCCGTCCACCCCGAGTTCGACGTCGAGGGTTACGCCGCGGAAGTCGAACAGCGCATCCCCGGCAAGGAACTGAAGGACCGCGTCCTCGTCCTGACCGAGGGACTGCGCACCCGGCTCCCCGAGGACTACCCCACCGCCGTGGCCGTGCTCGTGTCGATCCTCGGGGACGAACTCGCCGAGGGCGAGGGCATGTTCAACACCAGTTGGTTCCTCATGCCGGTGGCCAGGTTCGTGGAGGAGTACGGCCGGGACCACCCCGAGGTGTCCCTGGACGCCATCGAGGAGATCACCCGGCGCCACACCGGCGAGTACGCCATCAGGCCCTTCGTCGACGACCACTACGCGATGACGATGAAGCGCGTCGCGGAGTGGGCCCACAGCCCGAGCCACAACGTGCGGCGCCTCGCCAGCGAGGGGATCCGCCCGCGCCTGCCCTGGGCCCGCACCCTCGACGTCTTCGTGAAGGACCCGCAGCCCGTCCTGGAGATCCTCGAACCCCTGCGCAGCGACCCCTCCGAGTACGTGCGCAAGTCCGTCGCCAACAATCTCAACGACATCTCCAAGGACACCCCCGACGTCGCGCTCGCCACCGCGCTGCGCTGGCTGGAGGAGAGCCCCACCCCCGAGACGAACTGGATCGTGAAGCAGGCCCTGCGCACCCTGGTGAAGAAGGGCGACCAGCAGGCCCTGGCCATCCTCGGGGCGACGGGCGGCGAGCTCGTCCACGTGTCCGGCCTGCGTGTCACCCCCGGTGCGGTGGCCGTCGGGGACACCCTCGTCATCGACTTCACCGTTGAGAACGCCGACGACCGGGCCCACAGCGTCACCGTCGACTACGTGGTCCACCACGTGCGCAAGAACGGCCGCAGCATCCCCAAGGTCTTCAAGCTGACGACCCTCGAACTCGCCGCCGGCGAACGGCGGATCGTCCAGAAGACCCACACCCTCAAGGAGGTCCAGACCCGCCGGTACTACGCGGGCGAGCACGCCGTCGACATTCAGGTGAACGGCCTGGTCAAGGCCACCGAGCGGTTCGACCTCCGCACATGAGCGGCGCCCGGATCCACCTCGCCGCCACCGATCCGCTGGTCCACGACCACCGGATCGGTGACACGCCCGTCGTCCCGGCCGCCGCCCAGATCGACGCCGTGCTGACCGCCTGCGACGCCCGACGGCCCGACCGCGTGTGGACGCTGGAGAACGTCACCTTCCGCGCACCGCTGCGGGTGACCGGCCCCGGCGTCGACCTGACGGTGGTCACGGCCGACGACGGGCAGTGCTCGCTCCGTTCGCTCGACGCCGACGCGGGCGGCGCGCCGGTCGAGCACAGCACGGCGCGTGCTCGCGGGGTGTCCCTGCCGCCGCCCCGCTACGTCGACCTGGCCGGACTGCGGGCCGGCTGCACGCAGTCCGTCGCGCTGACGGACGTGGCGGCGTGGCGGCGGGCCAGCGGCATCACGTACGGGCCCGCCTACCGGGCGATCCGATCCGCGCACCGGGGACAGGACCGCATGATGGTGGTCCTGCGTGCGGACGACGACCTGCACGGGACCCGGTTCGTGCCGCCGCCCCTGCTCGACAGCGTCTTCCAGGCCCTGGGCATGCTCGACGGCGGGGCGGCCGGGGCATGCCTGCCCTGGTACGTGGGCCGGCTCGTGGCCCGGCGGCGGATCTCCGGCACGGTCCTCGCCCTCGTCGAGCGGGACGCGACGGCCGGATCCCGGGGTGGTGCCGTACGGGGGAGGGCCACCGTCTGCAACCAGCAGGGCGAGGTGCTGCTCGAACTGGACCGCATCACGCTCAAGTCACCTGCGGCACTAGGCCCTGTCCGGGCGATCTTCGAGGATCAGGCCGCGGCGTCAGATGCGGTGCATCGCAAGGCGGAGGATCGCCCTCGTACTGGACGTACTTGGGCGACTCCGACAACGCAGCGAGGTGCCGTAGCTGACGCCGCGGCCCCGACAAGATCGCCCGGACAGGGCCTGGCGCCGACCAGGGCGGCGGGGGAGCAGGGCCGATCCGCGGCGGGTTCGATCGAGACCGTCGTCTGGCGGGAGACCGGACCGGCCGTCGCCCCACGGGCGTCCGAAGGCGCCCTGCTGCTGGTCTCGCCGCAGCGGATGCCGGCGCCGGAAGGCCGGTCCGTCGTCCACCTGACGCCGGCGGAGCTGACCCGGGAGCGCCTTGACGACCTTCTCGACGGGAACCCCGTGGGCGCGGTGGTGTACGCCGCGCCGCGGGGCCTGGTGGGCGAGGACCGGGTGAGGGAGGCCCTGCAAGGTGTCTTCACCCTGGTACGGCGGCTCGCGGCACGTCCGCCGATGCCGGATCTGCTGATCGTCACCAGCGGGGCCCACCAGGTGGCGGGGGAGGACACCGTCGACCCGTTCATGACCTCCTTGTGGGGGTTCGGCCGCACCATACGCGTGGAACACCCCCGCACCACCGTGCGTCTGGTGGACCTGGAAGCCGGTGCCGACCTCACGGCGACCGCACTGCACGACGTGCTCGGACACGCCGAGCCGCAACTCGCCCGCCGCGCGGGCAGCTGGTACCGGCCGGCACTGGAACCGAGCGAGCGCGCACCGCAGCCGCCGTCCGACAGCGGCGCGCAGGCTCCCCGCTTCCGTGACGGACGCTTCCTCATCACCGGCGGCATGGGCGGCATCGGTCTGCGGGTCGCGGAGTTCCTGGCGGCCGAAGGCTGCGCCCATCTGACGCTCGTGGGCCGGACCGTCCCGGACGCGGGGGAGGTGCGGGCGCGGCTCGACCGGCTCGGTGCCCGCTGCGACCTGGACACCGTGGCCGCGGACGTCCGTTCCCTGCCGAAGGTGCTCGACGGCGCCGAACGCTACGACGGCGTGTTCCACGCCGCCGGAGTGCTGCGGGACGGCCTGGCCCGCAATCTGACGCCGGAGCAGGTCGAAGACGTCCTCGGCCCCAAGGTCGGCGGGGTGCACGCGATCGCCGACCTGATCGCCGGGAGCGGCCCGCCGGACTTCGTCGCACTCTTCTCGTCCGTGGCCTCCGTGCGTGCCAATCTCGGGCAGAGCTCCTACGCCACGGCGAACGCCTACCTGGACGGCTACGCCGCCCGCAGGCGCGCCGACGGAGAGCCCTGGTTCAGCCTCGGCTGGGGGCTGTGGAGCGTCGGCATGGGCGAGGTCATCGCCCCGAAGGCCGCCGCGCACGGCGTCCCGGTCCTCACGGCGGACAGCGGTGTCGCCCTGCTGCGCACCGTCCTCGGCCGTCCTCCCGCGCACTACGTCCTGTCCGCCGCCGCCAACGCGAAGGAAGAACCGATGACCGCTGTGACACCGGAACGCGGGCTGTGGCTGTCGCTGGCCACGGCTCTGAAGAAGGTCCTGCACGTCGATGACGTGGCGCCCGAGGACGATCTGCTGGAGCTGGGCCTCGACTCGATGATGGCGGTCGAGCTGTCCGCGTCCCTGTCCGCCGACGGCTTCGAGGTCGACCCGATGGTCTTCTTCGAGCACAGCACGGTCGGCGCGCTGGCCGGCCACCTCGAACCGTCGGCCCGTACGACCGCGGCGGCGCAGGCCCCGGCGACCGTGGCCACCGCGCCGGTCGAGGCCCCTACGGCCCCGGCCCCGGTGCCCCCGGCCCCCTTACGCCCGGCCCCCGTACCACCGGCCCCCGAGCGGGAGCGGCCGGCACACGCCGCCGCCGTGCACCGGAACACGGCCGACTCCTTCGTCCCCGACTGGGACCGCTTCCGCGACCCGGCACCCGCCCGCCCCGAGGACAGCCCGGCCCCGGCCCGCCCCCTCCCGGCCGCCACGCACATCCCGCACCCCGCGGAGGCGACGCCTCCTACGGCCCCGCCCTCCGAGGCGCCCCGCCCCGCCACCCGCACCCTCCGACGCACCCTCCCCGGCCGTCTCTCCAGCAGGCCCGACGGCAGCTTCCTGGACCGGCGCATCGACGCCCTCTCCGTGGAGGACCGCGTCGTCGTCGCCAAGGACGAGTACTTCTACGAGCCCGTCATCGAGGAGGCCCGGGGCGCCCGCATCAAGTTCGACGGCCGCTGGTTCCTCAACTTCGCCTCGTACAGCTACCTCGGGCTCATCGGGCACGACTACATCGAGCAGCAGGCGCTGCGTGCCGTGGAGCGGCACGGGACCGGCGCCCACGGCGTGCGGCTCCTCGCGGGCACCCTCCATCTGCATCGCGAACTGGAGCTCGCGCTCGCCCGGTTCCTCGGCACCGAGGACGCCGTCGTCTTCTCCAGCGGCTACATGACGAACGTGGCGACCGTGGGCGCGCTGGTCGGCCCCGGCGACGTCATCATCGGCGACGTCTACAACCACGCCAGCATCCTCGACGGCTACCGGCTGTCGGGCGCCAAGGTCGTCACATACGCGCACAACGACCTCGCCGACCTGGAGCGCGCCCTGAAGAAGGTGGGGGACGCGGGCCGGCTGGTGGTCACCGACGCCGTCTTCAGCATGGACGGCGACGTGGCCGATCTGCCGGGCATCGTCGAGCTGTGCGAGCGGTACGACGCCCCGCTCATGGTCGACGAGGCGCACAGCCTCGGCGTGCTCGGCCGCACCGGCCGCGGTATCACCGAGCACTTCGGCATCGACCCGGCCCGCGTCGACGTGAAGATGGGCACGCTGTCCAAGACCGTGCCCAGCGCGGGCGGTTACGTCGCCGGATCGAGCGACCTCGTCTTCGCGCTGAAGAACAACGCGCGCGGCTGGATGTTCTCCGCGGCCGCGACCCCGGCCCAGGTCGCGGCGGCCAGGGCGGCGATCGAGGTGATCGACGCCGCGCCGGAACGGCCCCGCGAACTACGGGCCAGGACCGCCCGCTACCGGGAGCAGTTGCGGGCGCTGGGCTTCGACACGCTCACCAGTGAGACGCCGGTCGTGCCGATCATCTGCCGCAGCGCCGAGCAGGCAGGCGCCATGGCTCGCGCGTGCCAGCTCGACGGGCTGTTCGTCCAGCCGATCGTCTACCCGGCGGTGCCGCGGACGCTGCCGCGGCTGCGGACCATCGTCAACCTCAGCCACTCCGAGGCCGACCTCGACACGGCCGTGGCGACGCTGGAGAAGGCCGGCCGCTCCTGCGGCCTCATCACCTGACCACGGACTCGCACACGGACCCAGGCGCGGAGCGAGGAGCCGCATCGACGGGACGGCACGGCATCACGGCACGTCGCACGACCACACGACGACCAAGGGGGAATGGACATGACGGACATCGACAAGGCTGCGTTCTTCTCGGCGGTACTGAAGACCATCGCCTCGACCCGTAACCACGGCACCGACCAGGACGAGCACACCAAGGGCGTGGTGGAGCCGGCCGTGCGCATCCGCGCCGTCGAGGAGGAGGTCGGAGAGGGGCAGCTCACCTCCGGCGAGACCGGTGAGGTGCTGGACCTGCTGGAGACCACGTTCCGCGCCAAGCGCACGCCGGACGAGGAGCGGGAGTACTACCTCCAGTACATCGAGAAGGTATCCGGCGTCAGCCGGGCCTCGTTGGGCGTGTCCGCCGGGTGAACACGTCCGATCTCGCGTGGTACAGCCACGAGATGTGCTTCTGGCACGACCCCGGGCCCGGCTCGGGGTACGTGCCGGTGGGGCCGGGCGTCGAACCGCTCCGCCAGTTCGCGGTCGACCCCGATCTGCGCCGGGCCGAGGGTCTGGTCAAGGCGTCGGGCGTGATGGACCGGTACACCTGCGTCACGCCGGCGCCCGCCTCCGACGAGGACCTGCTGCTGGTGCACGTGCCGGAGCACATCGAGCGCGTCGAGGCGCTGTCGGCGTCCGGCGGGGGCGATGCCGGCGTGTACGCGCAGGTGAACTACCACAGCGCACAGGCCGCGAGGCTCGCCGTGGGCGCCTCGGTGCAGGCCACCGAGCAGGTCCTGGACGGGCGGTTCCGGCGGGCGTACTGCCTGGTCCGCCCGCCCGGCCACCACGCGGAACCCGACCGGGCGATGGCTCTGTGCCTGTACAACAACGTCGCCGTCGCCGCGCGGGCCGCGCAACGCCGCGGGGTGCGCCGGGTGATGATCCTGGACTGGGACGTGCACCACGGCAACGGCATCCAACGGGTGTTCTACGACGACGCCGACGTGCTGTACGTGTCGATCCACCAGGACGGGCTGTTCCCGGCGGCGTCCGGCCTCGTCATGGAGTCGGGCACGGGCGCCGGCACGGGCAGCACGCTCAACGTCCCGCTGCCCCCGGGCACGGGGCACGACGGCTACCTGGCCGTCGTCAGCCGCGTCGTGGAACCTGCGGCACGTGCGTTCGGCCCCGATCTGATCCTGGTCGCGGCGGGTGTCGACGCGAGCGGTCACGACCCGATGGGCCGGATGATGTGCACCAGCCGGACGTTCCACGCCATGACGTCGGCGATGTGCCGCCTCGCCGACGAACTGACCGGGGGCCGGATCGTCTTCGTCCACGAGGGTGGCTACTCGGCGTGGTACCAGCCGATGCTCGTGCTCGGCACGGCGAGCGCGATCGCCGGCCTGCCCGCCCCGCAGGACCCGTTCCTGCACTCGCTGGACCACCTGCCGGGCCAGCGTCTGCAACGCCACCAGAGCCGGGTGATCGAGCACCTGGAGGCCCGTCACCCGCTGCTGGCCCGCCACTTGACCGGCACCCTGCCCGGGACGGGGAGCAGCCGATGAGTAACTGGTGGATGACCGTCGGCGCCGGAGCCCGCCCGGCGCCCCGGTTCCGCGTGGTGGCCTTCCCGCACGCCGGCGGCTGGCCCTCCGCGTTCCGTTCCTGGTGGCAGGTCCTGCCGGAGGACGTCGAACTCGTCGTCGCCCAGCTGCCGGGCCGGGGCGCCCGTATCAGCGAGCAGCCGCTGACCCGCGTCGAACCCCTCGTCGACGCGCTCAGCCGGGGCCTCGCGGACCTGCCCGAGCTGCCGTACGCGGTCATCGGGCACAGCTTCGGCAGCGTGCTGGCGTACGAACTCACCCGGGCGATGGAGCAGAAGGGCCTCGCGCCGGGGCTGCTGGCCGTCTCGGCGCGTCAGCCCCCGTGCTTCCCCGGCGAGCCGCCTTTCGGCCACCTCAGGAGCGACGCCGAGCTGCTGGAGCACCTGCTGGACATCGGCGGCATGACGCCGCAGCTGATGAGCCGGGCCGACCTCGTCCAGCCGTCGCTGCGCGCCATCCGCGCCGACCTGGAGGCGATGGAACGGTATGAGCGGCCGCTGTCGGGCACCGGCGTGCCCATCCTGGCGCTCGGGGCGGTCGACGACCCCGTCGTCGTCGCCGAACGGCTGCACCTGTGGTCCCTGGAGACGACCGGCGGCTTCAGCCGGCTGATGTTCACGGGCGGCCATTTCTACCTCTACGAGCCCGCGCACGCCGCGGCCGTCGCCCACCGTCTCGTGGCCGGCCGCCCCGGTGCACCGCACGCGGGCCCCCCGGGCGAGGGCCATGTCCCTCGTCCGTCCCGCCACCCGGCATCCGTTCCGGGCGGCGATTCGAAGTACCCCTTGAAGGAGACAAGTTGAGCACCATCACCGATGCCCCCCGCCAGGCCGGACCACGGGAGTGGCTGGGCCTGGCCGTGCTGGCGCTTCCCACGCTGCTGCTGTCGATCGACGTGAGCGTGCTGCACCTGGCGGTCCCGCACATCAGTGAGGGCCTGAACCCCTCGGCCTCCCAGATGCTGTGGATCATCGACATCTACGGCTTCCTGATCGCCGGCTTCCTGGTGACGATGGGCACACTGGGCGACCGCATCGGCCGCCGGAAGCTGCTGCTGACCGGTGCCGCAGCCTTCGGTGTCGCCTCGGTGGCCGCCGCCTACGCCGACGGCCCGGCCGCGCTGATCGCGGCGCGCGCGGCGCTCGGTATCGCCGGTGCCACCCTGATGCCGTCCACCCTGGCGTTGATCAGCAACATGTTCCGTGACGCCCGGCAGCGCGGGGTGGCCATCGCCGTCTGGGTCACCATGTTCTCCGTGGGCATCGCGCTCGGCCCGGTGGTCGGCGGCGCCATGCTGGAGTACTTCTGGTGGGGTTCGGTCTTCCTGCTCGGCGTGCCCATCATGGCGCTGCTGCTGGTGGCCGGTCCGGCGCTGCTGCCGGAGTACCGCGACGAGCAGGCCGGCCGGGTCGACCTGGTCAGCGTGGCCCTGTCCCTGGCGGCTGTCCTGCCGGTGATCTACGGCCTGAAGGAGATCGCCAAGGACGGGGTGTCCGCGCTGCCGCTGCTGGTCCTCGTCGCGGGCCTGCTCGTGAGTGTCGTGTTCGTCCGCCGGCAGCGCACGCTGGAGAGCCCGCTGCTGGACTTCCGCCCGTTCGGCAACCCCGCGTTCCGTACGTCCCTGGTGACGCTGCTGCTGAGCATGCTGGTCGCGGGCGGCACGTACTTGTTCGTGACGCAGTACCTGCAGCTCGTCGGCGGGTTGTCGCCGATGAAGGCCGGCCTGTACCTGCTGCCCGCGGCCTTCGCGCTGATCGTGACGTCCGTCGTGTCCCCGATCGCCGCGGGCAAGTTCCGGCCCGCGTACGTCGTCGCCGTCGGCCTGGCCGTGTCGGCGCTGGGCCACGCCATGCTGGCCCTCGCGGACAGCACGTCCGGGATCGCGCAGGTCGTGACCGGCTTCGCCTTCGTGTACGCCGGTGGCGGCCCGCTCATCGCGCTGGGCACGGACATCGTGGTCGGATCGGCGCCGCCCGAGCAGGCCGGATCCGCCGCGGCCATCTCGGAGACCAGCACCGAGCTGGGCATGGCGCTCGGAGTGGCGATCCTCGGCAGCGTCGGCACCGCTGTGTACCGCAGTCAGGTGGACGTTCCCGCCCAGGTCCCGGACGGTGCCGGTGACACTCTCGCCGCAGCGTTGGAGGCGGCGAAGAGCCTGTCCTCGGACGTGGCCTCGGCGTTCGTCGACTCGGGCCGGGCCGCGTTCACCGAAGGAATGAACGTCATCGGTGTCATCGGCGCGCTGCTGGCACTCGGGACGGCCGTGCTCGTGGCGGTCGTCATCAAGAGCCCTCCCACAGGCGCGGCCGGGGAGCCTGCCGAGACCCCTGTCGCGCCCGCGGAGCAGCCCGCCTCCTGACCCGGGAGCGGACTGTCTGCCCTCAGGTGCCGGGGCGCTCCGTGTAGGCGGCGGCGTACTCGGCGGTGGGGGCGATGGGCGTGATGACGTCGATGAGCACGCCGTCGGGGGCGGCGACGATGAAGTGCCGCTGCCCGAAGTCCTCGCTCCGCAGGGGGAGTTCAGGCTTCAGGCCGAGTCCGTCCACGAGCCGGGTGTACTCGGCGTCGACGTCGGTCACCTCGAAGTTGAGCAGGATGCCCTGGGCGGGGCGGCGGAACTCCTGCGGGATCGTCTCGTGGGCCGCGTCGACCAGGGCGAGTTCGTAGTGCGGGGGCTCGGGTCGACGGAGGCTGACGTACCAGTCGTTCTCGAAGGTCGTCTCGAATCCGAGCAGGGCCGTGTAGAACTCCACGGATTCCCGGAGCCGCGGAGTGCAGATCACCGGGTAGAAGCTGGTCATGGCGGAGGACGTCATCGGTTCACCGTTCTGAGGTGGGCGCAGGTCGTTCGAGCGCGGGCGGCGTTCGTCGTGTGAACGAGGAACGCCACCCGCCGTCACGTCCGCCGGGTGTGAAAGCGGGGGACTCATGACGGCGGAAGCGCACAGGGAACCGGATTGTCCGCAGGTGTGGGCCGTGCGGAATTCACCTCCGTGGGACGAGGCGCTGAGCCTTTCCCTGCTGGACCCGGGAGAAAGGCGGAAGGCTCTCTCCTTCCGGTGCGAACCCGACCGTTCCCGTTACATCGCGGCGCACACGGCACTCCGTCTGCTGCTGGCCGCGTATCTCGAATGCCACCCCATTGACGTCCTTTTCGGACGTGAGCCGTGCGCGCGGTGCCGCGGCCCGCACGGCCGGCCCGTTCTCCTCGATCGCGAGGCCGGCCTGCATTTCTCGCTCTCCCACTCCCCGGGCCTGTCCCTCGTCGCGATCGCCGGCGTGCCCACGGGGGTGGACGCCGAGCGTGTACCCGGCCGCAGGACCGTCGAGTTGTGCCTGGAACGCCTGCATCCGGAGGAGCGGCGCGAGGTGCTGGCGGTCCCCGAGGAGGAGCGGCCCCTGGGGTTCTGCCGGCTGTGGGCGCGCAAGGAGGCCTATCTGAAGGCCCTCGGGACCGGGCTCGGCCGCGGACTGGAGCGGGATTATCTGGGACACCGCGAGGGGCCCGGGGCGCCCCGGCGCCCGTCCGGCTGGATTGTTCGGAACCTGCCCTGCGGCCCTCAGAACACCACCCACGCCGCGGCCCTGGCCGTCCCGGCGGGCACCCGCGTGCCCAGCGCGCCACCCGATCTGAACTGGCGTGTTTTCCACGATGACTTGCGCGAGTAGGCGGTGGCCGCCAGGTAGCGACCCTTGTTGACATACCGATGGTACGTCACTAAGTTTCACTCGCATACCTTCGGTACGTGACTGGAGATGGCACTACATGCTGACCAGCCCCTGTCCGGTGATCTGCACCTCACGCCTCGAGGAGTCCCGCGAGTTCTACACCAAGCTGTTCGGTTTCAAGGTCGCTCATGAAACGGAGTGGTACGTCGGCCTCGGCCGGCCCGGGCTGCCGCCCCGTGAACTCGCCCTTCTCGACCACACCCACCCGGCTCTCCCGGAATCACGGCGACGGCCGGTGCGCACGGTCAGCTTCACCCTTGAAGTGGAGGGCGGGGAACGGGAGCTGGAACGCATAGCCGCCTGCGGTGAATCGGCCGGAAGGCGATTACTCGGCACCGGAGGACCGAAAGGGAACGACCTGATCGTCACGGATCCGAATGGAGTACGGATCCACGTCATCGCACCGAAATGACCCATCGGTGCTCGCACGAGATCGGCAGTCAAGGGGGTAGGGCAGTCATGTCCGGAAGAATCGATCCTGAGGTGGCGGTCGCGGTCATGCGGGCCGCGGGACTCGAACCACTGGAGCCTTATCCCGGGGCGAACGTGGCCTGGAACAGCCGTTGCACCAAGAACGCGCACCACGTCGCACCCACCCTCACCTCGGTGCGCATCGGCGCGAGCGCCGGATGCCGTTACTGCGGACGCATCGCCGCCGGGGAGCGGCGACGGGCTGTCGGCCGGGAGCAGGCCGAGGCGGACATGCGCGCCGCGGGCTTCGAACCGCTGGAGCCGTACCCGGGGGCCAGGGTCAGATGGTCCTGCCTGCACGTCGTCTGCGGCCGTATCGTCCACCCGCGGCTCTTCGGGATCCGCGCCGGAAAGGGCGGCTGCCGCGCCTGCGCGGGGCGGGCGCCGGTGGACTACGAGGCCGCCGAGGCGGAGATGCGCGCGATCGGTATGGAACCGCTGGAACCTTTCCCCGGCCGTGTGCGCGACAAGTGGATGTGCCGCTGCATGACGTGCGGTCACATCGGCGCCCCCGCTCTCAACAACATCCGTCGCGGCCAGGGTGGCTGCTACGCCTGCGCACGCCGCACCGGCCGACCCCTCCGCGCGAGCTGACGAGATCGCTCGTACGGACGAGGCGCCCCGCACTCGGCGGGGCGCCTTTCCGTGTCACTTGACCCGCAGGGCTTCCAGCATCGCCACCAGCGCGTCCTGGGTGTCGTCCAGATCGCGGGGGTTCGTCGACGAGGCCAGCCACAGCGCGGCCTCGTTCATCGCGCCCGACAGCAGATGGGTGAGCGGCTCGACCGGTTGCGCGGCGATCGTCCCCGCACCGATCAGATCCCCGAGCACCTGCGCCAGATGCCGCCCGGACGTCGTCTCGTTCATGGCCCGCCACTCGCTCCAGCCGAGGACCGCGGGACCGTCGACGAGCATGATGCGCTGGATCGCCGGATCGGTGGACACGGTGAGGAACGCCTGGCATCCGGAGACGAGCTGGTCCCAGGTGTCCTCCCGGACGTCCGCCGTCTCGGCGATGCGCTCGGCCACCTCCTGCTGCACCTGCTCCAGCACGGCCCGGAACAGCTCGGCCTTGCTGGAGAAGTGGTGATACAGCGCGCCCTTGGTGACACCCGCCGCACGTACGATCTCCGACAGCCCTACGGCTCCGTACCCCAGCGTGGAGAACAACCGTCTGCTCTCCCGCACCAGTGCCTGCCGAGTCTGCTCCCGCTGCTGTGCCCGAATCCCTTGAGTCATCCTCTACCCCCGTCCTTCACGTACTGAAGGTACGTGAGCTTCCCCCCAAGTGGCGATCCACCCCCCCCGGACCCGCCCCCGACCCGAACGACGACTTCCAGCCGATTCGGACCGGGGGAGGGGCGTGGGCGGTGAGAGGCCGAGCTTCTTCGGAGAGCACCTCACCTGCAGGTTCTTCGCCGAGCCGGGCCACGCGGGCGTGATCAGGCGCCGGACCGGGAACGGGTGCTGGTGTAGGGGCGAACATCGATGGCCGTCATACCCGCCGCGTGGGCCGCCTCGATGCCCTCGTCGCTGTCCTCGTAGACCGTACAGCGCGAGGGATGGGCCGCGAGGAGCTCGGCCGCGCGCAGGAAGATGTCGGGCGCGGGCTTGCCCCGGTCGACGTCGTCACGGGTCACCACGGTGTCGAAGTGCTCGCTGAACGGCTGGTGGCGCAGGGTCTCCTCGATGACGCGGCGCGCTCCGCCGGATGCCACCGCCATGGGGACCCGGCCGTGCATGGCCTCGACGACCTGCAGCACCTCCCGGTGCGGTCGCACGGTGTGGGCCTCCTCGAGGAACATCTCGTCGCGGTCGGCGACGAGTTGCTCCACGGGGCGGGACAGCGTGAGGGCGCGCTCGTCGACCAGGGTGCGGATCATCTCCGCCGACGAGAGGCCCGTTCGGGCGTCGAACCACTCCTGTTCCAGGGCCACGCCTTCCGGGGCCAGGACGGCTGCCATGGCCCGGTAGTTGGCGTACTGGCTGTCGACGAGGGTGCCGTCCCAGTCGAAGAGCAGGCAGTTGGCGTGGCGGGGGGCAAGGTCGGGGTGCATGTGAAAGGTGCCTTCTGGGTGTGGGGCCCGACACGGGTCCCGCCGGTGTACGTCGGGTCGGTTCGGGTCGGGCGAGCCGAACGGGGTGGGGTCGGAGGCGGGCCGTGGCGGGTTCTGTGATCAGGCTGAGCAGGATCCGAGCGGGGCGGGTCGAAGGAGGTGGAGGGCATTCAGTCGGCGTGGTGCACAGCGGCCGCCGGCCGCGCGGACGCGACCAGTGGCCTACCCCGTGTCTCGGGCATCCAGCGGGCCAGCGCCAGCGCCGACGCGCCCGTGACAGCCGCGTACAGGGCGAACGTCCCGGCCAGCGACAGCTGCTGGACCAGGGGGAGGAACGTGGTGGCGACCACGAAGTCCGCCGCCCAGTGGGCCGCGGTGGCCACGCTCATCAGCGCTCCCCGCGCCTCGGAGGGATAGATCTCCGAGATGTACACCCAGAACACCGCGGCGGGGCCGACCGCCCCGGCCGTGATGAAGACGCACAGCAGGAGAGCGGTAACGGCGCCCTCGTGGCCGAGGAGCCCGGCGGAAGTGACCCCCAGGGCGGTGAGCGCCATGACGACGAGTCCGCCGATCATCAGCGGTCGCCGTCCCCAGCGGTCCAGGGACAGAACGGTGATCACCGTGGCCGCGACGTTGCACAATCCCACCAGGATCGAGCCGACGATGCCACCCGCCGACGTGAGGCCGCTTGAGGCCAGGATCGTCGGCGCGTAGTAGATGGCCGTGTTCAGGCCGGTCAGGTGGACCAGGACGGCGATGGCGAGGCCCAGCGCCACCCACCGGCGGCCCGCCCGGGCGCAGGCCAGGCGCAGACCGGTGCCGCGCACCGGGCCCTCCGCCGTGGGACCGCTCACCGTCCCGATGCCGAGCCGGGCGGCCGCCACCGCTGCCCGCGAGCCGTGGCCCCGGCTGTGCAGCCAGTCCGGTGACTCGGGGACGAGGAACATCCCGCCCAGCAGGAGGAGGGCAGGGGCGATGCCCACGCCCAGCATCCAGCGCCAGGCTCCGGCCGGTTCCAGGGCGTAGGCGACGACGTAGGACAGCAGCAGACCGACCGTGATCATGAGCTGGTTGAGCGTGACCAGTGCGCCCCGGCGGGCCGGCGGCGCGATCTCCGAGATGTACAGCGGTACCGCGAAGGACGTGGCGCCCAGGGACAGGCCGACCAGGAAGCGCCCGGCGAGGAGCGACCCGGTGCCGGTGGCGGCCGCGGACGCGAGGGTGCCCACCGCGTACACCGCGGCCGCCGAACCGATCACGGGGAGCCGGCCGAAGCGGTCCGCGAGCCGGCCGCTGCTGGGCGCCGTCAGAGCGGCTCCCAGCAGGGCGGCGGACACCGCGGCGCCCTGGGCCCAGGACGACAGACCGTACTCGGCGGTGACGAGCGGCAGGGCACCGGCGATGACGCCCGTGCCGTAGCCGAAGAGCAGCCCCCCGACGGAGGCGACGCAGACCGTCAGGGTGCGGGTGGCCGACGGTGATCTCGTCGGGTTCACCGGTACTCCGACGCGTCGTGCGAGGTGTCCACGGTGGCACCGCCGGCGGCGGCGGATGCCACGAGCGCGCTGCCCACCCGGGCGGTGCGCCGGGACTCGGTGAGCGACATCGGTGCGGGCGCTCCCTCGCGCACGGCTCGTGCGAAGGCTTCGACCTGGCGCTGGTAGTGGTTGGCCGCCGGGACGGTCTCCTCGCGGACACCGTCCTCGGTGAGGACGGTGACGACCCCGTCCTCACCGTCCATGGCCCAGGCGTTGCGCACCACGAGGGTGCCGCGGGTCCCCTGGAGTTCGTAGGCGGCGCGCGGGCCGTAGTCGATGCTGTAGTCGACGACCGCGGAGCGCCCCTGCCCGAAGTCCATCGTCGCGACCGCGCTGGAGTCCACGGCGAGGCCTGGGCGGCTGCTGAAGCGGGCGCTCACTCGCTGGGGAGCATGCCCGAAGAACTGCAGCGGGACGTCGACGGCGTAGCAGCCGACGTCCCAGGTGGCTCCGCCGCCCAGGGCGGGGTCCAGCCGGATGTTGCCGCTGCCGCTCTCGATGCGGAACGCGAAGGAAGCTCGTACGAGCCGTAGTTCGCCGATCTCGTCGGAGGCGAGGATCTCGGCGGCGCGCAGCTGCTGGGGGTGGAAGCGGTACATGAACGCCTCCATGACGGTGCGCGACGCCGCCTCGGCCGCCTTCTCGATGCGTGCGCAGCCGTCCTCGTCCATCGCCATGGGTTTCTCGACCAGGACGTGCTTGCCGGCCGCCAGGGCCCGCAGCGTCCAGTCGACGTGTTCGGCGTTGGGCAGCGGTATGTAGACGGCGTCGATGGCGGGGTCCGCTAGAAGCGTCGCGTAGTCCGGGTGGGCGGTTGCGCCGAAGGCGCGGCCGAGCTCCGCCGCGGCGGCCGCCCGTTCGGGGCGGCTGGCGACGGCTGTCAGCGCGCAGCCGGGTGTCGCGGCGATGGCCGGCATCAGGTGGGTGGCGATGTAGGAGGTGGCGCCCAGGACACCCCAGCGCAGGGTGCTGTTCCGCTCGTGGTGTGCCGTCATGCGCGGTCCCGCCGTCATGCGTTGTCCTCCTGGATGAACCGGGCCGCGCGTTCGGCGACGGCGGCCACGGCTGCGTGGATGTTGCCGGTGATCATGTTCGGGATGACGGAGGCGTCGGCCACTCGCAGGCCGCTCGTGCCCCGCACCCGCAGCCTTGGGTCGACGACCGAGCCGGCGTCCCCGTCGAGGCCGATCCGACAGGTGCCGACCGGGTGGAACTGGGTTTGGGCGTTGGCCCGCACGAACGCCTCCAGTTCGCTGCGGGTGGCCGTCGCGCTGAGCGGTGCACGACCGGTGGTCAGGCTCGCGAGCGGGTCGGTGGCGGCGATGTCACGGGCGATGCGCACCCCCTCCACCAGGACGTCGAGGTCGGTGGGGTGAGTGAGGTAGGCGGGGTCGATCAGGGGATGCTCGTCGGGGTCGGCGGAGGCCAGGGTGAGCCGGCCGCGGCTGCAGGGCCGGGTGACGCCCGGACCGATGGTGAAGCCGTGGCCGAGGCGGGCCGCGTTGTTGAGGTCCTTCATCGGAGCGAAGGACAGCTGCACCTCGGGCGCGTCCGGCGCGCTGTCGAGGCACACGAAGCCCCCGGCCTCGCCGAGGTTGGAGGAGTCGGCGACGGGGTGGCCCTCGGCGGTGTCGTAGGCGAGCGAAACCTGCACGTGGTCATGGAGGTTGGAGCCGACGCCGGGCAGGTCGACGGCCACGGGAATGCCCAGCGCCGCCAGGTCGGCAGCCGGGCCGATGCCGCTGAGCAGCAGCAGTTGCGGGGCGGCGACGGCTCCCGCGCACACCACGACCTCGGTGGTGCAGCGGATTGAGCTCACCGTGCCGCCGTGCCGGAGCCGTACGCCCGTCACGCGGCCGGCCTTCAGCAGGAGGCCGTGCACAGCTGCATCCGTCACGAGGGTGAGGTTGGGGCGTTCGAGAGCGGGTCCCAGGTGGGTGCGGGCGGTGTTGCCGCGGTGGGCCGGTGCGCCGGGGGCGGCGGCGGTGCGGGTGGTGCGGTAGAGGCCTACGCCCTCCTGCCTGCCGGCGTTGAAATCCGGGTTGCCGGGCAGCCCGTACTTCTGCGCGGCTTCGACGAACGCGGCGGCGAACGGATGGGGTTCCGTGTTCTCCGCCACGGGGAGGCTGCCGTACGGCGCCGCGTGGGCGGGGCCTTCCAGGCGTTCCAGGTACGGCACGAGGTGGTGCGCGTTCCAGGAGTCGCCGCCCCAGCGCTGCCACGCGTCGAAGTCGGAGTCACTGCCCCGGATGTGCACCATGGCGTTGATGGCGCCGGATCCGCCCACGACCCGGCCGCGGGGCCAGGCGAGACGTCTGCCGTCCAGGGCGGCCTGCGGCACGGTGCGGTAACCCCAGTCCAGCTCGCCGCCGAGCAGCGACGGCCAGGAGGCGGGCCGGGCGATGCGCGCGTCGGTGTCCGGTGGTCCGGCTTCCAGGAGCAGGACCCGCCGGCGGGGGTCCTCGCTCAGCCGGGCGGCGACGACGCTGCCGGCCGCGCCCGCGCCGACCACGACGTAGTCGTAGGTGGTGATGCTTTCCATGGGTGTGTCCTTCGCTCCACTGAGCAGGGGTAAAGGGCGGGGCGTGCGGACGTCAGGTCGCGAGGAATCCGCCGTCGACGCCGATGACTTGCCCGTTGACGTACGAGGAGGCGGAGGAGAACAGCCACAGCGCCACGTCGGACACCTGGCGTGGGGTGCCGATCTCCCCGGACGGGATCAGGCCGCGCCAGGTCGTCGCCCCGCCGACGGCCGCCTCGGAGGCGGCCAGCATGTCGGACTCGATGGGGCCCGGGGCGACGGCGTTGACACGGACGCCCTCGTGGGCGTGCTCGATCGCCGCCACGCGGGTCAGAGCCACCGCGGCGTGCTTGGAGGCGACGTAGGCGCCGATGCCGGGGAAGACGGTGCGGAGGCCGTGCACCGATGTGTTGTTGACGATGCTGCCGCTGCCCTGGGCGGACATGAGCCGCAGTTCCTCCCGCATGCACAGCCACAGCCCCCGGGCGTTGACGGCGAAGGCGTCGTCGAAGTCCTCGGGCGCCAGGTCGGCGAGGCGTCCGTCGCCGGGCACACCCGCGTTGTTGAAGGCGTAGTCGACCCCGCCGTACAGCTCCACGGCCCGTGCGAACAGGTCGTGGACCTGTTGGGCGCTGGTGACGTCGCAACGGACGAAGTGCGCCTCGCCTCCCCGCGTCCGGATCTCGCGCTCGACCTCGGCGCCGCGCTCCTCGCTCCGTGCTGCGACGACGACGCGCAATCCGGCCTCGGCGAACGCGACGGCGGACGCCCTGCCGATGCCCGCGCTGCCGCCGGTGACGACCACGACCGCCTTTTCCCGCAGGTCACGGCCGTCGCTGCGGTCGCTCATCGGTCGGCCCCGACGCACTGCTCCGGCCGGCCGGCGTCCGTGCCCAGCAGGCGACCCATGCCCTCGCAGGCCTGCTCGATCTCGTTGTCGGTCACGTCGTTGAGGAAGCACACCTCGCCGATCGCGGTGAGGATCGGCAGGTTCTGCATGCCGTCGCGGTGCAGCACGGTGTCCGCGAGGCCCTCCAGGACGAGTTCCACGTCGCAGAAGAGCGGGTGCGAGGGATCGAGCCCCATGCGCCGCGCCACGGCGACGATGCGCTCGAACTGGTCGCCGTCGATCAGGCCCCGGCCGGCGGCGATGAGCGCGGAGAAGACGCAGTCCATGGCCACGGCTTCGCCGTGCAGCAACTCGGGGAGGGCCCGCATCTCCACCAGGGGCGAGAACGAGTGTCCGTAGTCGACGGACCGCTTGAGGTCCTTCTCCCACAGATTGGGCTGGAGTTCCTCGGCCATTCCCGCGATGGCCCGGCCGATGACCTCGTCGGCCACGGTTCCCGCCAGGGCCTCGCCGCCGGGCTCCGGGTCCTGGAAGCGCGTCTCGATGAGCTCCGCGCCGTACTCCTCCAGGAGCTCGAACAGGCGCAGGTCCTTGATGAGGGCCATCTTGAAGATCTCGCCCATGCCGTTGCGCAGCTGCCGGTCGGGGACAGTGGCGAGGAAGGAGCGGTCGATCAGTGTCCTCGGAGGAGGGGTGTAGGCACCGAGACGGTTGCGGTACCCGCCGTAGTTGATGCCCGACTTGGCGGCCACACTGACGTCGACCTGGCCGAGGAGGGTGGTGGGCACCCGGACGAACGGGATGCCGCGCCGGTAGAGGCTCGCGGCGAGCCCCACGACATCGGCCACGACGCCGCCGCCGATGACGATCGGCGGGGAGCTGAGGCGGTTGGTGCCGACCTCATTGAGCTTGTTGACCACTTCCAGGACGCGCTCGATGGACTTGTTCTCCTCCGAGCCGGGAAGCGTCAAATAGTCGACTCTTACTTCATTCTCCGAGAAGTAGGAACGAATTTCAGTGCCGTACAACTCGTCGACGGAATGGTCGAGGACGACGAGTCGCGTGCCCGCACCGCGGCCTCCACCGGGAATGGTGAGGAGGTCGGGGTTCTCCGGATTCAGCAGACCATGGGATTCGACTATCTCGTACTCGACGGGTAATTCCGTCTGGATCTTCCAACTCTGCTGACGCATGGCGCCGTTCATGGTGGTTCTCCCTCTCGCTGACACAGCGTTCGGTTTGTTGCGCCACGAAACATACAGCGAGGTCGGGGCGGAGCGAATCGAGAATTTTGCGTAGTATGTCTTGTTTGCGCCATGCTCTGACGAGCGAAATGGTTCGGTTCTGTTGCTCTCGGTCCCGCTCTGACCGGCCGTGACGGCGGCCTGTGCGGTGACCTGAAAGGCACCCCTCCTCGGCTCGCCGGGCCGGGAATTCGCTTGGGGCGACGCATCCGCCCACGGCGCCGCAGGCCGAAACAATTCGGTTGCACTGCTTCCGGTGAGGATGACACCCCGGCAAGCGACCGGAGTTCGTATACGGTTTGACTATCGCTCTTGTGGCATATCTCACCGTCAAATCCGCCATCGCCTCCCGGGATTTGAGACACGCAAGCCCCGCCGAATCGGGCGGGCCGCACGGGCAACCGCCGGTAACACCGTGGAGGACGGTGCGCGGCCGCTCGAAGGAGTCACGCGTTCCTGCGGCGACCGCGCGCACCGGCACCGGCACCGGGGCGCGTTCGGCGGTCTGCGCCTCGATCAACGGCATCAACTGGGCCATGAGCGCGGGCCGGACACTTCCTCGACTCCGTCGGTATGGCCGCAGCCCTCATCAACACCGCCGACTCACTTCGTGGACAACAGCGACTAGGATCTACGGAGACATCGCGTGTCGGTCACCGGCTGGGTGAGGCATGGAGGTGTCAGGAGATGCCCTCGGAGGCATTCCTTGTCAGTTGAGTTGAACCACACGATCGTCCACGCCCGGGACAACCGGGAGTCAGCAGAGTTCTTCGCGGACCTGCTGGGCCTTGAGATCACCGCCGAGTGGGGCCCGTTCATCGCGGTCGACCTGAGCAACGGCGTCACGCTGGACTTCGCCACGATCCCCGCGGACAAGATCACTCCCCAGCACTACGCTTTCTTGATCTCTGAAGAGGAGTTCGACGCGGCGTACGCGCAGATCACACAGCGCGGCATCGAGCACTACGCCGACCCGCGCCAGCAACAGCCCGGCACGATCAACCACAACGACGGCGGCCGCGGCGTGTACTTCATGGACCCGGTGGGCCACGCGATGGAACTCATCACCGTGCCGTACGGCGGCTGGACCTCGTAAGCACATGCCCCGAGGGCCGCACCCGAGCACCGGGTGCGGCCCTCAACCGCTGCTTGTGCCCGATGTGCTCGCGGCGCCGATCCGACCTGGCCGAGCACCGCGCGCGTTGCCGCAGGTGGTCTTCTCATGGTGGGCGTCGCCGAGCAGCACGACATCGCCTGCGGCGGCTTCGGCTTCGCCGTGACCGGGCCCTACGCCCGCCCGGCGTCTTCACGCCCACCACGCACGAGACTGGACTTCGGATGGTCCGCGCGCGTGGCCCGGCCACCCGGACGGGCGATGCAATCCGGCTGCGCCTGACGCGTAGCATCCTTGACCGCGAGTCCGGTGTCCGTGATGCTGTTGTTGCGGTCAATGGAATGCGTGCCGTAATGAGCAACTCATGCTCCATGGATTCAGACCAGTCGAGGAGTGGCCATGGCTCACCAGGTCCGTGCTGTTGTCGCGCGGGGCAAGGGCGCCCCTGTCAGCCTGGAAACGATCACCGTGCCTGACCCCGGCCAGGGTGAAGCCCTGGTGAAGGTCGAGGCCTGCGGGGTCTGCCACACCGATCTGCACTATCGCGAGGGCGGCATCAACGACGAGTTCCCCTTCCTGCTGGGCCACGAGGCGGCGGGCCGGGTCGAGGCGGTCGGCGAGGGGGTCACCGACCTCGAGCCAGGCGACTTCGTCATCCTGAACTGGCGTGCGGTCTGCGGTCAGTGCCGGGCCTGTCTGCGGGGGCGGCCCTGGTACTGCTTCAACACCCACAACGCCAAGCAGAAGATGACCCTTGCCGATGGCAGCGAGCTGTCCCCGGCCCTGGGAATCGGCGCCTTCGCCGAGAAGACGCTCGTGGCGGCCGGGCAGTGCACGAAGGTCGACGACAGGGCGTCGGCCGCGGTCGCGGGACTCCTGGGCTGTGGTGTGATGGCGGGCATCGGCGCCGCGATCAACACCGGCCAGGTCGGCCGTGGCGATTCTGTCGCCGTCATCGGCTGCGGTGGCGTCGGCGACGCGGCGATCGCCGGGTCGCGGCTCGTCGGCGCGGCGAAGATCATCGCGGTGGACATCGACGCGCGGAAGCTGGCCACCGCGAAAAAGCTCGGCGCCACCCACACCGTCAACTCCAAGGAGACCGATCCGGTGGAGGCGGTCCGCGAACTGACCGGCGGCTTCGGCGCGGACGTGGTCATCGAGGCCGTCGGCCGTCCGGAGACGTACCGACAAGCCTTCTACGCTCGTGACCTGGCCGGGACCGTCGTCCTCGTCGGCGTCCCCACCCCCGATATGAAGCTCGAACTGCCGCTTCTGGATGTCTTCGGACGCGGCGGAGTGCTCAAGTCCTCCTGGTACGGCGACTGCCTTCCCAGCCGCGATTTCCCGATGCTGATCGACCTCCACCTGCAGGGGCGACTGGATCTGGAGGCGTTCGTGACCGAGACCATCGCACTCGACGACGTCGAGAAGGCCTTCGAGCGGATGCATCGCGGTGACGTCCTGCGCTCGGTGGTGGTCCTGTGAGGTCCGCCCGCATCACGCGACTGGTCACCTCCGGCACCTTCTCGCTGGACGGCGGCACCTGGGACGTCGACAACAACGTGTGGATCGTCGGCGACGACAGGGAGGCGGTCGTCATCGACGCAGCGCACGACGCGGACGCCATCGTGGATGCGCTCGACGGCCGTACTCTGCGCGCGATCGTCTGCACACACGCCCACAACGACCACATCGACGCCGCCCCGGCGCTCGCCGACCGAACCGGCGCTCCGATCCTGCTGCACCCGGACGACCTGCCGCTGTGGAAGCAGACCCACTCCGAGCGGCTGCCCGACGCCGAACTGGCGGACGGGCAGGTCCTGACCGTGGCCGGTGCCGATCTCACCGTGCTGCACACACCCGGCCATGCGCCCGGCGCGATCTGCCTGTACGCACCGGCTCTGAACGCGCTGTTCAGCGGTGACACGCTCTTCGCGGGCGGGCCGGGGGCGACGGGTCGGTCGTACAGTCACTTCGGCACCATCATCGAGTCGATCCGCGACCGGCTGCTGACGATGCCCGGCGATACCGTCGTGCACACCGGCCACGGGGACACGACCACTATCGGCGCGGAGGCCCCGCATCTGCAGGAGTGGATCGACCGCGGGTTCTGACGCGGGTTCCGATCGCCTCGCGGCGGGCTCGGGTCAGCACTCGATGACGTTGACCGCGAGCCCTCCGCGCGAGGTCTCCTTGTACTTCACCTTCATGCCGGATCCGGTCTCGCGCATGGTCTTGACGACCTTCCCGACCTGGTCCGGCATGCCGCCGAGCGCTTCGGCAAGACCGGCGGCCGCCATGGAGCATGCCGGCCCGTCCTCGCCCTGACAGCCCACCTCCGCCCCGGAGATCGAGGCGTTCCCCTCGTTCACGACCAGGGTGCAGAGATCGACCCGGTCCACCGTCCGGATCCGCGGCAGCCCGGCGCGCGTACGTGTCCTCAGCTTGCCACCGTCGTGTCCCAGAGCCTGGAACCGCCGCACCGGGCCGGCGTTGGGCAGCATGCCGTCATCGTCCAGCGCGGTGACGAAGAGGCGGGCCGCTTTCATGGGCCCCACGGTGTGTGAGCTCGACGGCCCGACACCGACTTTGAACAGGTCGAAGACGCTGTTCGCCCCGTCGTTTCTCCCGGCTGGTTGTTGTGCTCTGTGCGCAGCGTTGCGTAACAAGCAACATGAAGCAAGGGGTCGGAGTGTCTGGGGGACGCCTTGACAAGGGTTTGGGGGGACCTCAAACTGGCGTTGCGCTTACCGCAATCCGTTTCGCTATATGCACCGAGGTGTCATGATGATTCCCGCGTGCCGTCTCGCGGATCTGCCACGAGGCGAGGCCTGCCGGCTCGACATCGATCCGCCCGTGTCGGTGTTCCACACCGATGAGGGCGAGATCTTCGCCATCGACGACACGTGCACCCACCAGGATGCGTCGCTCGCTGACGGCTGGCTGGAGGGGTGCGAGGTCGAATGCCCGTTGCACGCCTCGAAGTTCGACCTCCGGACCGGGGCCGTCGATTCGCCGCCGGCCAAGCTCCCCGTCCGCACCCACCAGGTCCTTGTCGAGGACGGCATGATCTATGTCCTGCCGTCCACGGAGGCCCCGAACCTGCCGCCCTGCATTGCGGCGCGGCTCGCCGGAGGTGCCGTGTGAGAACCGTGGCCGTGGTGGGTGCCTCGCTCGCCGGACTTTCGGCCGCACGCTCACTGCGGAAACAGGGCTACGACGGACGGCTGGTCGTGATCGGCGACGAGCCGCACCGCCCCTACGACAGACCGCCGTTGTCCAAGGAGTTCCTCGCCGGCGAGATCGGTGAAGCGGATCTCGCGCTGGAGGCGGAGGGAGAGGACCTGCAGGCGGAGTGGCTGCTCGGCGTCCGGGCCGCAGGATTCGACCGCACTGATCGCGCGGTGCGGCTTGCCGACGGCCGGTCCGTCCGGGCCGACGGGGTCGTCATTGCCACGGGTGCGACCGCGCGCATGCTGCCGGGCGGCGACGGCCTCGCCGGCGTGCATACGCTGCGCACCCTGGACGACGCCCGCGCCCTGCGGGTCGACCTGGCCCGGGGCGGGTCTCTGGTGGTGATCGGCGGCGGGTTCATAGGCGCCGAGGTCGCCTCGACCGCGTACGGCCTGGGGCTCGATGTGACGGTCGTCGAGGCGGCGCCGACACCGCTGGCCGGACCGCTCGGCGAGGTCATGGGAGGCGTTGTCTCCACACTCCATGCGGACCACGGCGTACGCCTGCTGTGCGGCGTGGGTGTCCTCGGGCTCGCCCCGGCCGAAGGTGGCCGGAGGGTGAGTGCCGTCCTGCTCGAGGACGGTCGGCGACTCCCGGCCGACACCGTCGTCGTCGGCGTCGGCGCCCGCCCGTGCGTCGAGTGGCTGGACGGCAGCGGCCTGGTGCTGGACGACGGCGTCAAGTGCGGTGCGGACGGCCGCACCAACGTGGCTGCTGTGGTCGCGGTCGGGGACTGCGCCTCCTGGTACGACCCCGTCGCCGGGATCCACCGTCGCGTCGAGCACTGGACAGGCGCACGGGAACGGCCCGACGCGGCCGTGGCCGCACTGCTGTCCGGCGGTACGGCAACGCCGGGGGTGCCCAAGCCGCCGTACTTCTGGTCGGACCAGTACGGGGTACGGATCCAGTTCGCCGGGCATTCCGCCGGCGCCGACAGCGTGACGGTCGAGGAGGGGCTCCCCGACGACCGCAGTTTCCTCGCGGTCTACCGGCGGTCGGGGCATCCGGTCGCGGTCCTCGGCATGAATCAGCCCCGCCTGTTCACCCGCTGGCGCAAGCAGCTCGCTGTCACCAGGCCTTGACGCCACCGGTGTGGCGATCAGCACTGTTGAACGCCATTCGTTGCGTATTGCACAACGCCGTTCGGGCCTATCCGTCCCCGGCGTGACGACCGAACGACGACATTTCCCGCGAGGAGTGCACTGTGACCTCGACCAGCCTGCCGGACAGCCTGATCGCCACCCTCCCCGGCTCCTACTACACCGATCCCGGGATCTTCGCCCAGGAGCAGGAGCACATCTTCGAGACGATGTGGTTCTGTGCCGCGCGCTCCTCCGACCTGGCCGGGCCCGGCGCCTACCGGACCGTCGACGTGGGCCGCGAGAGCATCCTTGTCACGCGGGCCAGGGACAACTCCGTCCGTGCCTTCTTCAATGTCTGCCGGCACCGTGGCGCCAAGCTCTGCACGGAGGCGACCGGTGAGGCCAAGCGTGCCTTCCAGTGCCCCTACCACGCATGGACGTACGACCTGACGGGCAAGCTCGTCGCTGCGCCCAACCTCACGAAGATGCCCGACGTCGGCCGTGTCGAGTACGGCCTGGCGAGTGTGGCCACGCGTGAGTGGCTCGGCTATGTCTGGGTCTGCCTGGCCCAGACGCCGCCCTCCTTCGAGGAACAGGTCGTCGGCGAAGTCGTCGCACGCCTCGGCGACGTGGAGTCGATCGACCACTACGACATGGGGAACCTCGAGGTCGGCAGGCGGATCGTCTACGACGTCAAGGCGAACTGGAAGCTCATCATCGAGAACTTCATGGAGTGCTACCACTGCGCCACGATCCACCCGGAACTCACCGAGGTACTGCCCGAGTTCGCCGACGGCTACGCCGCGCAGTACTACGTCGGCCACGGCGCCGAATTCGGCGCGGAGATCAAGGGCTTCACCGTGGACGGCTCCGAAGGTCTGGACCGCATCCCCGGAATCTCCGAGGACCAGGACCGCCGCTACTACGCGATCACCGTCAGGCCGCAGGTGTTCATCAATCTCGTCCCCGACCACGTGATCTTCCACCGGATGTACCCGGTCGCCGCCGACCGCACGATCGTCGAGTGCGACTGGCTCTACCTCAAGGGCGTGGTGGACAGTGGCAGGGACGTCAGCCGGTCCGTGGAGCTCTTCGACCGGGTCAACCGGCAGGACTTCGACGCCTGTGAGCGCTGTCAGCCCGCGATGAGTTCTCGCCTGTACGCCAAGGGCGGTGTGCTCGTACCCAGCGAGCACCACATCGGCGCGTTCCACGACTGGATACACGAGCGCCTCGGCACCCGGCAGTCCGAGTAGACCCCGGAGCGGGAGCAGCGGCCACGGCGCGCACGGCACCGCGCGAGGACCGGAGACGACGCCGCGGGTGCGGCAGACAGACGCGCGGGGACGATGCTGCCGAGCACGGCAGGGAGCAAGACCTGGGCCGCCGCCGGGGACCCCGCGGCGACCCACGCCCTGCGCATGGGGCGCGTCCGGGTGGTCAGCCCAGGTACCCCATCCGGTGGCTGATCTCCTCCGCCCCGCCCAGCAGCAACGGGGCGACCTCGCGCATGCGCTCCTCGGTCAGCCGGTACGAAGGTCCGGAGGCACTGAGCGCCGCGATGACCTCGCCGTCCCGGTTACGGACGGGCGCGGCCAAGGCGTGCAGCCCGATCTCCAGCTCCTCCAGGGTCCAGGCGTACCCGCGTTCTCTGGCCTCGGCGAGGTTCTTCTCGAGCTTCGTCTTCGCGGTCAGCGTGTTCGGGGTCACCTTCTTCATGCCTGCCTGCGCCAGGAGATCGGCACGTTCCTTTGCGGGCATGTGGGCCAGCAGGATCTTGCCGCTGGAGGTGGCGTGCAGCGGGGTCAGCTGGCCGACCCAGTTGTGCGCCGCGACCGCCGCCGGGCCGCGAACCTGGAAGAGATTGATCGCGAAGTGCTCCTGCATGACGGCGATGTTGACCGTCTCGCCGATCTCCTCCGCGAGGCGCTCGCAGACCGGTCGGCCCTGCTGCGTGATGTCGATGCGGCCGGTGACCGCGCCGGCCAGGCGGACGATGCCGAAGCCGAGGCGGTACTTCCCGCGTTCGCCCGCCTGCTCCACCAGGCCGCGCGCCTCCAGCGCGCCGAGCAGGCGGAACGCGGTGGATTTGTGGACCTCGATCTCGGCCGCCACGTCGCTGACGCCCGCTTCACCCTGCTGGGCAAGGATCTCCAGCACGCTGATGGCGCGGTCGACGGACTGGACCCCGCCGGGCTGCGTTCCTGTCGTTTCGTTATCTGTGCTGTAGTTGCTCACAGCGAAACTATACGCGCAGTAAACAACGATTGCCTGAGGCGCACGACCTCAGAAGTTGCGCGGCTCGCAACCTGGTGCGTATAGCGATACCCGTATTAGCATGCCACGCGTATCGAACCGCGCGATCGAGACGAGGCAGCCATGGCTCCCCAGCAGTACGACTTCGTCATCGTCGGCGGCGGATCGGCCGGCAGCGCACTGGCGAACCGGCTCTCCGCCGATCCGGGCAACCGCGTGCTGGTGCTGGAGGCCGGCCGGCCCGACTATCCGTGGGACGTGTTCATCCACATGCCCGCGGCGCTGACCTTCCCCATCGGCAGCCGCTTCTACGACTGGAAGTACGAGTCCGAGCCCGAGCCCCACATGGGTGGCCGGCGCGTCTACCACGCCCGCGGCAAGGTGCTCGGCGGTTCCAGCAGCATCAACGGCATGATCTTCCAGCGCGGCAACCCCATGGACTACGAGCGCTGGGCGGCCGACCAGGGGATGGAGACCTGGGACTACGCGCACTGCCTGCCGTACTTCCAGCGGATGGAGAACTGTCTGGCGGCCGGACCCGACGACGAGTTCCGCGGCCACGACGGCCCCCTCGTCCTCGAACGCGGCCCCGCCTCCAGCCCGCTCTTCCCCGCCTTTCTCGAGGCCGTCCAGGAGGCCGGGTACCCCCGCACCGACGACGTCAACGGCTACCGGCAGGAAGGCTTTGCGCCCTTTGACCGCAACGTCCACCGTGGACGCCGTCTGTCGGCTTCGAAGGCGTACCTCAAGCCCGTGAGGAGGCGGCCGAATCTCGACGTCAGGACCCGTGCCCTGGTCACTCGCGTGATCTTCGAGGGCAAGCGTGCCGTCGGTGTCGAGTACCAGCGCGGCAGGGGACGGGTCCAGCAGGTGCGGGCCCGCGAGGTCATCCTCTGCGGCGGTGCGATCAACTCCCCGCAGCTGCTGCAGCTCTCCGGTGTCGGGAACGCCGAGGAGCTGCGCGCTCTCGGCATCGACGTCGTCCACCATCTGCCGGGCGTCGGCGAGAACCTGCAGGACCACCTGGAGGTGTACGTCCAGTACGCCTGCAAGCAACCGGTCTCCATGCAGCCGTACATGAAGTGGTACCGCTATCCCTTCATCGGACTGCAGTGGCTCTTCCGCAAGGGCCCGGCCGCGACGAATCACTTCGAGGCCGGCGGCTTCGCCCGCAGCAACGAGGACGTGGACTACCCCAACCTGATGTTCCACTTCCTGCCCGTCGCGGTCCGCTACGACGGCTCCGCGCCTTCCGGCGGGCACGGCTACCAGGTGCACGTCGGACCCATGTACTCCGACGCGGTCGGCTCGGTGAAGATCAAGAGCAAGGACCCGCGCGAGCACCCGGCCCTGCGCTTCAACTACCTGTCCACAGAACAGGACCGGCGTGAGTGGGTCGAGGCGCTCCGGGTGACCCGCAAGCTCCTGAACCAGCCCGCGCTCGCCCCGTACAACGACGGAGAGATCTCGCCCGGGCCGTCCGTGGAGAGCGACGAGGAGATCCTCGCCTGGGTGGCGAAGGAGGGCGAGACCGCCCTGCATCCCTCCTGCACCTGCAAGATGGGCACCGACGAGATGGCCGTGGTCGACCCGGAGAGCATGCGGGTGCACGGCGTGGAGGGGCTTCGTGTCGTGGATGCCTCCGTGATGCCGTACGTGACCAACGGCAACATCTACGCACCCGTGATGATGATCGCGGAGAAGGCTGCCGACCTCATTCTCGGCAAGGAGCCGCTGCCGCCCTCCAAGGCCCAGTACTACCGGCTCCGCGACCCGCGGTGAGAACACTGCTGAAGAGCGTCCGCTACGAGGTCCTGCCGGCGAAGTCCACGCACGACAAGGTCCTCGCCCATGTGCCGCCGGACGTGGTGGTCACGGTCACCGCGTCCCCGGTCAAGGGCCTGGAGCCGACGCTCGATCTCGCGACCCGGCTGGCAGCGCACGGTTACCGAGTCGTACCGCATGTGCCGGCCCGGCTGCTGCGGGACGGAGCCCATGTGGCGGAGGTGGTGCACCGGCTGCGGGAGGCGGGGGTGGACGACGTCTTCGTACCGGCCGGTGACGCCGATCCGCCCGCCGGCCCGTACGAGGGTGCGCTGCCCGTGCTGCGGCGGCTCGGCGAACTGGGCAGCCCCTTCGCCAGGGTCGGTATCACCGGCTACCCGGAGAGTCATCCGCTCATCGACGACGACATCGCCGTTCAGGCGATGTGGGACAAACACGCCCATGCAACGTACATCGTCAGCAATCTGTGCTTCGATCCGCGCCTGCTCGGGGAGTGGGTGACGCGGGTACGGCGGCGCGGTGTCACGCTGCCGATGCATGTCGGGGTGGCCGGGCCCGTCGAGCGGACGAAACTGCTGTCGATGGCGGCGAAGATCGGTGTGGGGGAGTCGACGCGCTTCCTGGCCCGGCACGCCTCCTGGTTCGTGCGCTTCGCCGCGCCGGGCGGCTACTCGCCGGAGCGGTTGCTGCGGCGCAGTGCGGCGGTGCTGACCGCGCCCGAGGCGCTGGTGGCGGGCCTGCATCTCTTCACGTTCAACCAGATCGCCGAGACCGAGCGCTGGCGGCGCGGCATGCTGGAGTGCCTCGACGGTTGGTAGTTCCCGCAACCGGGCTCCGGACCCTGCGCCCCGATCCGCCGGTGGGACTCCGCGGAGCCCCGTCGGCGGATCGACGACACGCCCGATGGACGGAACAACGCCCGTCGGCGGCCGCGTACGGCTCAGCGGAAGACGATGGTCCGGTTCCCGTGCACCATGACGCGGCTCTCGCTGTGCCACTTCACCGCATGCGCCAGCACCTGTGCCTCCACGTCCCGCCCGACCGTGACCAGCGCGTCGGGGGTGAGCGAATGATCCACGCGGACCACGTCCTGCTCGATGATCTGGCCCTCGTCCAGGTCCGGCGTCACATAGTGCGCCGTGGCGCCGACGAGCTTCACGCCGCGCTCGTACGCCTGCTGGTAAGGGCGTGCGCCCTTGAAACTGGGGAGGAACGAGTGGTGGATGTTGATGGCGCGGCCCTCGAGTTGCTTGCACAGGTCGTCGGAGAGGATCTGCATGTAGCGGGCGAGCACCACCAGGTCGACGTCCAGCTCGCGCACCAGCTCCAGAAGGCGCGCCTCGGCGACTGCCTTGGTGTCCCTGGTCACCGGGATGTGGTGGAAGGGGATGCCGTATGTCCCGGCCAGCTCCTCGAACTCCTCGTGGTTGGAAACGATGGCCGGGATGTCGATGTTGAGTGCGCCGGTGCGCCGGCGGAAGAGCAGGTCGTTCAGGCAGTGGCCGAACTTCGAGACCATGATGAGCGTACGGGTCGGGGTCCGGGCGTCCCGCAGGGTCCACGAGATCCGGTAGGCCTCGGCGACCGGGCCGAAACGGTCACGCAGATTCTTCACGTCGGCGTCCGGGTCGGACACCTCGAAGTGGACCCTCATGAAGAAGCGTCCCTGAAGCCGGTCGTCGAACTGCTGGCTCTCCAGGATGTTGCCGGAGTTCCTGACCAGGTAGCCGCTCACGGCGTGAACCAGCCCCGCCTGGTCCGGGCACGAGAGCGTGAGGATGTATTCACGGCCAGGTTGCGGTCGAGGGGACATGAGCAGCCTCCGTTGGTGCGTATTGCACAACACGGTGAGTGATGCGCAACATCGTCGGGCCGGAGTGGCCCTTGGTCAAGGGAGGCGGTGCAACTGCCCCCCCGGGGTGGAATCCACCCCTCTCGCCCTCTTGACGCAGGTCACGCGTTCGGGTCAAGGTGTTCCACCACAAGCAATGCGGTGCATGATGCGCAACGAACTTCGCTCGAAGGGCTCCGCTCGTGGCAGACCTGTATCTGGACGGAGAGTGGTGCGATCCGGTGGCCGGAGGCCACCGGGAGATCCGCTGTCCCGCGGACGGCACGCTTGCGGCGGTCGTCTCCGAAGGGACCCGGGCGGACAGTGAGGCCGCGATCGACGCCGCCCGCCGGGCGTTCGACGCAGGACCCTGGCCGCGCACCCCCGAGCGGGAGCGCGGCGCGCTGCTGCTGCGTACCGCCGATCTGATCGAGCGCGACGCCAAGGAGTTCGCGCGCGCCGAATCTCTGGACACCGGCAAGCGGCTGGTGGAGAGCGAGTACGACATCGCCGATGTGGTCTCCTGTTTCCGCTATTACGGCGGGATCGCGGGCACCGGCGCGGGCCGGGTGGTCGACACCGGGCGCGACGACGCCGTCAGCCGCGTCACCTACGAGCCGGTCGGCGTGTGCGGGTTGATCACCCCGTGGAACTACCCGCTGCTCCAGGCCTCGTGGAAGGTCGCTCCTGCTCTGCTGGCCGGAAACACGATCGTTCTGAAGCCGAGCGAACTCACCCCCTCCACCTCGATCCTCCTGATGCGGGCCCTTGAGGAGGCCGGTCTGCCGGCCGGGGCCGCCAACCTCGTACTGGGCTCCGGTCCCGAGGTGGGCGCACCGCTGTCCGAAGTTCCCGCCGTCGACATGATCTCCTTCACCGGTGGCCTGGACACCGGGCGGCGGATCATGGCCACAGCCGCCGCGACCGTGAAGAAGGTCGCTCTCGAACTGGGCGGCAAGAACCCCAACGTCGTCTTCGCAGACGCCGATTTCGAGACCGCGGTGGACTTCGCTCTCACCGCGGTCTTCCTGCACTCGGGGCAGGTGTGCTCGGCCGGGGCCCGTCTGATCGTCGAGGACTCCCTCCACGACGCCTTCGTCGACGAGGTCGTGCGCCGTGCCGGTCGCATCCGCCTGGGCGGCCCCTTCGACCCCGAGGCCGATACGGGACCGCTGGTCTCCGCACAGCACCGGGAGAAGGTCGAGGCGTACGTCGCGGCGGGCCTTGCCGAGGGCGCCGTACTGCGCTGCGGCGGCAGCCGCCCCGAGGACCCCGCCCTCCGCAACGGCTACTACTACCCGCCGACCGTGCTCGACGACTGCCACCAGGACATGCGCGTGGTGCACGAGGAGTCCTTCGGCCCCGTGCTGACCGTCGAGCGCTTCAGCGGCGAGGACGACGCCGTACGCATCGCCAACGACACCGAGTACGGACTCGCCGGAGCCGTATGGACGCAGGACGCGGGCAAGGCGCAGCGCGTCGCGCGGCGGCTGCGCCACGGCACCGTGTGGATCAACGACTACCACCCCTATGTGCCGCAGGCGGAATGGGGCGGCTTCGGGCACTCGGGCGTGGGCCGGGAACTGGGCCCGACCGGTCTGGACGAATACCGCGAGGCCAAGCACATCTGGCAGAACATCCAACCCCGGCCGCAGCACTGGTTCCGCGGCTGAATGCCGAAGAGAGGTCGACCGTGACCCCAGCACAGACCGAACTGCCGCAGCCGCGCGGTATGTCCAAGGACCAGAACCGGCCCCCGGTCATCTCCGTGCGCGGGCTGTGGAAGGTGTTCGGGCCGAAGGCCGACCAGGTGCCGGAGTCCGAGGAGCTGTGCGGGCTCACGCGTCGCGAGCTCATGGACCGCACGGGGTGCACCGCCGCCGTACGGGATGTGAGCTTCGAGGTGTCGCCCGGCGAGGTCTTCGTCGTCATGGGCCTGTCCGGCTCCGGCAAGTCCACGCTGGTGCGATGTCTCACCCGACTGATCGAACCCACCGCGGGCGAGGTCGACTTCGAGGGCGAGGACATCCGCGGCGCGGACGCCGGACGCCTGCGCGAGCTGCGGCGCCGCAAGTTCTCCATGGTCTTCCAGCACTTCGGTCTGCTGCCGCACCGCAGGGTCGTCGACAACGTCGCGTACGGCCTGGAGATCCGCGGCATGGGCAAGGCCGAGCGCAACCGGCGGGCCCAGGAGGTCGTCGAACTGGTGGGCCTCGCCGGGTACGAGAACTCCTACCCCGACCAGCTCTCCGGCGGCATGCAGCAGCGTGTCGGTCTCGCTCGGGCGCTCGCCGGTGATCCGGACGTGCTCTTCTTCGACGAGCCGTTCTCCGCGCTCGACCCGCTGATCCGCCGTGACATGCAGAACGAGGTCATCCGCCTGCACCACGAGGTCGGCAAGACCATGGTCTTCATCACCCACGATCTGTCCGAAGCGCTCAAGCTCGGCGACCGCATCCTCATCATGCGCGACGGCAGGACGGTCCAGTGCGGCACGGGTGACGAACTGGTCGGGGCGCCCGCCGACGACTACGTTCGCGAGTTCGTCCGGGACGTGCCTCGCGCCGAAGTCCTGACCCTGCGCTGGATCATGCGCGAACCCGAGCCCGGCGACGCCCTCGACGGCCCCGAGCTGGGCCCCGATGTCGTGGTGCGTGAGGCGACGCGGGCGGTGCTCGCCGCGGACAAACCGGTCAAGGTCGTCGAGGACGGGCGGTTGCTGGGCATCGTCGGCGACGAGGAGATCCTCGCGGTCGTCGCCGGACAGGAAGGCGGTGCGTGATGGCTGTCGCCGCCGGCGCGGCCGCCCCGGTCGCCGCCGCACACCGAGTCCGCCGCCGCGTCGTGGTGGCCGGGATACTGATCGCCTGGCTGGTGCTGTTCTCCGCCCTGCGCGGGCGGCAGACACTGGCCCTGGCGGCGGCCGATCTGACGGATCTGCACCGCTGGTTCAACTCGGTCAACGACACGATCGGGGCGAACCGCAACAGCAATCCGGTCTTCCTCTACTTCTTCAACGAGATCCGGCTGGTCATCGACAACCTCGTCACCTTCATCCAGTCGCTGATCTCGCAGCCGACGGGCGACCGCCCGGTTCCGGTCATCGGCTGGCTGGGCGTCGTCGCTCTCGCCGGCTACGTCTCCTGGGCCTTCGGGAACATCCGCGTCGCCGCCCTGGCCGTGGCCGGGTTCGCCTTCCTCGGGCTGCAGGGACTGTGGCAGGAAAGCATGGACACCCTGGCACTGACCCTGTCGGCGGTCCTGGTCTCCCTGCTCATCGGGATCCCGCTCGGGGTCTGGGCCGGGCTCTCCGACCGGGTGAACCGTGCCATCACGCCGTTCCTCGACTTCATGCAGACGATGCCGACCTTCGTCTATCTGGCCCCGCTGACGCTGTTCTTCCTCATCGGCCCGGCATCCGCCACGATCGCCACGCTCATCTACGCGGCGCCTCCGGCCATTCGTATCACCGCGCACGCCATCCGTTCCGTGCCTGCCGCCACCGTCGAGGCCGCCGAGTCGCTGGGGTCGACCAGGCGGCAGACGCTCGCCAAGGTGCTGCTGCCCATGGCCAAGCGGACCGTCGTGATGGGCGTGAACCAGACCATCATGGCCGCGCTGTCCATGGTCACCATCGCCGCCCTGATCGACGCGCCCGGCCTGGGGCAAACCGTCGTCAAGGCGCTCCAGACCCTCGACGTCGGCGTGGCCTTCAACGCAGGGCTCGCCATCGTGGTCATGGCCATCGTGCTGGACCGGGTGACGACCGCGGCGGGTGACCGCGTGGAGGCCGCGAGGAAGCGAGGAACCGGCCGCTTCACGCAGTGGCGCCGGCCGCTGCTGATGGCGGGCGGTGCAGCGGCAGCGGTGTGCGTGTGGCTCTCACACACCTATGTGTGGGCAGCCGAGTTCCCCGGTGACGCCGGAGTCGGCAGCGCGATCGCACGCACAGCGGACTCCGTCACCCAGTGGTCGCAGGACACCTTCGGCGGACTGACCAACGGAACCAGGGACCTGATCACCACCGCGCTGCTCAACCCCTTCGAGACGCTGCTCACCGAGTCCCCGTGGTGGCTGGTCGGCGTGGTCCTCGTCGCGGTCGGCGCGGTGCTCGGCGGGTGGCGCGCGGGTGCCACGGCGGCCGGCTGCGTGGCCCTGCTCGTGGCGACCGGAGTGTGGTCGGACAGCATGACGACGCTGGCCTCCACGGCGGTGGCGACCCTGATCGTCATGCTGCTCGGTGTTGTGGTCGGCGTCTGGATGGGCCGCAGTGCCCTGGCCGACCGGCTGATCAGACCGACCCTGGACGCAGGCCAGACCATGCCGTCGTTCGTGTATCTGGTGCCGTTCCTGGCACTGTTCGGCGCCACTCGCTTCACGGCGATCATCGCCGCGGTCGTCTTCGCGGCCCCCGTGACGATCAAGATCATCGCGGACGGTGTGCGAGCGGTGCCGGAGACCACGGTGGAGGCCGCCACGGCAGCCGGCTCCAGCACCTGGCAGATCATCACCAAGGTCCAGCTCCCCATGTCACGCAGCGCCCTGACGCTCGCCACCAACCAGGGCCTGATCTATGTCCTGTCCATGGTGGTCGTGGGCGGGCTGGTCGGTGCGGGCGCCCTGGGCTACGACGTCGTAGCCGGTTTCTCCCAGGGCGAGTTGTACGGCAAGGGCCTCGCGGCAGGCCTCGCCATCGTCCTGCTGGGGGTCATGTTCGACCGGATCACTCAAGCAGCGGCACGGCGCACGACGACGCCCGCCGCCCGCTAGGCCGGCCCCAACCCGGCAGCCACAGGAAGAAGCACAGGAGGCAGCACATGATGCGGAACTTCATTACGCAGTCGCGGCGCGCGAGACGTCGGACCGTGGTAGCCGGTCTTGCGGCCCTGGGCCTGGCCGCCGTGACCGGTTGCAGCGGCGCCAAGGTCGGGGAGTCGGGGTCGGGCGCGTCGGGCGGCGCCTCCGGCAAGTGCGGCACGTTCAACCTCGCGGTCAACCCCTGGGTCGGCTACGAGGCCAATGCGGCGGTCATCGCGTACGTCGCCGAGAAGGACCTCAAGTGCAAGGTCACCAAGAAGGACCTGAAGGAAGAGGTCGCCTGGCAGGGCTTCGGCACCGGAGAGGTGGACGCCGTCGTGGAGAACTGGGGCCACGACGACCTGAAGAAGAAGTACGTCACCGACCAGAAGACCGCGGTGGTCGCCGGCCTGACCGGCAACAAGGGCGTCATCGGCTGGTTCGTGCCGCCGTGGCTGGCCGAGAAGTACCCGGACATCACCGACTGGAAGAACCTCAACAAATACGCCGCCAATTTCAAGACGTCGGAATCCGGGGACAAGGGCCAGTTCCTCGACGGTGATCCGTCGTTCGTCACGAACGACGCCGCACTGGTGAAGAATCTCAAACTTGACTACAAGGTCGTCTACGGCGGCAGCGAAGCGGCTCTGATCCAGGCGTTCCGACAGGCCGAGGCCAAGAAGAGCTGGGTGATCGGGTACTTCTACGCGCCCCAGTGGTTCCTGTCGGAGGTCGACCTCGTGAAGGTGAATCTCCCCAAGTACACGGCCGGTTGCGACGCCGATGCGGAGAAGGTCGCCTGCGACTACCCCGAGTACCAGCTCGACAAGATCGTCAGCAAGAAGTTCGCCGACTCCAAGAGCCCCGCCTATGACCTCGTGAAGAACTTCACCTGGACGAACGAGGACCAGAACCTCGTGGCGAAATACATCGCCGAGGACAAGATGTCGCCGGAGGCGGCGGCCAAGAAGTGGGTGGATGCCAACCGCGACAAGGTCGACGCCTGGCTCGCGAAGAGCTGATCCACAAGGACGGGCCGACAAGCACAGCCGTGCCCGGCGGGCTGCCGTGACAGCCCGCCGGGCATGGCTCGTTTTCTGCCCTGGTAGGGCGGTGAAAGCCCCCTTGACACCCACCTCGGTGACCGGCATCGTGAGTTGCGCAACCTGAAGCTTGTTGCGTTGACAGCAACTGGAGGTTTGGTGATGGCGGGACCCCGAGTGGTCATCATCGGAGCGGGCGTCGTGGGAGCGGCCCTCGCCGACGAACTGTCCTTCGCAGGCTGGACCGACATCACGGTCGTCGATCAGGGGCCCCTCCCCGCGACCGGTGGATCCTCGTCCCACGCACCGGGACTTGTCTTCCAGACGAACTCCTCGAAGACCATGACCGAACTCGCCCGCTACACCGTCGAGAAGTTCTGCAGCCTCGACGTCGACGGGCAGCCCTGCTTCCTGCAGGTCGGGGGACTCGAGTTGGCCACCACCCCCGAACGGCTGACCGAGCTGCACCGCCGCCACGGCTGGATCACCGCCTGGGGTATCGAGTCCCGGCTGCTGAGCCCCGACGAGTGCATCGAACGTCACCCGCTGGTGGACCGTGAGCGCGTCCTCGGCGGCCTGCTCGTCCCCACCGACGGCCTGGCCAGGGCCGTGCTCGCCGTCGAGGCCCAGATCCGGCGCGCGACCGAGCGCGGCGTACGCTTCCTCGCCCGCCATGAAGTCCTCGACGTCGTACAGAGCGAGGGCAGGGTCAGTGCGGTCGTCATCGATCAGGGTGAGATCCCCGCCGACATCGTCGTGTGCTGCGCCGGCATCTGGGGCCCGAAGATCGCCCGCATGGTCGGCATGAACCTGCCCCTCACCCCGCTCGCCCACCAGCTCGCATGGACCGGCCCCGTCCCCGCCCTGGAGGGCCAGGCCGAGGAAGCCGTCCGGCCGATCCTCCGGCACCAGGACGCGGACCTGTACTACCGCGACCGCTTCGACCGCATCGGTATCGGCTACTACGGGCACCGGCCCATGCCCGTCGACCCGGAGGACATCGCCTCGGTGGACGAGGCCGAGCAGATGCCCTCCGTCATGAAGTTCACCGAGGACGACTTCGCAGACGCCTGGGCCGAGACCCGGTCCCTGCTGCCCGCGACCCGCGACGCCAAGATCGAAGAGGGCATCAACGGCCTCTTCTCCTTCACCACGGACGGACTGCCGCTGCTCGGCGAATCACCGGATGTGAAGGGCTTCTGGGTCGCCGAGGCGGTGTGGGTCACCCATTCCGCGGGCGTCGCCCGCGCGGTGGCCGAATGGCTCGTGGACGGCCACTGCTCGTCGTTCGATCTGCACGAGTGCGACGTCAACCGCTTCGAGCCGCACCAGCTCTCCCCGGAGTACGTGCTGGCCCGCGACTGCCAGAACTTCGTCGAGGTCTACGACATCCTCCACCCCCTCCAGCCGGCCGGTGCCCCACGGCCCCTGCGCACCAGCCCCTTCCACGCCCGCCAGCAGGAACTCGGCGCCTTCTTCCTGGAGGCCACCGGCTGGGAGCGGCCCCACTGGTACGAGGCCAACGCGACCCTGGTGGCCGGCCGGTCCATTCCGACGCCCAACGACTGGGCGGCTCGCTACTGGTCGCCCATCGTCGGCGCCGAGGCCCAGACGACGCGCGAGACCGTGGCGATGTACGACATGACGGCACTGAAGCGCCTGGAAGTCACCGGCCGAGGCGCCGCAGCCTTCCTTCAGCGGCTGTGCACCGGCAACGTCGACAAGTCGGTCGGGTCGGTGACGTACACGCTTCTCCTGGACGAAGACGGCGGCATCCGCAGCGACATCACCGTCGCCCGGCTCGGCCGCGATCACTTCCAGGTCGGCGCCAACGGCAACCTGGACCTCGACCGGTTCGGCCGCCACCTGCCGGCGGACGGGTCGGTCCAGGTGCGCGACATCACCGCAGGCACCTGCTGCATCGGCCTGTGGGGCCCGCTGGCCCGCGAGGTCCTCCAGCCGCTCGCCGACGCGGACTTCTCCAACAACGGTCTGAAGTACTTCCGCGCAAAGCGCGCCCACATCGGCTCCGTCCCCGTCACCGCGATGCGCCTTTCGTACGTCGGCGAACGCGGCTGGGAGCTGTACACCACCGCCGACATGGGCCTGAAGCTGTGGGACACCCTGTGGCAGGCCGCCCAGCCCCTCGGCGGCATCGCCGCGGGCCGCGGCGCCTTCAACAGCCTCCGTCTGGAAAAGGGGTACCGCTCCTTCGGCACCGACATGACCTATGAGCACGACCCCTACGAGGCGGGGCTCGGCTTCGCCGTCAAGCTCGACAAGGACGACTTCATCGGCAAGGCCGCGCTGGAGCGTCGCAAGGCGGATGTGCGGCGCCGGCTGACCTGTCTGACCATCGACGACCCGCAGGCCGTGGTCATGGGCAAGGAGCCGGTGTACGACGGCGACCGCCCTGTCGGCTATGTCACCAGTGCCGCCTACGGCTACACGATCGGCAAGGGCATCGCCTATGCATGGCTGCCCGCCGAACTCGCCACGACCGGCACCGCCGTGCACATCGGCTACTTCGACCGGCGCGTGGAAGCGGTCGTCGCCGACGAGCCGCTGTTCGACCCCTCGATGTCCCGCCTGCGCGGCTGAGCCGCACCCGTAGCAAGTGGCTGAGGCGCACCCGTAACAAAAGGAGCGATGTGAACGCACGCATCCTGGACGGCAGGCGGACCGCAGCCGTGATCAGCACCGAACTCACCGAGCGCGTGGCCGAGCCGGCCGCGCGGGGGATCACCCCGGGCCTCGGCACCGTGCCAGGCCCTGAGGCCGCCGAGAGGAACGCCGCATGAACCCGCTGAACGTGCCGCTCGCCGAGCTGGACCCGGAGGTCCACGCCGCCGTCCGCGCCGAGCTGGGCCGCCAGCAGTCCACGCTCGAAATGATCGCGTCGGAGAATTTCGCCCCCTCGGCGGTCATGGAGGCACAGGGGTCGGTCCTGACGAACAAGTACGCCGAGGGCTACCCGGGCCGTCGGTACTACGGCGGATGTGAACACGTCGACGTGACCGAGCGGCTGGCCATCGAGCGGGTCACGTCCCTCTTCGGCGCCGGATTCGCCAATGTGCAGCCGCACTCGGGCGCCCAGGCGAACACCGCTGTCTTCTTCGCCCTGCTGAAGCCCGGGGACACCGTCCTCGGCCTCGACCTCGCGCACGGCGGCCACCTCACCCACGGCATGCGCATCAACTACAGCGGCAAGATGCTCAACGTCGTGCCCTACCACGTGGACGAGACCGACAACCTGGTCGACATGGACGAGGTGGAACGGCTCGCCAAGGAACACCGCCCCAAGATGATCATCGCGGGCTGGTCGGCGTATCCCCGGCAGCTGGACTTCGCCGCCTTCCGGCGGATCGCCGACGATGTGGGCGCGTATCTCATGGTCGACATGGCCCACTTCGCGGGCCTCGTGGCCGCCGGACTGCACCCCAATCCCGTACCGCACGCCCATGTCACCACCACGACCACCCACAAGACGCTCGGCGGCCCACGCGGCGGCGTCATCCTCACCGACGACGCCGACCTCGCCAAGAAGATCAACTCGGCGGTGTTCCCCGGAATGCAGGGCGGCCCGTTGGAACATGTCATCGCCGCCAAGGCGGTGTCGTTCAAAGTCGCCGCCTCGCCCGGGTTCGCCGAGCGCCAGGCCCGTACGCTCGCCGGCGCCCGCATCCTCGCCGAACGGCTGACCCGGCCCGACGCGGCGGCCGCCGGGGTCAGCGTCCTCACCGGAGGTACCGACGTCCATCTGGTCCTGGTCGACCTGCGCAACTCCGAACTGGACGGGAAGCAGGCCGAGGACCTGCTCCACGGGATCGGCATCACGGTCAACCGCAACGCCGTCCCCTTCGACCCGCGCCCGCCCATGGTCACCTCAGGGCTGCGCATCGGCACCCCGGCCCTGGCCACCCGCGGCTTCACGGACGAGGACTTCGCCGAAGTCGCCGATGTGATCGCGCTCGCTCTCCAGCCCGAGCCGGATGTCGCCGCGCTCCGCGCCCGTACGGAGGCACTGGCCGCCAGGTACCCGCTCTACCCGCACCTGATCGGAGACGCCCGATGAGCCCCCGCACCCCGGGCGCCGACCTTCCCGAACACCCCGCCCGGCTGTGGCGCACACCCGAGCCGAAGCGGTCGTACGACGTGGTGATCGTGGGTGGTGGCGGCCACGGTCTCGCGACCGCCCACTACCTGGCGAAGAACCACGGCATCACCAACGTGGCAGTGCTGGAGAAGGGCTGGCTCGCGGGCGGCAACATGGCCCGCAACACCACGATCATCCGCTCCAACTATCTGTGGGACGAGAGCGCCGGCATTTATGAGCACGCCCTCAGACTGTGGGAAGGGCTCGCGGACGAACTCGACTACCCGATCCTCTTCTCCCAGCGCGGTGTGCTCAACCTCGCCCACAGCCTCCAGGACGTCCGCGACAGCGTGCGCCGCGTCGAGGCCAACCGGCTCAACGGTGTCGACGCCGAATGGCTGGACCCGCAAGCCGTCAAGGACGTCTGCCCGATCGTCAACACTTCGCCGGACGTGCGGTATCCGGTGATGGGGGCCACCTATCAGCCGCGGGCCGGAATCGCCAAGCACGATCACGTCGCGTGGGGACTGGCCCGATCCGCCGACGCCGCCGGTGTCGACATCATCCAGAACTGCGAAGTCACCGGAATCGACATCCGGGGCGGACGGGTCGTCGGCGTGCAGACCACGCTCGGCCCCATCGCCGCCGGCAAGGTGGCGCTCTGCTCGGCAGGTCACTCCTCGGTGCTGGCCGCCATGGCGGGCTTCGAGCTTCCGCTGCAGAGCCACCCGCTGCAGGCATTGGTCTCCGAGCTGCTGGAGCCGGTGCACCCCACCGTGGTCATGTCGAACGCGGTGCATGTGTACGTCAGCCAGGCCCACAAGGGCGAACTGGTGATGGGCGCCGGCATCGACTCGTACAACGCCTACACCCAGCGTGGAGCCTTCCACATCATCGAGCATCAGATGTCCGCCGCCCTGGAACTCTTCCCCGTCTTCGCCCGCGCCCATGTGCTGCGTACCTGGGGCGGCATCGTCGACGTCAGCCCCGACGCCTCGCCGATCATCGGGATCACCCCGGTGGACAACCTCTACCTCAACTGCGGCTGGGGCACGGGCGGTTTCAAGGCCACCCCGGGCGTCGGCTGGGTCTACGCCCACACCATCGCCCACGACACCCCCCACGCGCTCAACGCCCCCTTCTCGCTCGACCGATTCACCACCGGCGCGCTCGTCGACGAGCACGGCGCGGCCGCGGTCGCCCACTGAGGAGCCGAATCGATGCTGCTCATCCCATGCCCCTGGTGCGGACCCCGTGACGAGGCCGAATTCCATTACGGCGGCCAGGCCCACGTTCCCTATCCCGAGGACCCCGCTGCTCTGACGGACCAGGAGTGGGCCCGCTACCTCTTCTTCCGCGACAACCCCAAGGGCCCGTTCGCGGAACGCTGGAGCCACGCGGCCGGATGCCGTCGCTGGTTCAACGCTGTGCGCAATACGGCGACGAACGAGATCCTGGCGGTGTACCGAGCGGGCGAGCCGCGCCCGGAACCAGCGGCCTCCCTCTCAGCCGGTCCGGTGTTCTCAACCGGTCCGGGGGATGGGCAGGCCGGGCCGCGCCGTCCAGCCCCTCCGGCGTCTGAGGAACCGGGGGTTCCGCCACGCCCGCAGGGCGCAGGGGGCGGGACTGGGGGCGGAGTCCCCAGCGGGGTCCGGGGCGATGCCCCGGTTCCGGGAAGGGGCGGGGCGGGGAAAGAGAGTGCTCTCCCCGCGCCCGGCTCGACCCAACCGTTCCGGCTGACCACCCGCGGCCGCGTATCCCGGGACGAACCCCTCACGTTCACCTTCGACGGCACGACATACCAAGGCTTCCGTGGCGACACCCTCGCCTCCGCCCTCCTCGCCAACGGGATCATCCAGGCCGGCACCAGCATCAAGCTCGGCCGCCCGCGCGGCATCTTCTCCGCCGGAGTCGAGGAACCCAACGCGGTCGTCCAGATCGAGGAGCCGTTCCCCGAGCCGATGCTGCCCGCGACCGCCGTGGAGCTGTACGACGGGCTCGTCGCCGGCAGCCTCCCCGGTCAGGGACGGCTCGCAACCGAGCCCGACCTCGCCCGCTACGACGCCGTGCACGCCCACTGCGACCTGCTTGTCGTCGGCGCGGGACCGGCCGGACTCGCGGCCGCGGCCGCCGCCGCCCGCAGCGGGGCGCGAGTCATCCTCACCGACGACCAGCCCGAGCTGGGCGGCAGCCTCCTCGGCACAGGCCGGCTCCTGGACTGGGCGGCCGAGACCGAGGCGTTGCTCGAAGCCGCACCGGAAACCCGCATCCTGCGCCGCACCACCGTCTTCGGCTACTACGACGACAACCACGTGCTCGCCGTCGAGCGTCGCACCAACCACCTCGGCGGGGGCGCCCCCGAGCACGTCTCCCGCGAGCGGGTCTGGCGCATCCGTGCCCGCCGTGTCGTCCTGGCCACCGGAGCACACGAGCGTTCGCTGGCCTTCGCCGACAACGACCGCCCCGGCGTCATGCTGACGGCCTCGGCCCGTACGTACGCCAACCGTTACGGCGTTCTGCCCGGCCGCCACGCCGTCGTCTTCACCACCAACGACAGCGCCTACGCGGCCGCGCTCGACCTGGCGGCGGCGGGCGTGGACATCGTGGCCGTTGTCGACACCCGCCCCGAACCCGGGGATTGGGCGCGCCGCGCCCAGGACGCCGGGATCGAGGTGCTGGCCGGGCATGCCGTCGTCGGAACCGAGGGCGGGCAGCGGCTTTCGGCGGTCACCGTCGCCCCGTACGGAGAGTCGGCGGGGCGCCGTGAGTTCGCCGCCGACCTGCTGCTGGTCTCCGGCGGCTGGAACCCCGTCGCGCATCTGTTCAGCCAGGCGGGCGGAAAGCTGCGCTACGACGACACCCTGGGCACGTTCGTTCCCGACGCCTGTGGTCAGGCGGTCGAGGTCGCCGGCTCCGCAGCCGGCGTCTTCGATCTGGCCGGCGTCCTCGCCGGGGGTGCCGACGCCGGTGCCCGCGCGATCGAGGCCGAGGGCTATGTGGCCGACGCGCCCGCGCTCCCGGTGGTCGACGACGAGCCACAATCGCCGCCCATGCACGTCTTCCTCGTCCCCGGCGCCGCCGACGCGCCCCGCTTCGTCGACCTCCAGCGTGATGTCACCGTCGACGACCTCGCCCGTGCGACCGGCGCCGGTATGCGTTCGGTCGAGCACACCAAGCGCTACACCACCGCCGGCACCGCCAACGATCAGGGCAAGACCTCCGGCGTCCTCGCCAGCGGCACCGTCGCCCACCTCCTGGGCGTGGACGTCTCCGCCCTCGGCACGACGACCTTCCGCCCTCCCTACACCCCCGTCTCCTTCGCCACGCTGGCGGGACGCGACCGCGGCGACCTCCACGACCCCGTACGCGTCACCGCCCTGCACGACTGGCACGCCGACCGCGGCGCACTGTTCGAGAACGTCGGCCAGTGGAAGCGGCCCTGGTACTACCCCCAGGACGGCGAGGACATGAAGGCCGCAGTGCTCCGCGAGTGCCGCGCCGCTCGCGAGGGCGTCGCCTTCATGGACGCCTCCACCCTCGGCAAGATCGACGTGCAGGGTCCTGACGCCGCCGTCTTCCTCGACCGGCTCTACACCAACATGATGAGCACCCTCAAGGTGGGCATGATCCGCTACGGCGTCATGTGCAGCCTTGACGGCATGGTCTTCGACGACGGCACCGCCATCCGGCTCGCCCAGGACCGCTTCCTCGTCACCACCACGACCGGCAACGCGGCCGCCGTCCTGGACTGGATGGAGGAATGGCTGCAGACCGAGTGGCCCGACCTGCGCGTCCACTGCACCTCCGTCACCGAGCAGTGGGCCACCGTTGCCCTCGTCGGCCCCCGCTCCCGCGAGCTGCTGGCCACCCTCGCCCCCGAACTGGCCGTCGGATGCGACGACTTCCCGTTCATGGCGTGGCGCGACACGACCGTCGCGGACATCCCGGCCCGGGTATGCCGGATCAGCTTCTCCGGCGAACTGGCCTACGAGATCAACGTGTCGCCGTGGGGCGCCCGGGCGTTGTGGGAGGCGCTGTACGCGGCAGGGAGCCCGTTCGGCATCACCCCGTACGGCACAGAGACCATGCACGTCCTGCGCGCCGAGAAGGGCTATCCGATCATCGGCCAGGACACCGACGGCACAGTCACCCCGCAGGACCTCGGCATGAGCTGGGCGGTGTCCAAGAAGAAGCCCGATTTCGTCGGCAAGCGCTCCCATGCACGGGTTGACACCCTACGCCCCGACCGCAAGCACCTCGTCGCCCTGCTCCCGGAGGACCCGGACTCCTTCCTCCCCGAGGGCACCCACCTGGTCACCGACAGCGTGCTCCCCGAGCCGCCGGTGCCGATGCTCGGCCATGTCACCTCCAGCTACCACAGCGCGGCGCTCGGCCGGACCTTCGCTCTCGCCCTGATCAAGGGGGGTCGGGACCGCATCGGCGAGCGGCTGTTCGCGCCCGTGGGCGACCGCCTGGTACCCGTGACTGTCGCACGTCCCGTCCTCTACGACCCCGAGGGAGCCCGCCGCGATGGCTGACACCGCAATCCGCCGCAGTCCCCTGGCGCACGCCGCCGGCCGCTTCGCCGCCGTCAACCGCTCCTCGGGCGGCGACCTGCGCCTGGCAGAACTGCCATTCCTCGCCCAGGTCAACGTGCGGCTCGATCCCAAAGGGCCCACTGCCGACGCGGTCGGGCTCACTCTGGGGCTCCAACTGCCCCTTGAACCCAACACCGTCGTACACGCCGGTGACCGCTACGCCCTCTGGCTCGGCCCCGACGAATGGCTCGTCGTGGGCCCGCCCGGCAGCCGGCCGGGTCTGGAGGGCCAGATCCGGGCGGCTTGCGGAGACGAGCCGGCAGCGGTCACGGACGTCTCCGCCCAGCGCACGACCCTGCTCGTCTCGGGCCGGCACGCCCGCGACCTGTTGGCCCACGGCTGCCCGCTGGACCTGCACCCGCGTGCCTTCGGTCCCGGGCGCTGCGCCCAGACCACCCTGGCCCGCACGCAGATCGTGCTGGTTGCACGGGACGAGGCCAGGGCGGGGTTCTGGTTGCTGATCCGTTCGTCCTTCGCCGGGTATCTGGCGGACTGGCTGCTGGACGCCGCGTCGGAGTATGTCTGACCCGTGCGCTTGGTCCGGACGGACCGGGGCGCAACCCTGGCGGCACTGGAGTAGCTGAGCCCTGGCCGGAGCCGAGCGTGCGATGGCGGGAAGACGCAAAGGGCGGCACCATCCCCAGGAATGCGAAGATGAGTGAGTCCTCACTCCGCTCACTTTTCCCGTACTCGGCTGCCTGTGGATGGCAGCCGACCAAGATCTACAACTACGGCTGGAGTACCAGAAGCAGCCCAGCTGCCTCGGCGAGTACGACACCAGCAGGTTCTTCGTCTGCTGGTGGTGGAGCGATCGCGCCTGCTTTGACCGGGCAAAATGACGGCGATCGAGGCGAGTAGCGGGACGTTGGCCCGGGAATGGTCCGGATCTTCGGGACCTCGGGCTCAGCGGAGGTCGAAGCGTTCGAGGCTCACCACCTTGTTCCACGCTGCCACGAGGTCAAGCGCGAATTCGTGCGAACGCTGACCGGAATCTCGCCGACGGTGACGGTGTGCCTGGTGCCGTCCGACGGGATGTCGGCGCGCGCGGCGGCGTCGAAGCGGCGGTCGAAGGAGCCCGCCGACTCGCGGGGCCGCACGGCGTGTCCGGGCAGCGGCGGCGCGGCCACCGCTTCGTCGCGGCGGCGCTACTCGGTGGCCACCAGGTCGTCGGACTACGCCCGGTTCCGGGAGAGCGTCCGGCACCTGGATCCGAGTGAGGCGAGCGGAAGACGGACGGCGGGCAGAGCCCGTGCCGGGCCCGATGAGCGGATCGGGCGCAGGGTAAAAGGGGAGTCGGACGAGGAGGTCTCCGTCTGCAGGCACGATGCCGCCCTCGGTCAGCAGGACCGTGCGTGACCGGCGAGGTGCGGATTGCCGCGGGCTGCGCTCAACGGGGCATCCGGCCCCTGACTCGGTCAGAGGTCCTTGGGGATGGCCAGCTCGGCCCAGATCGTCTTCCCGGAGGAGGTGTACCGCGTGCCCCAGCGCTGGGACATCTGGGCGACGAGGAACAGGCCGCGGCCTCCCTCGTCGTCCCGGCGCGCTCGCCGCAGGTGTGGTGCGGTGTGCGCGCTGTCGGAGACCTCGCACAGCAGGCAGCGATCCCTGATCAGCCTCAGCACGACCGGTCCGGTGGCGTACCGGATGCCGTTGGTGACCAGCTCGCTGACCACGAGTGCGGCAGTGAACGACAGCTCGGACAGGCCCCAGGTCCCCAGTTGGCGCTCAGTGAGCGTACGGGCCTGGGCCACCACGGCCGGGTCGGACGGCAGCTCCAGGTCCGTCACCTGGTCGGCGTCGAGCCGCCGGGTGCGGACGAGCAGCAGCGTGGCGTCGTCCACCTGTGGTCCGGGCGGCAGAGCCGACAGCGCCCGGTCACACAGTTCCTCCAGCGGGCATCGCTGCCAGGTGAGCACCTCGGCCAGACGGTCGATACCGCTGTCGATGTCCTGGCCCCGATCCTCCACGACGCCGTCGGTGAAGAACGCCAGCACGCTGCCGTTGGACAGGTCCAGCTCGACGTTCTCGTACGGCAGGCCGCCCAGCCCCAGGGGCGGTCCCGGCGCCAGAGCGGACATGGCCACCGAGCCGCTCGCATCGGCCACTATCGGCGGGGGATGGCCTGCGCTGGCCCAGACGCACCGGCCGCTGACCGGGTCATAGATCGCATACAGGCAGGTCACCACCATCGCCTCGCTGCTCAGCCCGTCATCCGCGTCGGGCTCCGATTCCTGCGCGACCAGGTCGTCCAGCCGTGTGAGCAGCTCGGCCGGGTCCAAGTCCAGCAGGGCAAGGGTCCGTACGGTGGCGCGCAGCCGGCCCATGGTCGCGGCGGCGTGCATACCGTGGCCCACCACGTCACCTACAGTCAGTCCCACTCTGGCCCCGGACAGCGGGATCACGTCGAACCAGTCGCCGCCCACGCCCACGCGGCTGTCGGCAGGCAGGTAGCGGTACGCAACGTCGACCGCGCTCTGCTGAGGCAGGTGCCGTGGCAGCAGGCTTCGCTGCAGTACCAGGGCTGCCGCATGCTGGCTGGTGTACTGGCGGGCGTTGTCGATGCCGACGGCGGCCCGCTCGGCCAGCTCCACGGCGAGTGTCTGCTCCTCGGGGCCGAAGGGGTCGGGGTTGCTGTTGCGCCGGAAGGTGGCAAGGCCCAGAACGGCCTCGCGGGTGAGCAGCGGGACGTACAGGCAGGAGTGCGAGGCGTCCGACCCCGCCTCGCCCGGTGCCCCGGGCGGGGAGGCGTCGACGACGCAGCGGCCGTTGGCAAGGCTCAGAGCCTGCGGCGACGAGGGTGGGTAGGAGACGGGACTGGTCCCGAACTCTTCCGGGGTCCGGCCGTGCATCCGCAGCAGACCGTGTCCCGGCGCCGAGCGCGTCGGCGGCTGCCGTCCCTCGATGACCGCCGGGTGCAGATCCACCAGAACCTCGTCGGCCAGCTGCGGTACCGCCACGTCGGCAAGTTCCGCAGCCGTACGACGCACGTCCAGCGAGGCACCGACGCGCTTTCCCGCCCGCACCAGGAGCGACAGTCGTTCCTGGGCGCGGTAGCGGTCGGTGATGTCCAGGGACTCCTCGAAGAGCCCCAGCGGTTCGCCTCGGGCGTCCAGCAGCCGGTGGTAGGAGCAGGACCAGACGTGCTCGCGCACCGGGTCGGCGGGAGCGCGCCCGCGGTAGTGCATGCCGACGATCGGTTCCCCGGTCGTCAGCACGTGCTGCATCACCTGGTCCTCGTCCGGGGGGTGGTGCCGGGAGATGAATTCGCCTTCCGGAAAGAGATCCGCGGCCGGCCGACCGGTGTACTGGGCGATCCCTCCGAGCTCCAGATCGGTGGAGACGTTCCCCCAGACGACGCGCATGTCGGTGTCGAAGATCGTCAGGCCCACCGGGGATTCGGTCGCCAGGCCCTGCAGCATCGCCAGTTGCGCCTCCCAGCTGCGGAGCGCCTCCAGTTCGGCAGCCACCACGACGGCCGCGGCGCCGCTCCGGTGCGACAGCGGGCTGAACGCCACGGCCGCGCGCACTGTGTGTCCGTCCCGATGGCGGAGGTCCAGGACGATGGTGCGGGTCTGGTGCGCCTTGCAGAGGGCGGACAGTCGCTGCCCAGAGGTCGTCGCCAGCAGCCGGGCGGCCAGCTGGCCGAGTACTTCCTCGGGAGAATGTCCGAGGAGGCGCTGGGCCGAGGATCCCCACCCGACGATACGGCCTTTGTCGTCCAGCACCGCGGTGGCGGCCTTGGAGAGGTCCAAGGGACTGTGGAAGTCCACGTTGGCCGCATTCGGAAAACGATCCATGACACCGCTTCCCTTCGTGCTCCCCCAGCATCCCGTGCCGCAAGACGGACGACAACCGCACGTGCGATGTCCCCCTGATCACACAGGGTGACCGCCGAACACTTCCCGGGTGCGACGCTCGACGACGCCTCGGCCGATGGTGGCCTCAGCGGGGCAGTGGCTGTCGCCCTGCGTGAGGACCACGTGGGCGTGATACAGAAGCCGGTCGACGGTCGCCGTGGCGAGGGTCTTCGGCATGATCTCGTCGAATCCTGACGGGTGCAGGTTGCTGCTGACGCCCAGACTCCGGCGTTCGTATGCGGCATCGACCAGCCGGTAGAAGCCGTCGGCCGCGTCGGGCAGGAGCCCTATGTCGTCAACGATGATCAGGTCGGTTCGGGTGATCTGGGTGACGGCTTTCAAGACGCTCGAGGGCAGCCAGCACGTGGACCGGGATGCGCAGTTCCGTTACCTCAATGAGCAGGCCCGCGAGCACCGGGACGCCGGCGAGCCAGTCATCAGCGTGGACACCAAGAAGAAGGAGCTCGTCGGCGAGTTCAAGAACGAGGGCCGCCAGTGGCGGCCGGTCGGTGATCCGGTGTCGGTGAACATGCACGACTTCGCCGACCACCGGTTGGGGAAGGCGATCCCGTACAGGGTCTACGACCTGGCGGCGAACACCGGCTGGGCCAACGTTGGGACCGATCACGACACCGCAGCGTTCGCCGTGGAATCGATCCGTCGCTGTTGGCACGGCCAGGGCCTGCCGCCTACCCGCGCGCGACGCGGCCACTGATCATCGCCGACGCAGGCGGGTCCAACGGCTACCGCACCCGGGCCTGGAAACTCGAACTGGCCGCGTTCGCCGCCGAAACGGGACTGACTTTCACCGTGTGCCATCTGCCACCCGGGACATCGAAGTGGAACAAGATCGAGCACCGCCTCTTCTCCCACATCACCATGAACTGGCGGGGCCGCCCACGCTCCGCTCGACGACGCGACCTGCTACGGTCACCGACTCCTGCCGGCCGAACGGACCTTCTTCTCCGTGGTGTTCATTAACGCACCGTCGAGGTAGTACGTGTAGTCGACGGTATTGCTGTTGGCCTTGGTCTCCTTCAGTTTCTGAGCACGGTCGGTGTACGTGTACGACGTGACCTTGGGGTCGGCGTCCGTCGCGCTCTTGCCGACCGACACCGTCTTCACGAGCTCACGCAGATCGTAGGTGTACTTGGAGTACTGGTCGGGGTGGGTGACGCTCTCCACCTGACCGTTGACGTCGTACGTGTACGACGTGGCCTTCTTCTCCTGACCGGACAACGCTTCAGCACCTTCTGCACTCGGTTGAGGGCGGTGTAGGTGATGTCGTACGCGTCGACCGTCGCGCTGGAGGACGTATCGTCAATGGACGTCATGTTGCCGTTGACGTCATAGGCATGGACGAACGAGCGCTTCTCGCTGTCGGTCTCACCCGTGGTGTCGCCGGACCAGCTTCACCCCGTCCGCGACCACGACGCCGCCGGCGTTCTGCTCTAGCCTGAGTGTGGCGTCCTCACCCTGCCTCAGCCCGTGGGACCCGACCGCCACCCAGGTACCGGCAGAGGCGTTCTGATCCTTCGTGACCGGCGTCTCTGTGGTTGTGCCGTGCCTGAGGGTGCACTTGGCACTCGTCGCGGCGCCTGTCTCCTTGGGACACCTCACGTACGCGGTGTACGTGCCGTCCTTCGGAAGGTTCAGCGTCCACGTGAAGGCGTCGGTCCCGCTTCCCTCACTGTGGGTGCGCTGATCGTACCCATGCTGCCCGGTGAGGTCGCCCTTTGCCCAAGTGCCGGTGGCCGAGGTGTTCTGGGAGTCGGAGTTGTCGACCAGAACCACCGCGCTGCTGACCGGTACACCGTCGTCCGACGTGGACTTGAGCCTGCCATCCGGGTACTACGACCACGTCATGGTGCGGTTCTCCTGCCCACGGCAGGTGAGCCTCGGGGCATGACCCGCCGGACGCGGCCGGCGTCAGGGCATTGAGAACTTGGCAACGTACTCGTCGAAGGGCTCGATGCCGACTTCGACGCGGAGTTCGTCCATGCGCTGGGGCTCTTCGCAGGGCCACGGAACCGGTGCTCCGTCCTTCACGCCAGCGATCTGTGTGCCGTAAGTCTGTTTGCGACCTTCATTGACGCGCGTGCGGTCATGCAGAAAGGCCAGCTCCCGCGGGCTGGCCGCGCCTGCCGACACTGCCTCCTGCATCAACTGGAGAGCGTGTCGCTGAACGTCAAGCTGCCGGTCTGCGTGCTGGGCGATCAGCCACGCTGCGCGGGCGGCCTCCTCGCCGACCCTTTCCGCCGTCGGCCAGCCGCACTCATCCATGATCTCGCCGAGTCGGTCACCATGCCGCGCGGTAAGCCGGCGCCACGCCAGCTGGTCGGCGGGATCATCGCTGTTGGCGTGGATTGAGGACTGGTGATCGGCCGCGGCCATGGCGGTGAGTTCCTTCGCCAGCGCGGCAATGTCGTGCGCCACTCTCGACTCCCAAATCAGGTCGGTACGTCGTGTTCGGTCCCCGTAACCCTATGAGTGCATAACGGGCGTAAAGATCATTCCGGAGAACGGTGACAAGCACCTCCGCGGACCGCGATAATGGATCTACGCCCGAACGCCAGAGCCGGATCGTCCCGGTGCCCTGGAAGACGTAGGTGCGCTTGTCGTATCGCGTGGGTGCGCCACGAGGCGCTATGGAATCGAGTGAGGTGAGAGACCTTCACCGCCGGGTTGTCGCAGCAATTCGGCTGAAGCTGGGGGCAGTTCGGCTCGGGGGATGCCGAGTCGGGCGGTAAGCAGCCCTGACAACGTCGGGACGGGCTGGCACTGCCAGACGGTCCGGGTCCGGCTAGCGAGACGGGAAGGTGCACGCGAGGAATCAGTGCTTGACGCCCCGTAATGACGACACCGGCTCGAACCTGGCGGATCTGGGCCGGATGCAGTGCACGACCACCGCTGGCCGGTGGTCGACTCCGAGGAAACAAGGGTCGCCCCGGGAGCGCCAGAGTCCTCGTCCGGGCGGTGATGCCGGGGCGGGCCTGTTTCGAAAGTACAGTGATCTGGGAGCATGGTGCGATGGATCATGTTCGGCAGATAGTCAGTTCCGGTTCGCCACTCGAACCCGAAATCGGGTTTTCCCGGGCAATCCGTAAAGGGGCGCACGTTGCAGTCGCTGGGACTGCTCCCATCGGGGACGACGGGACGACCGTGGGGCGAGGCGACGTTTATGCCCAGACTGTCAGGTGTCTGGACATCGCAGAGGTCGCACTGAAGGCGACGGGGGCGTCGCTGGGGGACGTCGTGCGGACCCGCATTATGCTCACCGACGTGACTCGTTGGAAAGAAGCCGCGCGAGCGCACGGAGAGCGGTTCGCGTCTGTCCGTCCGGCCTGCACCTTCGTCGAGGTCTCACGTTTCATCGATCCTGAATGGCTCGTTGAGGTGGAGCTTGATGCCATCCTCGGCTGACTCCCGAAAGTGCCGGTCACAACCACTCGTTGATGGCTGCGATTAGCGCAGTGGGTTCGTAGTGGACGGCGAGCTTGATGCCCCTATGGATGTCAAGCGGTGGCTGGTGGGGGTGCCACCTTGCTTCTGGGCGGGACGATCGTCCTCAAGGACCTCGGCCATCTCTCCAGGTGTCACACCACACCAAGGCCACCCGCGGACCGGCGAACACGCCACCCGCGAGAACCTGACCAAGCCCTACGAAGTGCTGTGACCGGGGTGGTTCGCGGGGTTGATGGGCGAGGTAGTGGAGGTGCTCTTCGGTTGGGGCGAGTAGCCGCTGTATAAGATCTTTCGGATGACGCTCTCTCATGACATGGCCGGAGACGGTCCTACCGTGGTGCTCTTGCATTCCGGGGTGTGTGACCGGCGGATGTGGGATGCCCAGTGGCTGACCTTGATCGATGCCGGTCATCGGCTGGTGCGCTGTGATTTTCGAGGCTTCGGTGAGACTCCCGCTGCGGACCGGCCGCACAGCGATGCCGAGGATGTGCTGGCCCTCCTGAACAGTCTCGGCATCGCGCAGGCGGCATTGGTCGGGTCCTCGTACGGTGGGCATGTCGCCTTGGAGGTCGCTGCGCGGTGGCCAGACAGGGTCGGTGCACTTGCCTTGATCTGCTCCGCCCTTCCCGGGCATGAACCTTCCGCCGAACTGGACGCGCTCGGCGAGCGCGAGGAAGCACTGATCGAGGCGGGGGACATCGCCGGCGCGACGGAACTGATGGTCGATACCTGGCTCGGTCCGGTCGCCGACGAGACTGTCCGCGAGGCGGTACGCCAGATGCAGCGGCACGCCTTCGAGCTGCAGATGTCTGCCGCTGAGGAGTTCGAGCCGATCGAGGCCGAGATTGATCTGGCGGCAGTTCAGGCTCCCTGCCTTGCCGTGTCGGGCGCGCATGATCTGGCGGACTTCCGGCAGATCGCTGCCCGGCTGCCGGATCTGCTCGCGAACGCCGACCACGTTGAACTGCCTTGGGCCGGTCATCTGCCCAGCCTGGAACGGCCATCGGCCGTTAACGATCTACTGATCAACTTCCTCAAGAACACAGTTTCCGCCGGTTGACCCTGCTCACGGCATGCCCAGTCACGCGGCGTTGGCGACAGGGCGTCCGCCCCAGCGGATGCCCATCGGGCAGAGACCACAGCGGCCCGTGCTCCAAGTGCCGCCCGCGACGGTCCACCGAACCGGCCGGTGTAACCCGAGACGAACTGCGCGAACAGCGTCGCCACCGAACCCAGAGGCTTCTCGATCACGCCCGGTCGCGGCGCTGAGCGCTGCGGTGGTGGCATAACCGCCGACGGCGACCTTCCGCCGACGCGCGGGGTCGTCGGCGAGGACGCCGCCGCCGAAGCGGGCCGCGCCGGCCAGCGTCGGAGACGCCCTCGATGGTTGCAGTGCGCGGGGTGTGCCAGCCCCGCGGGTGCGTGTCCCCCTCGGCCCCCACCGCAGAGTGTCCGGCGCTTGTGGGAGCCCCCTGCGGCTGCGCCGCGGGGGGCTCCCAGGGGACCAGGGTGAGCAGGGTCTGAAGGCCGCGAAGGAGCAGGCCGGACCGCTGCCCGAGCAAGTCAACGTCAACTTGGATCGTGGCTACGACAGCGACAGGACCGGGACCGTGCTGTCGGAACTCGGTTTCCTACTGCCGGGCCGTCTCAGTCGGTGGCCTTCGGCTTGCCGCGTGTGGCACCGGTGGCGGTGGTCGTGGGGGGCTTGAGCTGGACCCAGCCCGCCGTACTCGGCGCGCCCTCCTCGTTGAGGAGGAAGAGCATGTAGTAGCCGGGCGGGGCCGCGGCGGCGGTCGGCGGGGCCTGGAGTTCCAGGAAATTCCCGCTGCGGCTCTTGACGCGCAGTTCGAGGTGGCGCTGGCTGGTGTTGATCGCGTGGGTCGCGGTGGTCGGTGCCAGCAGGACGGCGCGGGTGACGTCGTTGGGGGTGTTGGTGCTCACCGTGATCTTCTCGTTGTAGCCGACGCTGGGGTTGAAGATCAGGCCGAGACTGGGGCGGCTGCCCTGATGGAGGTAGGCCGGCTCGTAGATCTCGATGCTGCCGTTCATGTTGTCGTTGATGTCAGGGTCGTTGGCGAGCTGCTGGAGCTCATCACCGGTAATCATGATCCGGCCGTCAGGGAGTACCACAGCGTTGGAGTGGTAGCCGCGCGGCAGCCGCTGAACGGGACCGAGCTTCCAGTCCCCGTTCTCGTCGCGCAGTTCGGTCTGGCGGTACTTCAGGTCGGCGTTGGGGTTCTTGTCGCCGTTACCGTAGTCGCGGATGTCGAAGGCGCCGTTGACGGTGAGCAGATTGCCGTTCGGCAGGAGCAGGGTGTCGTCCTGGGTACGGCCGAAGGCGCGGGGCTTCTCGGTGTTCCACTTGCCGCCGGCCAGGCGGTAGGTGTTCGGGTCGTCCCGGTCGCCGCCGAGGATCAGGACCGAGTCGGGGCCCCTGAAGCCGGCCGGCAGGGGCACGGCGGAGCCGTAGTTGCGCCTCCATTCCCCGCCGTCCGGGCCGGGCTTGGCCTTGTTGATGTCCGGGCGGGCCGGCAGGTCGGTCTTGGTGTCGGCGGCGGTGTCGAACAGCCACTGCTGGTCGGGGGCGCGGCCGAGGCCGTAGACCTTCCCGTCGCGCAGCGAGAACAGATGCGGGTAGTCCCACTTGAACGGGGCTTCGGTCTTGAGCCGCTCCACCGCCCAGCCGATCGGCTTGACCGTCTTGTCCACGGGGACCGTGACGCCCGCGGCCGGGAAGCGCTCGACGATCGGGGTGGGGGTGCCCCAGCCGAGCTCCGACTGGCCGGACATGATGATCTGACGCCCGTCGGCTCCGGTGACCACGGTCGGGTACCAGCGGCCGACCGCCATGTCCTGGTTCAGGTACCACTCCTCGGTCCAGGGGTCGAAGACCAGCGACAGCTTGGCGCCGGTGCCGCCGTTGCCGCCGAGGTTGCCGCCGAACACGCCGAGCATGCCGTTCGGCAGGTAGGAGTGGCCGGCGCAGAAGAACGGTGCCGGGCGGGGCTCGTTCTTGCCGTCGGGCATGTTGATGACCGGCGGCTTGCGCTCGGTGAACGCGGTGGGGCCGGTGCCCTTGGACGGGTCCCAGACCCAGGCCCGTCCGGCGTTCTCCTTGCCGATGGTGTCGGTGGGGGCCGGCTCCTTCTGCGGGTTGGTCTCGATCCGTTCGAAGGAGAACAGGAGGACCTTGCCGGTGGGGAGCATCGCGATGTGGGCCGCGAAGTCCGGGGACTGGAAGTACTCCTTGAACGTGCCGAACTCGGTGGCGTCGAAGGATGCGTTGGTCGTGGCCTGCGAAGCGGTCAGCGATTTGAGTCGCTCGGTCCGGGTGGTCTGCGGGTACTCGCCGACGTCGGCCATCGCCATTCTGGTCCGGGCGTGCGCCTCGGCGTGCTCCTTGCCGAGCGCCGCCGCCTCGTCCGGGTCGGCCGTGACGGGAGCGGTCGCGGCCCGGGAAGCTGGGGCGGCCGGGAATGCCTCGTCGTGGTCTCCGTGTCCAGGGTGTGCGAGTACGGGGCCGGCAGCCGCCAGGGCAGTGGATACGGCCATCGCGGTGACGGCGCAGACCGAGATCGCCGTGGCGAGTCTTCGACGTGCGGTCACGGGAGGATTCGTGCGGGACATGCGACTCCTTGTGGGGGGAGGGCTGCGCGGGACAGCGAGCGTGCAGCGCAGGTCACCGGCTCCGACGGGGTGATGGCCGAGGGAAAGGCCACGGTGGTGCGGACCCCGTTCACGCGCAGTGACGAGACTCAGTCTTTCGTTGTGGCATGCACGATGTCGCGCCGAAGCCCGCAGGTGGGTGAGCCTGCCTTCTGAGAATGCCTCAGCACCCGTGTGGTGCACGGCAACTGATGGGGTGGGCGGGTGCTCCCGGGCGGGTTAACCGGAAGTCCGATTACTGGAAACGCTCGACTACGCTCCGTAAATTGACTACGTTCCGCATGTAGCGATCACTGTTCGTAACCACAGGGGGTCGATCCTTTGGGGAGAGAACATGCCGAACGATCTGAAACTGCGTGAGAGCGACGACATCCAGGGCGATGTGATCGCGGGCTTCAAGAAGGACCAGATGACGCTGCTGTTCCTCAAGTTCGAGGACGCGGCGCGGGCACGGACCTGGGTCAAGCGACTGGAACCGCAAATCTCCACCACCAGACAGGTGGCGACGTTCAACGCCGCCTTCCGCAAGGCCAGGGAGGCCTCGGGCGGCGATGACCCGAAGACGCTGAAAGCCACGTGGCTCAATGTCAGCTTCACCTACGAGGGGCTGCGGGAGTTGACCGGCAAGGACCCGTTGCCCTCGGTCGAGGCGAACAGCGGCCTGGAGGCCTTCAAGCAGGGCTCGGACAAGCGGGCGCTGGGCGACACCGGCGACAGCTCACCGGAGAAATGGCTCTTCGGCAATGGCAAGGGGCAGGCCGTCCACGCCGTCCTCACCGTCGCCTCCGACACCGTCCAGGACCTCCAGGCGGCGGTCACCGAGCAGCGCGAGGCATGCGCCCAGGCCAAGATCGTGATCGTCTTCCAGCAGAACGGTGCCACGCTGCCGGGCAGCCGCCGCGGCAAGGAGCACTTCGGCTTCAAGGACGGCGTCAGCGAACCCGGTGTGCTCGGCTTCGACGAGCCGGACCCGGCCAAGCCCCAGTACGTCAAGGGCAAGCACGGCACCCGGCTGATCCCGGCCGGAGAGTTCGTCGTCGGCCACGACCGGGTCGACGGCGTGCCGCACGAAGCACCCGACTGGGCCAACAACGGCACCTTCCAGGTGGTGCGCCGGCTCGCCCAGGACGTCCCGGGCTTTTGGGCACAGGTCGCCGTCCAGCTGAAGGTGCTCAAGAAGGCCAAGGTGGTACCGCCGGAGGCGACCACCGAGTGGCTGGCCGCCCGCTTCGTCGGCCGCTGGCGCTCCGGCACCCCGGTTGCCAAGTGCCCCAACGCCGATATGCCCTCCAACGCGCTGGCCGGCGAGGAGAACGACTTCGGCTTCCGTAACGACCCGGAGGGCTACACGACCCCGCTCTTCTCGCACCTGCGCAAGACCAACCCCCGGGACGGCCTGCAGGAAAAGCCTGGAGACCCTCCGTTCGACGAGAAGCCGGTGATGGACCGCCGCCGGATCATCCGCCGCGGCGCCCCGTACGGCGCGCCCTTCGATCCCGCCTCGGAGGGGCCCGGCGGGCCCGACTCGCCGCGCGGCCTGCTGTTCGTCTGCTACCAGTCGGACCTTGTGCAGCAGTTCGAGTTCATCCAGAAGTCCTGGATCGACAGCACCGGCTTCCCGCCCAACCGGCCCAAGAAGCCCGGCCCCGACGCGATGGTCGGTGCCTCCGGCACGGTCAGCTACGAGACCCCCGGCGCCACCACCGAGCTGAGCCTGAGCCAGTTCGTCGTCACCGAGGGGTCGGTCTACGCCTTCGTACCGTCGCTGACCACGCTGCGACTGCTCGGCGACGGCCGACTCACCGACAAGCTGCCCAGCGACGTCCGCCCGACCGACGCTTTCCTGCCCATCCCCGACCTGCAGCGGGACAAGGGCAAGAGCTGGTACTGGGCGTACGGAACGGGCAGCGCCGGCCCGGTCTGCCGGACCATCTCCATCGCCGACGGCGACGAGCACCAGGACGTCCGCGAGCGCCCCGACCGGCCGCTGACCACCTGGCCGTGCTACGCCGGGGTGACCGGGGTCGACGCGGTCCTTCCGGTACCGGACGAGCAGCGGATCAACGGCCGCAGCCGGATCTGGCTGTTCCACACCACCGAGGGCCGTCAGGTCTACCGGCTGATCTCGATCGCCGACCGCGCCGAGTCCGGGCTCCCACCCGACCAGACCGCCGCGATCGACCGGCAGGACCGCCCGATCTCCGCCTGGGCCTCGTTCAGCGGCATCCAGCAGCTGGACGCCTTCCTGCCGGTCCCCGACATGCAGCGGGTGAACGGCAAGAGCTACTACTGGCTGTTCCACACGCTCATGGGCCGTCAGGTCTACCGGCTGATCTCGATCGCCGACGGCACGGCGCACCAGGACGTCCTCGAACGCGGTGACCGCGGGCTCGACCTGTGGCGCTCGCTCGCCGGGATCACGCGGGTCGACGAGTTCCTCGCAGTCCCGGACATGCAGCGGATCAATGGCCTGAGCCTGTTCTGGACGTTCCACCAGGACAAGTTCCGGATCATCGTGATCCGCGACGGCAGCGCTCACGACGACCAGATCACGGTCGAGGACCGCCCGCTCACCGTGTGGAAGTCACTGACCGGCTGACCATGACGAGTACGGCAGCACCGCGGGCGAGTCCTGCTGGCAGCGGGGGCAGCCGGACGCCCTCCCAGTCCTCCGCTCCATGAAGCGGAGCCCGGCAGGCGCGAGCAGTGCGGCCATCTCGGTATCAGCGAGCGTCACGGACGCGCAGTAACCGCAGGCCAGACCGTCCTGGGCCCGTCCCTGCGACATCATTGCGCGGCCAAGATGAAGAGCCCCGACCCTCGCACAGGTCAGGCCCTGCTCCATTCCGCCTTCGTCTCACTCTCGGCGCGCAATGCCCCTGGCCTGCGGTACACATAGCCCGGCGCATCTGCGCCGGCCTGTGCTGCCGCGCGGATGAGGCCGTGGTCGGGCGACAGCCGGCACGCCGGGTCCGCACGGGCGGCGTCGCCCGTCAGGGCGAATGCCTGGCACCGGCAGCCGCCGAAGTCCTCGTCGCGGCGCAGGCAACTTCGGCACGGTTCACGCATCCAGTCGGTGCCGCGGTACCGGTTAAAGGCATCGGAGTGCTCCCAGATCCAGGCGAGCGTCCGGTCGGCGACATTCGGCGCGTCCAGGCCGGGCAGTGTCGCAGCCGCCGGGCAAGGCAGCACGGTGCCGTCGGGCGTGACGGTGAGCGAGACCGCGCCCCAGCCGCCCATGCACGGTTTCGCCTCGCCTGCGACATGGTCGGGTACGACCCACACCAGCTCGGTTTGGCCGGCCAGCCGCTCCCGCCAGCGCCGTACCGCGTCCGCCGCACGGGACACCTGATCACGACTCGGCATGAGCGCGGCACGGTTGCGAAGGGCCCAGCCGTAGAACTGCGTGTTGGCCAGCTCGATACGGTCCGCTCCCCAGGCCAGCCCCAGTTCCACCACGGCGTCGATGGCATCGAGGTTGTCGCGGTGCAGCACGACATTGAGGCCCAGCGGCAGACCCGCGTCCCGTACCAGCGCCGCAGCCCGTGCCTTGACGTCGAACGACCGGCGCCCGGCGATCCGGTCGGAGGCCGACGGGTCGGCGTGCTGCACCGACAACTGCACGCTGCGCAGCCCGGCCGTCACAAGCCCGGTCAACCGTGCCTCGTTCAGTCCGTGCCCGCTGGTGACCAGCTGGGTGTGGACGCCGGCCGATTCCGCGGCGGTGACGATCGCCGCGAGGTCCGTCCGCAACAGGGGCTCCCCGCCGGACAGATGGGTCTGCACCACTCCCAGGTCCCCGGCCTGCCGCATCACCTCCTGCCACTGGGGCGTGGACAGCTCGCGGGACCGTCGCGTCAGCTCCAGTGGATTGGAGCAGTAGGGGCAGTGCAGCGGGCACGCGTGGGTGAGCTCGGCGAGCAGTGCCCAGGGGGGGGCGGTACGCCGGTCATCTCAGCCAGCCCTCGGCATGCAGCCGCTGCAGGAACACGGGCACGTCGGCGGCCACCGGGGCACCGGGGAAGCGCGCCGTCAGTTCGCCGATGATCCGGCGGACGTCGCGCTCGCCGTTGCAGAGTCCGAGGATGTCAGCGGCGCGCCCGGACAGGACCAGGATCCGCTCTGGCATGACCAGCAGGTCACTGCCGCGTACCCGGTCGTGCCCGAGTACGACGGCCAGGGCGAGCCTCGGGCGCCAGAGCAGTCGCGTCTTCCGGGCCGCGGCCGTGGTCATCGTGGGTCTTCCGGCCGGGCGTGGTCCACGGCGTCCAGCAGCGACCACAGCACGTCGCATTTGAACGCGAGCGCCGCCACCGCCCGTTGCTGCTCGGCCCTGCTGCCTGCCCACCGAAGGACCAGAGCCAGTGCTTCACCGCTGTCCCGCCGGCCCTGGGCGACACGCGCCCGGAAGTAGGCCAGCCCGTCGGAGTCGATCCACGCATAGTGCCGTTCGAACGCGTCGATGCGCCGCCGCATGAGATGCGGGGCGGACAGTTCGGTGAGCGAGGCCGCGACTGCTTCCAGCGGGGGTCGCAGTCGGCAGAAGTTGACGTATCCCTCCACCGCGAGACGTACCCCCGACAGCACGCCCAGGCCGGACAGAAGAACCGCCCGGTCCAGGCCGGCCGCCTCACCCAGCCGCAGCCACCGCTCGATGCCGCCCTCGTCGCCCTCGCGTCCGTCGTGGTCCTCGATCCGGCGCAGCCACATGCGCCGCAGGTCCGGTGAATCGAGCTTGGCGGTGATCAGGGCGTCCTTGACCGGAATGCACTGCTGGTAGTGGAAGCGGTTGGTGATCCACCGCCGTACATCCGTGGGGCTCAGCTCGCCTTCGTGCATCCGCACGTTGAACGGATGGCGGTCGTGATAGCGCCGTTCGGCCACCGCACGCAGCTGCTCCTCGAACTCCGTCCGCCCCCAGGGCCGTTCCGTTTCCACGACGGTCACAGCACGATCTCCATTCCGTCGGCAGCCACCTCGATGTCCAGCCGGGCCAGCATTTTGTGCTGCGGAGCCGCGGGGTCGACAAGGGGGTTGGTGTTGTTGAGGTGGGTGTACAGACAGCGCGCCCGCAGGGCGGCGAGCCGCCGTGCGGTGCCGTGCGGTCCGTCGATCGGCAGATGCCCCATGGCCGTCGCCGTACAGGTCGCCAACCCCGCCCGCCGGGGCTCGTCGTCGACTCCGGCCAGCGGTGTGCGGCGCTGCTCGGGGCCCGGGTGCAGGGCGGGGCAGTCCTCGATCTGGTCCGCGATGTCGGGTGTCGCGTTGATCACGTACCAGCGGCCCTCCTCCGCCCGGACGGCGAGTGAGGCATGGCGGCGGCGTCGCCGCAGGTGTGCGCGCCCCGGAGCATCCCCGACAGGCGCAGTTCCATTGCGGTACGCCGCCGCCGGCCGCGGTACCGAGCACCAGGAGCTGCATGGCGCCGTGGCGACGCTATCGGGTGGCCAGAGAGTACGCCGTGACTTCGAGCGCAGTCTCCACGATCGCGTAACCGGGCGTCTGCCAGGCCTCGTTCTCCGCGTACGCGGGCGCTTCGGGGCGAGGCGCCCGCTCGGGCCCTGCCGTCGGTTCCTCGGTGTCGTGCGTCATGACCTGTTCCCTGACCTTCGGGCGACGATGACGTTCCTCAACCCCAGCATCCGCGGCCTGCGGCACCCGGGCAACGCAGCGCGGCCGGGCGGGTGACCCCCGGGCCTGTCTGATCATCCGTCAGCCGGTGCCGACCTACGCTCCCGGTGAACAGTGCCGAGGCTTCCGGAGGATGCGCAGTGTCCACTCTCACGACCCGCCGAAAGGCCTCCATGAGACGTCCGCTGCGTGCGGTGAGCGCCGTCGGGGTCATGGGTGCAGCCATGCTCGTGGGATTCGCCGGCCCGGGCAACGGCGCCTCCGGGCTGCCCGGGGAGCACGCCCGGACAAAACCCGGCGAGGTCCGGAGCGTCTCCGCGGATTGGACCACACCCTGGGGGCTCGGCTGGCTGCCGGACGGCTCGGCACTCATCAGCGAGCGCGAGACGTTCAAGCTCTTCCGGCTCACCCAGGACGGGGTGAAGACCCTCGTGGGCACCGTGCCGCACACTCAGACCACCAAGGTCGAGGACGGCCTGCTGGGCATCGCCGTGTCGCCTACCTGGGACGAGGACCACTACATCTATGTGATGCACACGGCCGAGGAGGGCAACCGGATCGCGCGGATGACATACGACGGTTCCACTCTCGACGGGTACCGCACGCTGCTCACCGGGATCGCGAAGGACCACATCCACAACGGCGGGCGTCTGAAGTTCGGCCCCGATGGCTACCTCTACGCTACGACGGGGGACGCGGACAACAAGGAGAGCGCACAGGACAGGAACTCCCTGAACGGGAAGATCCTGCGGATGACCGCCGACGGCAAGCCCGCGCCCGGCAATCCGTTCACCAGTTACGTCTACTCCTACGGGCACCGCAACCCCCAGGGCATGGCATGGGATCCGGAGGGCCGCCTGTGGGCAGCCGAGTTCGGCCCGGACCGGAGCGACGAGCTCAATCTCATCGAACCGGGAAACAACTACGGCTGGCCCACGTGCACAGGCCCCTGCACCGTTGGGGGGATGACCAACCCGAAAGCCCACTGGGCGGTCGAGGACGCCTCACCGAGCGGCATCGCCTACGCCGACGGCAGCCTGTACATGGGTGCCATGCGCGGCAAGCGTCTGTGGCGCATTCCCGTCAGCGGCACGGACGTGGGCACACCGGTGGCGTACTTCAAGGGTGTGTACGGCCGGCTCCGCACCGTTGAGAAGGTTCCGGGCAGGAACGCACTGTGGGTGTCGACGACGAACACCGACCACAACGGCGGACAGCCCGACGGCTCCGACCATGTGCTCGAGGTGGAGTTGACGGATCCGGCCGGCACGGCCCGGGTGGCCCGGCCCGGACGGGAGTCCTGACGATCGGGCAACGGCAGCCGAGCCTGCAGGCGCTACGGGTCGGCCTCTGACACACGGAACGGCGCACGTCCCGGAAGTCCCGGGGCGGGCGCCGTCTCTCCCCCGTCAGCAGCCGCGCTGTCAGGCGAGCGGCCGGATCGCGGTGGGCGCGTGGCCCGGCTCGGGGGACCGCCCAGCCGTGCGCTGCGGAGGGCGCCTGACCGGTATCTTGCCTGGTCAGGCGCCCTTCTTCTGCGTCTAGAAGAAGCCCAGCTTCTTCGGCGAGTACGACACCAGCAGGTTCTTCGTCTGCTGATAGTGGTCGAGCATCATCTTGTGGGTCTCGCGGCCGATACCGGACTGCTTGTAGCCGCCGAAGGCAGCGTGCGCCGGATAGGCGTGGTAGCAATTCGTCCAGACCCGTCCCGCCTGGATCGCCCGCCCGGCGCGGTAAGCCCGGTTGACGTCCCGGGTCCAGACGCCCGCGCCCAGCCCGTACAGGGTGTCGTTCGCCGTCTTGATCGCGTCGTCGAAGTCGGAGAACGACGTCACCGCGACGACCGGGCCGAAGATCTCCTCCTGGAAGATCCGCATCCGGTTGTCGCCCTCGAAGATCGTGGGCTGGACGTAGTAGCCGCCCGCCAGTTCGCCGTCGTACTCGATCCGCTGACCACCCGTCAGGATCTTTGCGCCCTCCTGCTGGCCGATGTCCAGATACGACAGGATCTTCTGGAGCTGGTCGTTGGAGGCCTGCGCGCCGATCATCGTGTCCGTGTCCAGCGGATGACCGGGCACGATCGCCTCGGTCCGGGCGATCCCGGCGTCCAGGAACTCGCTGTAGTGCCCGCGCTGGATCAGCGCCCGCGAGGGACAGGTGCACACCTCACCCTGGTTGAGGGCGAACATGGTGAACCCTTCCAGGGCCTTGTCGCGCAGGTCGTCGTCGGCCGCCCAGATGTCGTCGAAGAAGATGTTCGGCGACTTGCCGCCCAGCTCCAGCGTCACCGGCTTGATGTTCTCCGAGGCGTACTGCATGATCAGCCGCCCCGTCGTCGTCTCGCCGGTGAACGCGACCTTCGCGACCCGGGGGCTGGACGCGAGCGGCTTGCCCGCCTCCACGCCGAAGCCGTTGACGATGTTCACCACACCCGGCGGCAGCAGATCGGCGACCAGGCTCATCCAGAAGTGCACCGAGGCAGGTGTCTGCTCGGCGGGCTTCAGCACCACCGCGTTCCCGGCGGCCAGTGCCGGCGCCAGCTTCCAGACCGCCATCAGGATCGGGAAGTTCCACGGGATGATCTGCGCGACCACGCCGAGCGGCTCATGGAAGTGGTACGCCACCGTGCTGTCGTCCAGTTCGCTGAGCGAACCCTCCTGGGCCCGCAGCACGCCCGCGAAATAGCGGAAGTGGTCGATGGCCAGCGGGATGTCGGCGGCCAGCGTCTCCCGGACCGGCTTGCCGTTCTCCCAGCTCTCCGCGACCGCGAGCTCCTCCAGACGCGCCTCCATCCGGTCGGCGATCCGCAGCAGGACGTTCGCCCGGGCCTCGGGCGCGGTGCGCCCCCACGCCGGTGCTGCGGCATGCGCCGCGTCCAGGGCGCGCTCCACGTCCTCGGCCGTGCCACGGGCGATCTCGGTGAACGGCTTCCCGTTCACGGGGCTCGGATTCTCGAAGTACTGACCGAGGGCCGGCGGGACGTACTCGCCGCCGATCCAGTGGTCGTAACGGGACGCGTACGTGACGATGGCGCCTTCGGTGCCGGGCGCAGCGTAACGAGCCATGAGACCTCCCGGAGTCCGCGCTGCCCGCCTTCGGACTGCGCTCCCGGCCGAACCTAGGGAGCCGTACGTTGCAACCATGTTGCCGCCGGGCATGGCGGCGCCGCTTCAGGTGCCTGGTGCCTGAAGGAGTCGACGCGGCGGCAGGCGCCCGGTGCCCGACAGCCGGGCACCGGCAGCAGCCCCGCCCGAGCCCCGGTGGTCAGGGAGTGGCTGCGTACTCGCTGTCCAGGGCCCGCGCCCGGGCCTGCGCCGCGGCTCCCCGGCCCCGGGGCAGCACGGCGGCGAGCGCCTGCCACACCGGAAGGTCGTCCTCGCCCCACGGGCTGTGCACCCAGTCCGCCAGCAGCCCCGGATCGGCACGCGCGATCAGTGCCGTTCGCAGCTGGTCCGTCAGCCGCCGCCGCAGCCGCGCCACACCGGGCGCCTGCGAACCCGGCAGCAGCGGCCCCGCATACCCGCTGAGCGCCGCTGCCACCGCACCCGACGCGAGCCGGCGGGCCACCGTCTCGAAGTCCGCGTCGACGGGCACCGCCAGACGGTACGGACGGGACAGCAGCAGCCGTGGCCCCAGCAGACCGCGCAGCCGCGACAGCTCCGCCCGCAGCGTCACCGGGTTGATGTGCTCGTCCTCGTACAGCTCCAGCAACAGTTCGTCACCGCTCAGCCCCTCGGGATGGCGGGTCAGCACCACGACGATCTCGCTGTGGCGCCGGGAGAGGCGCACCTTACGGCCCTCCGCCACCAGCAGCGCCTCGTCCCTGCCCAGCGCCGAAAGCTGCACCGCGTCGCCCGTCGGCCGCGGCGCCAGCAGCGCCAGCTGTGACTCGGCGGCCCGCGCCACCGCGCCGACGAACGCCAGACTGTGCGGATGCGCCAGCCGGTCGCCGCCCGTGATGTCCACCGCGCCCAGCAGTCGTCCACTGCGCGGATCGTGGACGGGAGCCGCCGCGCAGGTCCACTGCTGCACGGGCCGCCGGAAGTGCTCGGCCGCGAACACCTGAACGGGACGGTCCACCGTGAGTGCTGTGCCCGGCGCGTTCGTACCCGCCACGGACTCGGCCCAGCGCGCGCCCTCCACGAAGTTCATCCGCCGGGCGCGCCGCCGGGTCTCCGGATGGCCCTCCACCCACAGCAGCCGCGCCTGGGCGTCGCACACCGCGACGAGATGCTCCCCGTCCTCGGCGTAGCCGCCCATGAGTTCCCGGATCACCGGCATCACCCGCGACAGCGGATGCCCGTCACGGTACACATCGAGCTCGTCGTCACCGAGTTCCACGCACGCCGCGCCCTCCGGGGCGACATGCGCCCGCGCGCAGCGCCGCCACGACTCGGCCACCACGGGCCGCACGGCGCGCTCCACCCGGCCCGCCGTCGCGAACTCCTCGTACGCCCGGCGCAGCACACCTCCGCGCTCCGCCGGATCGCCCCCGGCCTCCAGAGCCACCCATGTGTCGGTCAACCCGGCCTCCCGGTCGCTTCCTTGCGTCCGGCGCCCATGGTTGTACCGCACGGCACCACCGGCAAGAGTCACGGACCGGACACAACCGGTCAGGGAGCAGCTGCCGCGAACGTGGCCGGGTCGTCCAGCACCGCACGCACCACCGAGTGCGCGGCGCCCAGCAGCGGCCCCTCGGACCCCAGCCGTGACACGGTCAGCGCGGGACGCGCCGGATCGGCCGTACGACGCGTCAACTCCCTTTCCAGAGAAGGCAGCAGCCACGACGACAGCCGCGACAGCGCGCCGCCCAGCACCACCGCACGGGGATCGAGGAGGTTGACCGCACCGGCCAGTGCGATCCCCAGCGCGGCGCCCGCGCCGCGCAACGCCCGCAGCACGTCACGGTCACCGGCGGCGGCCCGCTCGGCCAGCAGCCCGCTCGGCCGGCCCGTCGTACGGAGTCCGGCGGCCCGCAGGACGGCCTCCTCGCCGGCGTACTGCTCAAGGCAGCCCCGACCTCCGCAGGCGCACCGGGGGCCTTCGGGCCGTACCGGAACATGGCCCAGCTCGCCCGCGTAGCCGTGAGCACCGCGCAGCAGTCGGCCGTCGACGACCACGGCCGCGCCGATGCCGACCTCCGCCGACACATGGACGAAGTCCTGCGGCGCCGGATCCCCGCCGATCCACAGCTCGGCGAGCGCACCGAGGTTGGCCTCGTTGTCGACGGCGAGCTGCGGACCGTACGGGAGGCACGCGCCCAGATCGACGTCCCACCAGTCCAGGTTGGGCGCGCGGACGACGGTGTGCGTGTCGCGTGCGACCAGTCCCGGCACCGCCACGGCGACACCGGCGGGGCGCAGCCCTTCGGTGCGTACGGCATCGGTGACCTGGCGGACCAGGGCGGCAAGCTCCTTGAGGACCGGCCCGGGCGGCCGGCCCCGGTTGTCCGTATCCGCCGACGCCCGTGCCCGCACCTTCCCCCGCAGATCCACCGCGGCCACCGACAGATGGTCGACGCCGACCTCCGCACCGATGCCGACAGGTCCGCGGTCGCTGAGCGTGAGCGCGCTGCCGGGCCGGCCGACGCTGCCGGACTGCGCGCGTCCGAGCTCCACCAGCAGCCCGGCCCGGGCCAGTTCGTCCACGAGGGAGGAGACCGCGGCCCTCGTCAGCCCGATCCGCACGGCGACGTCCGCACGCGACAGCGGGCCCTCGGCGGCCACGGCGTGCAGCACGAGGGACAGATTGCGGCGGCGGATGCCCTGCTGGGTGTTGGGAAGTACCACGGAAGCGTCGGCGGGGGACGGTGGGGTCAAGGCCGGTGCTCCTTGCGCAGCAGCACGTCGCCGTCGGCGAGGACGGAGCCGATACGGTCCAGCGCGGCCCGGTCCACCGGGACCGGATCGAACGACGGACCGCCCGCGGTGCCCCAGCGCCTGGCGACGTCCCGGGGGTCCTCGCCGGTGAGCACCCCGGCGGCCTGCGCGGCGGCGCCGAGGGCGACGAGCTCGCGGGCGTCCGGCACCTGGACCGCCCTGCCCGACAGTCGGCGGACCGTCTCACGCCACGCGGTGCCCCGCGCGCCGCCGCCGATCAGCAGCAGCGGAGCGTCCTGGCCGGCGTCCTGCGGCAGCACCTTCCCGAGCGCCGCCAGCAGTGCGTACACGGCTCCGTCGTACGCCGCCTGCAGCAGCCCGCCCGGCGTCGTGTCGTGCCGCAGCCCGTACAACATCCCTGACGCATACGGAAGTTGAGGCGTACGCTCCCCGTCGAGGAACGGCAGCAACACCTCCAGGCCGCCCGGCTCCACCGCCTCGCGGTCCCGGCTCAGCAGCGCGGCGACGCGGTCGACCGCCTGGGTGCAGTTCAGCGTGCAGGCCAGCGGAAGCCAGCCGCCGCGGGCGTCGGCGAAACCGGCCACGGTCCCGGTCGGATCGGCCGACGGATGAGCGGACGTCGTGTACACCGTGCCCGACGTGCCCAGGCTCAGCACCGGCTGCCCGGCGGCGAGCCCGAGCCCGAGCGCGGCTGCCGCGTTGTCCCCGGTGCCGGGCGCCACCAGAGCGCCCGCGGGAAGCGGCAGATCAGGTAGATCCCGGACCGTCCCCGCCGCCTCGAACGGGTCCACGACCTCCGGCAGCAGCGCGGGGGAGAGGCCCGCGAGGGAGAGGATCTCCGCGTCGTACGCCCCCGTCGCGGGCGTCCACCAGCCCGTGCCCGAGGAATCTCCGCGATCCGTGACGGCCCGTCCAGTGAGCCGCTCGGTGAGAAAGTCGTGCGGGAGCCGCACCGCGCGGGCGGCAGCGGCGGCCTCCGGTTCGCGCTCCCGCAGCCACGCCCACTTGGTGACGGTGAACGCGGGACCGGGAACACTACCGGTCCGTTCCGCCCATGCCTTCGGGCCCCCGAGACGCTCGATCAGCCGCTCGCTCTGCGCCGCGGACCGTACGTCGTTCCACAACATCGCCGGACGCACCGGCCGGCCCCGCGCGTCCAGGGTGACCAGACCGTGCTGCTGCCCCGCGACGGACACCGCTGCGGCGCGATGCGCCGGTGCGCCGCACTGGGTGAGCGCGTCCCCGAGTGCGCGCCACCACTCCTCCGGGTCGCTTTCCCGCGCCCCGCCCTCGCCCTTGACGGTGTGCGGGGCCTGGCCGCTCGCCACCACCCGGCCCGTGGCGACATCGACGACCAGCGCCTTCGTCGACTGGGTGGAGCTGTCGACGCCGACGACGAGCGGCCCTTCGGGTACAGCCATCGGAGATCTCCGTTCCGTGTCTTCCCTGAGCTGTCCCGGATACTAATTTGTCAAGGGCCATGACGAAATACTGCGGGGGAGGAAGAAGGGAACGTTCAGGTGCTACCCGGCCGACGGCCGAGGCCGGTGCCCGTCCGGCAGCAGCGGGCGAGGCACTTTCCCGCACACCGAGGTGAAACGCCGGGCGCCCGTCACCGCGGTGGCGGCGACCGTCGTCACCGCCGGTGGTGTCGTCATTCGCCTCGCCAGATGTTGTCGAAGGCGGCGTCGTGGATGTCTCGCCGTTGCCGTTCGGCCGCCAGTTCCGTCACCGCGTCATTGACGGCGGCGAGCACTGTCGCCACCGCGTCGTCGGCCACGCCCGGCGAGTCTGCGCTTTCCTCGGCTTCCTCGGTTCTTTCGGCTTCTTCGGGTTCCTTGCCGCTGATCCCGGCTGCCGCTGCCAGCACGGCAAGGACGGGCTCATGCGATGCCCAGCGGTCCGCCGCCTGGCGGCGAGCGGGCGAATCGACCAGCTCCAGCTGACTTGTCCGGGAGAGCAGCCGGCGTCGTTGTTGCCGAGTGACCTGGCCCTCCGCCTCGAGGGCGGCCAGATAGGCCGCGGCCAGGCCGCGGCCTCTGCGCCACAGCCAGTCGCCGACCGATTCGTACGGCGCTTGCCGGGCAAGTGACGACGCGGCCTCGTCCAACAGGCGATCAGCTATGGCCGGCCGGTAGCCCGGCACGATGCGATCGCCGTCCAGTTCGACGGCTCGGGCGTCCAGGAGGTCGATCACCTCAGCTCCCGCGAGCGCGAGCGACAGATCGCCTTGCTCCGGAGGACGCTCGGCGTTCATGTCCATGGCTACGATCAACAGGTCCCGCGGTGTGGTCATGAATCGCTCCACGTCAGGGGTATCAGTGGCGATGCGTCGCTGAGCAGCTGGTCCGACACCCGGCGTGACGCCGGGCTTCACGGTCAGCTGCCGTTGCCGGCGGCCCTCGCGATCGCTGCCCGGATCTGCTGCGCGAAGCCGGCGGGTGTGAACTCCGGCCCGACACCGTCGACCAGGATAAGCTCACTGATCGCGTGGTCGGTGCGCAGGGGCAGGATCTTCTGGTACCCGGGCGAGTTGTACCACGCCTCGGCCGCCGCCATGTCGGGAAACTCGGGCAGTACCACGGAGCCCGGCCATGCGCCTTCGAAGACCTGCACCTCGGCATCGACCGCGAGCCACTTGCCTCCGTAGGGCGCTGTCGTGGCCTCCACCTGCTCGAGGTAGGCCAGGTTCTCTTCCTTCGGTACGCCACCGGGGATACGTCGGTGATTGATCGGATATGTGGTCATGTCTTGCCTCTCGGGCCGAACGTGATGTCGCGTTGCCGAAGGCGAGCCAGGACGTGGGGGGCCTGAAGGAGCTGGACGTGAGCGGCGTGGTGCGCCGCGTGGTGTGCCCCTCCGGCGAGCAGTCCCGTATCCGAGCTTACGGAGCGGGAAGACCAGCCGCATCCCACGTTGATCACCCCGGCCCGCCGGGAAGCGCGCATGCCGGCGGAGGCAGCTGTCGGCATGCGTACCGACGCTCGTACTCGTGCTCCCGGCGCCCGAATCCACCCCGTGGCCCGGAGTGCGCGGGGCGTCACCCCTCCGGAAGCAGGGCCGCCAGGGCCGAAGCCGGGTCCGGAGCCGGGGGTCCCGCGACGGTCCAGCGGCCCCGGGCCAAGGCGAGGGGCCACCACCGGCCGTCGGTGCCCAGCCGCAGCTGCGCGTCCGCCCCCACCACCGTCCACCGCCCCGCGCCGGCCTCCCGCAGCCGGGGACGCTCGCCCTCCTCCCACGCCTCCGCCAGCCGCGCGTTCGCCCGGGCGAGCGTCTCCTCGTCGGGCACCCACTCGTCCTCCAGGACCGAGAGCGCCGCGACCCCGCCGAACCGCCAGGCGCGGACCGCGAGGTCGAGATCCGCCCGGCGCCGGCCCGAACCCGCCGCGAGCCGTGCCAGGACCGCCGCCGGGACAGCGGTGTCCCCACCCGGCCCACCCGTCGCGGCCAGCCGCACCGCATCCTCACCCATCGTCAAGTCGGGTTCCACAGGCTTCCGTTCATGCCCGGGCGCCAGCGCCTCCGTCAGCATCCGCCGCGCCCGCGCCGCCGCGCCCGCCGCGAGGAACTCCAGCGCGTCCGCGTCGACACCCGGCGCCGGGACCGTCTCCGTTTCCAGCGACGGCGGCGCCCCCGGCTCCGGCGGCAGCGGGGGAGCGTCCGGCAGCGCCGGCAGGATGCCCGCCGCGGCGAACGCCTCGTCCGCAGGCACCCCTTCCGGCACCGGAGCCGGCCGCGCATCGTGCTCGGCCCGCGCCGCACTGCGTGCCTGCAGCTCGTCCAGGAGCCGTCGCTCCCCGCGCCCGCGCAACAGGAGCAGTACGAACGGATCCTGGTCCAGCAGCCGCGCCACCTGGTAGCAGAGCGCAGCCGCGTGCGGACACAGATCCCACGCCTCGCAGGTGCACTCGGGCTCCAGGTCCCCGATGCCCGGAAGCAGTTCGACTCCGGCGCCCGCCGCGTCCTCCACCAGGTGCGGCGGCATCTCCCGGTCGAGGAGCGCCGCGATGTGGCCCGCCCGGTCCACCGCCATGTCCAGGAACCGGGCCCACCCGTCGTCGGTCAGCTCCTGCAGCAGCACATCGCTGCGGTGGGCCGAACCGTCCCGGTCCTTGACCACGGCCGTGATCCGCCCCGGCCGTACGGAAACGGCCCCGACCGCCCCGGCCCGCGCCTGCTGACGGCCCTTCTTCAGCTGATCCGAGTCCAGCGCCGTGTCCTCCAGCGCCTTCAGCCACACACGTCCCCACCACGTCTGTGCGCAACCCCGGCCCCGGGCCGGCGGCAGTGCCGCGAACGTCCGCTCGACCTCATCCTCGTACTCGCTCCGCGTCATCGCGCGCCCCCTCGCAGCTCGACCAGCTCCGCCAGCTCGGCGTCGGTCAGTTCGGTCAGTGCGGCCTCACCGGAGCCGAGCACCGCGTCGGCGAGCTCCCGTTTGCGCTCCAGCATGTCCGCGATCCGGTCCTCGATCGTCCCCTCGGCGATCAGCCGGTGGACCTGTACGGGCTGGGTCTGGCCGATGCGGTACGCGCGGTCGGTGGCCTGCGCCTCGACCGCCGGGTTCCACCAGCGGTCGTAGTGCACGACATGACCGGCGCGCGTCAGGTTCAGCCCGGTGCCCGCCGCCTTCAGCGACAGCAGGAACACCGGTACGTCACCGTCCTGGAAACGCCGCACCATCTCCTCCCGTTCGGCCACCGGTGTACCGCCGTGCAGGAACTGCGTCCGTACCCCTCGCGCCGCGAGGTGCCGCTCCAGCAGCCGCGCCATCTGTACGTACTGGGTGAACACGAGAACACTCGCGTCCTCGGCCAGAATCGTGTCGAGGAGCTCGTCGAGCAGTTCCAGCTTCCCGGACCGGTGCGCGATGCGGGGCCGCTCCTCCTTCAGATACTGCGCGGGATGGTTGCAGATCTGCTTCAGCGCGGTCAGCAGCTTCACCACCAGGCCGCGCCGCTCCATGCCGCCCGCTTCCGAGATCGCGGCGAGAGTCTCCCGTACGACCGCCTCGTACAGCCCGGCCTGCTCGGTGGTGAGGGAGACGGCCCGGTCGGTCTCGGTCTTGGGCGGCAGCTCGGGCGCGATGCCCGGGTCGGACTTGCGGCGGCGCAGCAGGAACGGCCGTACCAGCGCGGCCAGTCGTTCGCCGGCCGCTGTGTCGCCGCCCTCGACGGCCTGCGCGTACCGTGCCCGGAACGTTCCGAGCCGGCCGAGCAGCCCGGGCGTCGTCCAGTCGAGGATCGCCCACAGCTCGGACAGATTGTTCTCGACGGGTGTGCCGCTGAGCGCGACCCGCGCCTTCGCCCCGATCGTGCGCAGCTGTTTCGCCGTCTCCGAGCAGGGGTTCTTGACGTGCTGCGCCTCGTCGGCGACGACCATGCCCCATGCCACTTCCGAGAGCCTCGCGGCGTCGAGCCGCATCGTCCCGTACGTGGTGAGCACGAACTCGCCGTCCGCCAGGGACTCCAGGTTCCGCGTCGCCCCGTGGAAGCGGCGCACCGGCGTTCCCGGGGCGAACTTCTCGATCTCCCGCTGCCAGTTGCCCATCAGGGAAGTCGGGCAGACGACGAGCGTCGGCCCTGCGGCGGACCCGTCGGTCTGCCGGTGCAGATGCAGCGCGATGAGGGTGATGGTCTTGCCGAGTCCCATGTCGTCCGCGAGGCAGCCGCCGAGGCCGAGCGAGGTCATCCGGTGCAGCCAGTTCAGCCCGCGCAGCTGGTAGTCGCGCAGCGTCGCGGCGAGCGCGTCCGGCTGGGCGACCTCCAGGCGGCCGCCCTCGGGATCGGCCAGCCGTTCCCGCAGCTGCTCCAGCCAACCCGATGCCCGGACCTCGACCCGGCGGCCGTCCACCTCCGTGGAGCCGGTCAGTACGGCGCCGAGCGCGTCGACGGGGGTGAGCTTGCGGTCCTGGTGTGCGCGGGCGCGCCGGGCCTCCTCGGGGTCGATGAGCACCCACTGCTCGCGCAGCCGCACCACGGGTCTGCCGGCCTCGGCGAGCTGGTCCAGTTCCGCCCGGGTCAGCCGCTGGTCGCCCAGCGCGAACCACCAGTTGAACTCCAGCAGTGCGTCCGCCGAGAGGAACGACGGCATCCCGGAGCCCACCGGATCCGCGCCGGGGTCCTCGGCCTCCTCCTGTGGGCCGATGACTGCTCGCGCGGTCAGTGTGCGCGCCAGTTCCCTGGGCCAGTGCACCTGCACGCCGGTCGCGGCGAGCGCCCGCGATGCCTCGCCGAGCAGCTCGCTGACCTCCTCGTCGGCGAGTTCGATCGCGTCCGGCACGGCTGCCGACAGCAGCGGTGTGAGCGGGCCCCAGGCGCGTGCGGCACGGCGCAGCGCGAGCAGTGCGTCCATGCGGGCGCGCGGGCCGAAGGCGGCGTCCTGCCCGCCCGCCCACACTGTCGCCGCGTCCGCGACGAGCGCGGGGTCGCTGACGCTGTGCATCTGCAGCACGGCCCGGAAGGACGGTGCCGCTGCGTCGCCGCCGGTCAGGCCCGGTACCTCGACGCGCAGCGACAGCCGTACGCCGGCGTCATGGCCCGCGGCCACATCCTGCGCCCAGGCGCGTGCCTGCGGCAGCCGCCCGGGCTCCTGCGCGGCGAACGCGTCCGCGCCGGCTGCGAGCGGGGCCGCGGGCGTGCGCGGGAGCCCGTCCGCGACCGCGTCGAGGAACGCCCTCAGCAGCCGCTCGGGCTCGGGCAGCATCATGGGCCGCGCGGCGGCGTCGAGCGGTACGGCGTGCGCGGTGGGCGGCATCGAGGCCGCGAGCGTACGGATCCGGTCCAGGTCCTCGGCGGTCAGCGGTCCGGCCCGCCAGGCGTCCTGGTCGGTCGCGGTGAGTCCGGGCAACAGCAGTCCGCGCGCGGCGAGTTGAAGGGCGACTACGGTCGCGGCGCCCCAGAACGCGGCGGCGGGGGAGGCGTCCGGGGACACCCGCGCGCGGGTGAGGACCGGCAGGGCGTCCCGTACGGACAGCAGCCGGGCCTGTACCGCGTGGGTGCGGCCACCCGCCGCGGCCACGGTCAGTTCCCCGGAGGGCCCGGGGCCGGCGGGCGGCGCGCCGCCGTCCGGCCGCCAGAACGCGATCCGGCCCGCGCGGGCCGGATCCGCGGGCAGGAAGACAGCGGAGCAGGGGATGAGTTCGGCGATGTCGGAGAGCGTTGCCGCGGGGAGCGTGTGCACAGCGATGGCGCATTCCTCAAATTTGACTACTGCGAGCCGGAGCGGCCGAGGATACCCCAGGAGGACCCCCGAGGGGGGTGGAGCCAGCACCACCCCGCCCCACCGGCATCCCCCCGGCTGCTTCCGGGTGGTGGCGCCATGGTCGCGAAGGGTCACCCATTCATACGTTTCTTCAGGTCAGAGCAGCCCCGAAGTCGAACGCGCCCGGCCGGCGCGACGGCCGAGAGACCGGAGACCACCATGGCCCAGGCCACCGCAACCGCCCTCGTCGCCGAGCCCGCCCCGCCCCCCGGCGGCCGCTCCGCGCGGTCCGCGGGCAGTGACTTCGCGCCCCTGCTGCGGACCGCCAGGGAGCAGGGCCTCCTCGAACGCCGTACCGGCTGGTACGCACGCGTCATCACCGTCAACCTGCTCGCCCTTGCCGTCGTTGTCACCGGCATGGTGCTCATCGGCCCGTCCTGGTGGGTACTGCCGCTCGCCGTACCGCTCGCCGTGCTGTCCGCCCGTACCGCCTTCATCGCGCACGACGCGGGTCACGCGCAGATCACCGCGGACCGCCGGATCAGCCGGGTCCTCCAGCTGTGCCACGGGAACCTGCTGCTCGGCATGAGCCAGGACTGGTGGAACGACAAGCACAACCGCCACCACGCCAACCCCAACCATGCCGACAAGGACCCCGATGTCGCCCCCGACGTCCTGGTCTTCAGCAAGGACCACGCCGAGGGCCGCACCGGCTTCCGCGGCTGGCTCACCCGCCACCAGGCCTGGCTGTTCTTCCCGCTGACCACCCTGGAAGGCATCGCCCTCAAGATCTACGGCTTCCGGCACGTGTTCTCCCGGCAGGCGGAGGGCAGGTCCGCCGGCGGACGCGCGGTCGAGGGCGGACTGCTCATCGCCCATGTCGCCTTGTACGCGAGCCTGCTGCTGACCGTCCTCACCCCGCTCCAGGCCCTGGTCTTCGCGCTGCTCCACCAGATGCTGCTCGGCCTGCACCTCGGCATGGCGTTCGCGCCGAACCACAAGGGCATGGAGATGCCCGACCCGGACAGCGGCGAGCGCTGGGGCCATCTGCAGCGGCAGGTCCTGACCTCCCGGAACATCCGCGGCGGCATGCTCACCGACTGGTTCCTCGGCGGCCTCAACTACCAGATCGAGCACCATCTCTTCCCCAGCATGCCCCGCCCCCATCTGCGCCTCGTCCAGCCGCTGGTACGCGCCCACTGCCGCCGGCTCGCCATGCCGTACACGGAGACCGGCCTGATCGATTCGTACCGTCAGGCCCTCGGCCATATGCACGAGGTCGGCGGAGAGCTCCGCGCGGAGGAGGCGCGCCGCCGCCGGCGGCAGGAAACCGGCGCATAGTGGAACCGGAGGTCTCGCGGACGCGTTCTCACAGCAAGGAGCGGCCTCGGGGCTGCGAAGGAGGCGACGAAATGTCGACAGGCGCGAAGATCGCCATCGGGGGAGTAGCCGTAGGCATCCTCCTGATGCCACTGATCGGATTCTGGTTGTCGTTGTTGGTGATCGTCGGAGTGCCCGCGGTGGCCTACTTCGCGCTCGACCCGTCGCAGCGCCGCCGGCTCCGCCGGATCAACCGCAAGCAGATCGGGCGCTGACCTGGACGATCTCCCTCGACCGTGCGGAGGTAGGCTCGGAGACGATCACCGGCACGGAAGAGGGGGGCCCGCGCGATGAGCGTCGGCGGACGGATAACCACGGTCAGCAGCAACGGCGAGTACGCGTTCACCAAGCCGAACCGGGACAGCATCACCCTGCTGGAAGGGCTCGGAGTGGAGGGCGACGTCCACGCCGGTGTGACCGTCAAGCACCGCTCCCGGGTGGCGCAGGACCCCACCCAGCCCAATCTCCGCCAGGTCCACCTCATCCACGAGGAGCTTTTCGACGAGGTGCGGGCGGCGGGCTTCGAGGTCCGCCCCGGCGAACTCGGGGAGAACATCACGACGAGCGGCATAGACCTGCTCGGCCTTCCCACCGGCACGGTTCTCCGCCTCGGTGCCGAAGCGGCCGTCGAGGTCACCGGCCTGCGCAACCCCTGCGCGCAGATAGACAACTTCCAGCAGGGGCTGCTCAAGCAGGTCGTCGGCCGTGACGACGAGGGCAACATCGTCCACAGGGCCGGGATCATGTCCGTGGTCAGGACGGGCGGAGTGGTGCGGCCCGGCGACACCATCACGGTGGAGCTGCCGGACGGGCCGCACCGGCCCCTGGAGCGGGTCTGAGCCGTACGGGCCGCCCCGAGCTGCGGGCTCGGGGCCCGGCCACGGGCTCGGCGCCCGGTCACGGCGGACGGGCTCGGCGCCCGGCTGCGCCCGGCCGTCAGTTCAGCGCACAGGAGTTGACCACGTCACCGCCCGCGGGCCTGCGGAGCGTCCGGTCCGCGGGCGGTGCGGCGCCGTCCTCCACCCAGGCGGTCAGCGCCGCGAACGCCGAGCGATAGCAGGGCAGGATCGGACGCAACCGGTCCGGATAGGTGTCGTACAGGCCGTCGGTGTGCGTACCCGCCTCGACCGTGTAGTAGCGGTGCAGTGCGGTGCGTCCCCGGCCGTCGATCATTCGCGCGTACACGTCCGAGTCCTGACGGATCGGCAGCAGCGTGTCCAGATCACCGTGCAGCGTGATCAGCGGCTTGCCGATCCTGCCCGTCAGCGCCACCTTCGCCAGCGCCCGCCGCACGGACGGCGGACGGGACGCGAGGTCGTACTCCGCGTCCGAGGGGCAGACCGCGAAGATCTGCTCCGGCGAGGAGCCCGCCGAAGCACCCGGGCAGCCCGGGTCGTAGGACGGATCGAACTCGGCACGGAAGGTCTTCTGGGTGAGCCCCCAGTAGACCTTCTCGTGGTACGGCCACAGGAACTGCGAACCGGGCGCGAAACCGGCGGCGAGGAGATCGTCGTCACCGGCCCGGCCGAGGGTCCTGGCCACCGTCACCGGCAGACCCGTCAGCGGGCTCGGTCCACGCGTGGTCCACAGGACGCCCTCCCAGTCCACGCCCCCGTCGTACAGTTCCGGATGGTTCTCCAGCTGCCAGCGCGTCAGATAGCCGCCGTTGGAGATGCCCGTCATGTACGTCCTGGCCGGCCCGCGCCCGTAGCGCTGCCGTACCGTGCGCTGCGCCGCTCGCGTCAGCTCGGTGACGCGCCGGTTCCACTCCGCGACCGCGTCACCCGGGCTGCGGCCGTCGGTGAAGAAGTCCGGTCCCGTGTTGCCCTTGTCGGTGGCGGCGTACGCGTAGCCCTGCGCCAGGACGTGGTCGGAGATGAGCGCGTCGGTGGCGTACTGCCGCCGGGTGCCGGGGGCGCCCGTGACGACCAGTCCGCCGTTCCACCGGTCGGGCAGCCGGATCACGAACTGCGCGTCATGCCGCCGGCCGTGCGTGGCGTTGAGGCGTGAATCGTCCGGGAAATAGCCGTCGATCTGGATGCCCGGCACCCCTGAGGGGTGGTGGGTGCCCACGGCCGCCAGACCGGCCTGGTCCGCCATGTCGGTGTACGGGGTTCCGGCCAGGCCCGCGGTCGTCAGATCCCCGAGGCAGGCCGACTGCTGGAGGTCCGCTCCGGGCACGTCCAGACCGCTCCGACCGGCGCAGTGACCGGGAGCCTGCTCCGCCTCGGCCGGGCGGGCGTCCGCGAGGGACGGCGTGGTGAGTGCCAGGAGCAGCGCGGCGAGGACCGGAGTCCTCCATGACGGGCGGGACAGACGCATGGCGGCGGCCTCCGAGTGAACGGCGAAAGGGTGGGTGCGCCGCCACATCGTGCTGTCGTCCCGTCCGCGCGGCCATGGGCCGAGCCCACACCTCACACCCACCCGCCATGTGGCATCCAGGAGGCGGGGCTCAAGAGACGCCTCAGGAAGGGCGTACCGCCATCTTGTCCAGCGCCTCCAGCAGACCCGGCAGTTCGGGACCGCGGCCCACCGGCAGCACCTCGCCGGGCTCCTCGTCCAGCAGCACGAACGCGATGTCGTCGGTCCGGGCCACCAGGGACCAGCCCGGCCCGTCCGCGCGCAGCATGCGCGCACCGTCCGGGGCGAAACTCGACCGCACCCGCCCGAGCGGAGGCGCCTCGTCCACATAGCCGTGAAGTTCCTTGAGCACCCGCCGCACCCCCTCGTGCGGCGTCGCCCGCTCCTCCTCCGGCGCGTCGGGCTCGGCGAACGTCACCTTTTCCGCCACCTGCGCACGCCAGCTCGCCCACTGCTGGGCGATCTCGTCCGCGCCCAGACGGCGCTGAACGGGGCCCCAGGTGTCCGCTTCGGGCGGGGTGAGCGGTGGGCCGCCGCCCTCCTCCTCGTCCGGGTCGTGGGGCGCGGGGACACCCGGTGCGACGGTCGCGACGGCCAGCGGCCAGCCGGGCAGGGAGGCGACGACCGTACGGTCACTGGGCGACAGGTCGTACTCCATCCCGCAGTCCCACGAAGCGATCGCGACCGCCACCAGCGACACGTCGTCGATCACGACCGTCCACCGGGCGCCGCCGCCGTCCTGGCCGAGCACCAGTCCGTACCCCTCGGTGTACGGCTCGAGCCCCAGCGACGCGCACGCCGCCGGGTAGTCGTCGCCGAGCACACTGGGGAACTGGGCGGGTGTCAGCAGCAGAGCGGTCAGCACATAGAGCGCGTCGTTGTCGACAGCCTCATCCGTCCCGGCCACAGCACCCTCCCGATCCGATCGTTCGTCGGCGCACCCTAACCAGTGGGTAACCCCGTCGTCGAGGGTTCGCGGTGGGAAACTCGTCCGCCCTGCTGTGCACCCGGTCCTCGCGGCGTCAGGCGGCGGGCAGCCCGAGGAGACTGCGTGCCACGGACTGCGGTGACTCGTCCCGCTCACGAGCCAGGGCGATGACCGCGCGGCAGGCCAGTTCGTTCACCCCGAAGGACAGTGCCTCGGGGGACACCCAGCTCGACGCCTCGTCGATGCCCTGCTGATCGTCCTCGGCGCACGCGGACACATACGTCGCCGCGGCCTCGAAGATGTTGTGCTGCCGCGGCCGCCCGGGCGCGGACGGCGCCGGGATCCTCTCCTCGCCGCGGCCGGACACACGGAGCTTGCGGACGATGCCCCTGACTCTGTCGAACACCCTGGCCCCTTCCCCTGCACGGTTCACCCGTCCGGCGTAGTCCCGCCGGTCCGACAAGTCTTCCCGCAGCAGGGGCCGCAGCCACGCCGGTTCCGGCTTGCTCGTGGCGCGGGCGATGGTGAGCATGCCCTGCCGGTACGGGGCGTCGAGTTCCTCGGCCCGCAGCGGCCGGTCGCCCTCGTAGAAGAAGCTGGCCGGCTGCAGTCATGTTCGACGCCCGGAGGCGTTCGTGCGTTGCGGTCGCCGCGACAGCCTGTGACGGGGGTGGCAGCCAGTGCGGCGGCCGGCACGGCGACCGGCGCGGTGACGGCAGTGGCTCCGTGGGCGGCGACGGGTGTGGCGACGGAGGCGGCTCCGTGGGCGGCCACCGATGTGGCGGCGGAGGCGGTGCCTCAGTCCTGACGTTCCGCCAGGGCCAGGAACCGCGCGTCCTCGTCCGCGTACGAGACCAGCCGCCAGCCCGAACCGTCGAGCAGCGGACGGAGATTGGGCTCGGCACGCAGATCGTCCTCCGTGATCTGCCGGCCCTGGCGTGCGGCCAGCGCGGCTCGCCCGATGGGATGGAACAGCGCCAGACGCCCGCCGCCCCGCACCACTCGCGCCAACTCGCGCAGATTCTCCGCGGGCCGGGGCAGATGCGCGACGAGACCCGCCGCGAACACCGCGTCGAGCGACCGAGAACGCATCGGCAGCCGCGCCACATCGGTGAGCACCAGTGATCCGGAGCGGTCCCGCCCGGCCCGGACCGCGGCCGTCAGCATCGCCGGGGTCAGATCGGCCCCGACGACGGTGCCTGCCCGCCCGACGGCCTCCCGCAGCGCGGGCAGCGCACGCCCGGTGCCGCAGCCCGCGTCCAGAACCGCCTGGCCCGGGCGCAGACCGAGCGCGGCGACCCCGGCGGCGTAGGCCGGGCCGTCGTCCGGGAAGCGCGCGTCCCAGCCGGCCGCGCGGGCGCCGAAGAACTCCTGTACGTGCGTGTGGTCGTCGCTCATGCGGGACATGATCCCGCAGGCCCTCGCCGATCCTGCATCCGTCCGTCAGACAGACGTACGGTGCGCACGTTCGAGCCAGGTGCGATCGTTCGGAAACATCTCTCTGTCATATTCCATCAGCTTTCGAAATGCGCCCCAACCGCGCGCCCCCTCGAGGACTAGCGTCCCTGAGCCATGGGACACCTGGACCACGCCGCCTTCGGCTGGCTGACCCCCGTGCTGTCGTACGTGATGGCGTGCATCGGCGCCGCCCTCGGCCTGCGCTGCACCGTACGCGCGCTCGACGCGACCGGCCGCTCGCGTCGCAACTGGCTCATCACCGCGGCCTCCGCCATCGGCACCGGTATCTGGACGATGCACTTCGTCGCCATGCTGGGCTTCGGCGTGACCGGCAGCGACATTCGCTACAACGTGCCGCTGACCATCCTCAGCCTGCTCGTCGCCATGCTCGTCGTCGGCGCGGGCGTCTTCGCCGTCGGCTACGGCCGCGACCGTGCCCGCGCCCTGCTGCTCGGCGGCCTCACAACCGGACTCGGCGTCGCCAGCATGCACTACCTCGGCATGGCCGCCCTGCGACTGCACGGCGAGGTGCGTTACGACCCGCTCCTCATCGCGCTCTCCGTCGCCATCGCCGTCGTCGCCGCGACCGCTGCCCTCTGGGCGGCACTCAACATCAAGTCGCCCGTCGCGGTCGCCATCGCCTCGCTCGTCATGGGCGCCGCGGTCAGCAGCATGCACTACACCGGCATGTTCGCGGTGAGCGTGCGCGTCGAACCGTCGGGCGGGACACTGCCCGGGGCCACGGCCATGCAGTTCATCTTCCCCCTCGCCGTCGGCCTCGGGTCCTACCTCTTCCTCACCTCCGCCTTCGTGGCCCTCTCCCCGACAGCCGGGGAACGCGCCGCCTACGCGTCGGCCGCGCGGACCACCGAACCGCTTGGCGTGCCCACCAAAACCCGTACAGCTTCCTCGGACACCGCACCCACCACGCCGTAACGCTGCCTCGCCCGCCGCACCCCACCGCCCCGCACCCGGAACGAGGAGGCCATGCGCACACCTCGCAGCACGCCCGGCGCCGACGCGCCGCCCCCGCATGCGCACCCGCCTGTCGCACCGACAGCGCCGGGAACACGCGGACGCCGCGCCCACGCCGGACCACCCGCGGACGAACGACCGGAACCGGCAACGGACCGCGATCCGGCAGCAGCACGGCCGGACGACGGCCGCCGCGAAAAGTGGCAGCTGCGCCCCAGAACGGTACGCGCCAAGATCGTCTCGCTGCTGATGGTGCCCGTCGTCTCCCTCCTCGCCCTCTGGGGCTTCGCCACCGTCACCACCGCCCAGGACGTCGCCCGGCTGCGCCAGCTCCAGGACGTCGAGGACGGCATCCGCGGACCCGTCGCCGAAGCCGTCACCGCCCTGCAGGCCGAACGCCGCGCCGCTCTCCGTCAGATCGCCGCCCCCGCCCCCGAGCGGGCCGCCGAACTCCAGCAGCAGGTCACACTCACCGAGGCCGCCCTCGCGAAACTGTCACTCGACGACTCGCACACCGTCGCCGACCGGGGCGACCTCCCCGCGGCGGTCGCCGGCCGGCTCGACCGGCTCATCACCGGAGGCCGCGAACTGCGTGGCCTGCGCGTCTCCGTCCTCGACCGCACCTCCGTCCTCGACCGCAACGCCGACTGGGACCGTACGTACGAGAAGTACACGGCCACCATCACCTCGGCGTTCGGCGTCGCGGGCGCGCTCACCGGAATCCAGGACTCCGGACCCGGCTCCGACGCCCGCGTGCTCCTCGAATTCGGCCGCGCCGCCGAAATGCTCGCCCGCGAGGACGCCCTGCTCGCCTCCGCCCGGACCGCCGGGACCTTCAGCGCGCAGAGGATGAGGCTGTTCAACGGCGCCGTCGAGACCCGACTCGCCCTCATTGAGTCCGCCGCCGACGATCTGCGCGCCCCCGAGCGCGCCGCCTGGCGCGAGCTCACCGAACAGAGCGCCTACCGGACACTGCGATCCGCCGAGGACAAGACCCTCGCCGCACCGGTGGGACGCCGGGCCGCCGAGGCCGTACCGGCCACCACCTGGGACGCGGCCCACTCCACTGTGCGCGCGGCCATGCGGGACATCGAGACCGGAGCCCGGCGGAGCGCCGCCGACCGCGCCGACCCCTTCGGCGAGGGCCTGTTCACCGCCGCCGGTGCCGCCGTACTCCTCGGACTCGCCGCAGTCGCCGCCTCGCTCGTCATCTCCGTACGCATCGGCCGCGCCCTCGTCGTCGAACTCGTCAGCCTCCGCAACACCGCCCTCGAGATCGCCCGGCACAAACTGCCCCATGCCATGCGCCGGCTCCGCTCCGGCGAAGAACTCGACGTACAGGCCGAAGCCCCGCCGGGGCCGGCCCCGCAGGACGAGATCGCCGAGGTCGGCGAAGCCCTCTCGACCGTGCACCGGGCCGCACTCGGCGCCGCCGTCGAACGCGCGGAACTCAGCCGCGGAATCTCCGGAGTCTTCGTCAACCTCGCCCGCCGCAGCCAGGTCCTCGTCCACCGGCAGCTCAATCTGCTCGACAGCATGGAGCGGCGCGCCGAAGACCCGAACGAACTCGGCGACCTGTTCCGGCTCGACCATCTGACCACCCGCATGCGCCGCCACGCCGAAAGCCTGATCATCCTCTCCGGCGCAGCCCCCGGCCGTGCCTGGCGCATGCCCGTACCCCTCACCAACGTCGTACGCGCCGCCGTCTCCGAAGTGGAGGACTACGCACGCGTGGAGGTGCGGCAGCTGCCCGAGAGCGCCGTCGTCGGCGCCGCCGTCGCGGACCTCACCCACCTCCTCGCCGAACTCGTCGAGAACGCCGCCCAGTTCTCCCCGCCCCACACCAAGGTCCGGGTCAGCGGCGAACCCGTGGGCAACGGCTACGCCCTCGAGATCGAGGACCGCGGCCTCGGCATGGGCAAGGAAGCACTCGCCGAGGCCAACCGGCGCATCGAACAGTCGGAGGCGCTCGACCTCTTCGACAGCGACCGGCTCGGACTGTTCGTGGTCAGCAGGCTCTCCGCGCGCCACGACATCAAGGTGCGGCTGCGGACCTCGCCGTACGGGGGGACCACCGCGGTCGTTCTGATCCCGACGCCGCTGCTGCAGAGCGCGCTGCCGGCGGGATCCGCCGCGTCGGCCGCTCCGTCCACGGCGCGTTCCGCCGCGGAGGCGGCACTGTTCGCGCCGGAGCCAACCGCCCGCCGCGACCTTGAAGTCCATGGCGACGGCCCACCACCGCCTCCAGGAGTCATCGCCCTGCGGTTGCGCGGCCGCCCGCAGTCCGCCCCCACCGAGACCGGTCCCCACGAGCAGCCGGAGCCGCGGCCCCGGCCCCACTCCGAGCCCCCCGCCCGGGACGACGGGGGCGGCCTCCCACGCCGGGTCAGACAGGCCAGCCTCGTCCCCCAACTGCGCGAAGCACCCCGTCCCGCGCCCGCGGACGCGGCCGACAGCACCGCGTACGACACCCCGGAACGCACCCCGGAACAGGCCAGGGACCGGATGGCCGCCTACCGCGCCGGCTGGACCCGCGGCGGCGGCGCCGCCCCCGGCCGGACCATCCACAGCGACGAAGGAGACGACGCATGATCGATAACGAGAGGATCGCCCCGCACCACCGCTCCGGAGAGCTCGACTGGCTGCTCGACGACCTGGTGCTGCGCGTGCCCGAGGTCCGGCACACGGTCGTCCTCTCCAACGACGGCCTCGCTGTCGGCGCCTCGAACGGCCTGACCCGCGAGGACGCCGAACACCTCGCCGCCGTCGCCTCCGGATTCCACAGCCTCGCCAAGGGCGCGGGCCGTCACTTCCGCACCGGGGGAGTCCGCCAGACGATGGTCGAGATGGACGAGGGATTCCTCTTCGTCGCCGCCGCGGGCGACGGTTCCTGCCTTGCCGTCCTCAGCTCCGTGACCGCCGACATCGGCCTCATCGCCTACGAGATGGCCCGGCTCGTCAAGCGCGTGGGCGAGCACCTGCACACCCCGCCACGCATCTCCACCACTCCGCCCGCCGCCGGCTGACCGGAGGGAGGCTCCACCACCATGAACGATGCCGGCGACGGCGACGTGGAACACCAGGGCAGCCGTTGGTACGACGCCGAAGCGGGACCTCTCGTCCGCCCGTACGCCATGACCGGAGGCCGCACCCGACCGGGCCCCGGCGCCGTACGCTTCGACCTCATCGCACTCGTCGACGCCGCCGCCGACGCGGTGGACCGGGCCGCGGAGTCCCTCCTCGGCCCCGAGCACCGGGCCCTGCTCGAACTCTGCCGCACCGAGACCCAGTCGGTGGCCGAACTGGCGGCCGAGTGCGATCTGCCCGTCGGCGTCGTCCGCGTCCTCCTCGGCGACCTCCTCGAAGCCGGGCATGTCACCGTCAGCCGGCCCGTACCCCCCGCGCAGCTGCCCGATGAAAGGATTCTTCGGGAGGTGATCGAGGGACTCAGGGCGCTCTGAAGCGGTCAATGTCCTCCGAAGAGCGGCCAACAGCGTGCGACGCAGCGGGCAAGGCGCCCTCGCGGGGGCACACTGGTGATGTTCCTGTCCCGGTCCCGACACCGAGGAGCACCGTGCCTGTCCCGATCATCATCGACTGCGACCCCGGGCACGACGACGCCCTCGCGATCATGCTCGCGGCCGGGGATCCCGCGATCGACCTGCTCGCGATCACCACGGTCGCGGGCAACCAGGTGCTCGAGAAGACCACCCTGAACGCCCGCAGGATCTGCACCGCCGCCGGAATCACCGATGTCCCCGTCGCGGCCGGCTGCGCGCGGCCACTCGTCCAGCCGCTGTACGTGGCGGACGACGTCCATGGCGAGTCGGGCATGGACGGACCCAGCTTCGGCGAACCGACCGTGGACGTCGTCCCCGAGCACGCCGTGGACCTCATGTACCGGGTCCTGACGGAACATCCGGAGCCTGTCACCCTCGTTCCGACAGCCCCGCTGACGAACATCGCCCTGCTGCTGACCCGGTACCCCGACGTGACTCCGCACATCCGCGAGATCGTGCTCATGGGCGGCTCCACGGAGCGCGGAAACCGCACTCCGGCCGCCGAGTTCAACATCTACGTCGACCCCGAGGCCGCCGACATCGTCCTCCGCAGCGGCCTGCCCGTGACCATGTGCGGGCTCAACGTCACCCACCAGGCGCTCGCCACCCCCGACGTCCTCGCCCGCCTCGAAGGACTCGGCACGCCGCTCGGCCGTATCTGTGCCGAGCTGATGACCTTCTTCGCCTCCACCTACCGGCGGCTGTGGGGCTTCGAAGCCCCGCCGCTGCACGACCCCGTCGCCGTCGCCCGCGTCATCGACCCGGCGATCGTGCACTGCGTCGACGCCGGCGTGGCCGTCGAACTGCGCGGAGAGCACACGCGCGGGGCGACGGTGGTGGACATGCACCAGTACCTGGACCGGCCCGTCAACGCGCGGGTCGCGGTGGCCCTGGACCAGGAGAAGTTCTGGGACCGGGTGATCGGGGCCGTGGACGCGCTCGGCAAGCGGGCGGGGTGAATCGAGGAGCGGGCGGCGCGAACCGGAGCGTTTGAGGGGCGCATCGAGGAGCACGCGGGGCGAGCCGGAGAGCGTGCGGGGCGCAATGAGGAGCCCGGGGCGAACCCGGCCGTCAAGGTGGCTCACTCTCAGCACCAGCACCAGCACCAGCACCGGCGCGGCGCTGACGACGCTGGGCGGGCGGCGACGCCGACTGTCGCTCCGCAGCGTGCGCCCGCGGCACGAAGCACGAATCGCACCGGCCCCGCCACCGTCACCACAAACGCGACGGCAGGCGCCGCACGAGCGATCCCCGACGTGGGGGACACTGGACCGGGATACCCACGCTCACCAGGGAAGAGGAACCGCGCAGTGCCCGACACACGTGACGACGCAGCATCCGCCCAGGACCGGTCCCGGCTGCGGGCCGACTGCGCGAGCTGTTTCGGGCTGTGCTGCGTCGCGCTGCCCTTCTCGGCCTCGGCCGACTTCGCCGTCGACAAGCCCGCCGGGCAGCCCTGTACCAACCTCCGTTCCGACTTCGGCTGCGGCATCCACACACAGCTCAGGCAGCGGGGTTTCTCCGGCTGTACCGTCTACGACTGCTTCGGCGCCGGCCAGAAGGTCTCGCAGGTCACCTTCAGCAAGCAGAGCTGGCGGCAGGCCCCGGACACAGCCCGGCAGATGTTCGACGTGTTCCCGGTGATGCGGCAACTCCACGAACTGCTCTGGTACCTGACGGAGGCACTGACGCTGCCCGCGGCCCGACCGCTGCACGCCGCGCTCCGCGGTCTTCTCGCCGAGACCGAAGCTCTCACGGAACGGGACGCCGCCACCTTCCTGGACATCGATGTTCCGGCACTGCGCGGGCGGGTCGGTGACGTGCTGCTCCGTGCGAGCGAGCTCGTACGGGCCGAGGCGAAGCCCGGCCGCAAGAAGAACCGCCGGGGGGCCGACCTCCTCGGCGCCAGGCTCGCGGGCGCGGATCTGCACGGAGCCAACCTGCGCGGCGCCTGCCTCATCGCCGCTGACCTGACCGGCGCCGACCTGCGCCTGGCCGATCTCCTCGGCGTCGACTTCCGGGACGCGGACCTCAGCGGGGCCGACCTCACCGGCAGCATCTTCCTCACCCAGCCGCAGCTCCACCAGGCGAAGGGCGACGCGAGGACAAAGCTGCCGGGCATGCTCGCCCGCCCCGCGCACTGGTCGTCGTAGGCCGGTTCGCGACGAATCACGCGGGGGAGGAGCAAGAGAGGGCACCCGCAGTCTGCGCCGGCCCGGCGCATTGCGTCGAGCGGGCGCCAGGCCGAGCCGGGCCCACAGCATCTGTCGCGCCCACGCGAATTGTGCATTGTTCCGGACATCTTTTGTGTCCAGAACAGTCGCATCACGCAAAAAGCGATCTCGACGCCCCACTCCGAGCCTTGCTTGCCATACTTCTCACGCCACACAGAACAGATGTACTGGTGTCGGCCTCTCGCCGAGCCGGCCTGCCCGCCGAGGCGGCCCTGACGGCTCTGACCTTGGGGTTCGACCTTGCGGCGCACACCCGATGAGAGAAGTGATCGATGGCTCCCGAGCTCTCTGGCAGTACCGGCGGAGAAACCTCAGCTCTTGCGCTGAAAATACTGGTCGCCGGCGGTTTCGGAGTCGGCAAGACGACCCTCGTCGGAGCGGTCAGCGAAATCCGTCCGCTGCGTACCGAGGAACAGCTCAGCGAGGCAGGACAGACAGTCGACGACACCGGGGGAGTCGACCAGAAGACCACGACCACCGTCGCGATGGACTTCGGCCGCATCACCATCCGCTCAGGACTGTCCCTCTACCTCTTCGGCACCCCAGGTCAGGACCGCTTCTGGTTCCTGTGGGACGAACTGTCCCAGGGCGCGCTCGGAGCGGTCGTCCTCGCCGACACCCGGCGCCTCGAGGACAGCTTTCCCGCCGTCGACTACTTCGAGCACCGCCGTATCCCCTTCGTCGTCGCCGTCAACTGCTTCGTGGGCGCCCGCACCTACGGTGCGCACGAGGTCTCCCGCGCCCTCGACCTCGACCGGGGAACCCCCGTCGTGCTGTGCGACGCACGCGATCGCGACTCCGGGAAGGAAGTGCTGATCCGTCTCGTCGAGTACGCCGGGCGGATGCACACCGCCCGGCTGCTCAACTCGGTCAGCTAGCGACACCCGCCTCGGCCAGCACCTTCTCGACACGGATCCGCACCACCAGCTCGCCCGGCACGCCGTTGCGCGCGCCGAACTCCTCCGCGCGCTCGTCGCCCATGTACCGCGCGGCGATCCGCGTCGCCCACGTGCGCAACTCCCCGGGATCCTCGCTGAGTTCCGCACGACCCTGGATCATCACGAACGAGAACGGTGGCCGGTCATCGTCCACACACAGCGCCACCCGTCCGTCCCGCGTCAGATTCCGCCCCTTCACACCCCGCTTCGCCGTGTTGAAGACGACATCGTCGCCGTCGAGCACGAACCAGACCGGTGTGACATGCGGACTCCCGTCCGCCCGTACGGTCGACAGTTTCGCGGTGCGCGTCCCCTCGGAGACGAACGCCCGCCATTGCTGCTCTGACATCTTCGACATGTGGTCATCCTCGATGCCGCCGGTCGCGGGGGAAAGCCGACCCTCCGCTGCCATGCGCCCCGGTATGACGCCTTGCCCGGACGGGGACAGTGCGGAAGGCTTACGCGCAACACGGGGCAACGGGGAACATATGAACGGGGAGGACCGGATAATGGCGCTGGACAAGGGGCTCGACTGGCTCCTGGACGACCTGACCAAGCGGGTCGAGTACATACGACACGCACTCGTGCTCTCCAACGACGGCCTGGTCACCGGGGCCAGCACAGGTCTCGCCCGGGAGGACGCGGAGCATCTCGCCGCAGTCTCCTCCGGCCTGCACAGCCTCGCCAGGGGCTCGGGCCGGCATTTCCGGGCGGGCAAGGCCCGTCAGACGATGGTCGAGTTCGACGACGCGATGCTCTTCGTCACCGCCGCGGGCGAAGGCAGCTGCCTGTGCGTCCTCAGCGCGGCGGAGGCCGATGTCGGCCAGGTCGCCTACGAGATGACACTGCTGGTGAACCGGGTGGGCGAACATCTCGCCGTGGCCGCACGACAGCCGGGCCGCGTCGCGGTGTCCGACTTCTGAGCCGGTTGAACTGTTCTGAGGCTGCGGACCAGTTCCGAGCAGGCCGACCTGCGTGGACGGAGCGCGTGGGCGGGGGTTATCCACAGGCTGCGCGCGAAGGCGGCCGCGGGACTACAGTCGTCACTGAGAGTGATTGAGAGTCACGGGACTGTTCGTCATACACGGGGGAGACCGACATGACCGACGAGACGACCACCGGCCTGCCCGGAACCATGGCCTTCGGACGGGCCGCGACCGCACTCGAGCTGAAGCGCGGCGAGTTCGACCTCGCGCTGCAGCTCGGCTGCATTCGCACGGTACCGGGGAAGAGCACGGGCCGGGGCAGGGTGTCCCAGGAGGAGATCGACCGGCTGCGCGCGGCCGATGGATTCCCGGACGCGCTGCGCGAGCGCGTCCGGACCGTCGGCACAGCGGAGGCGGCACGGCTGCTCTCCACCACGCCCGCCCGCTTCACGAGGCTGGCTCGCACTGGTCACTTCACACCGGTCAGGTTCTACCTGAACCGATACCGGGCGGTGGTCTGGCTCTATCTGGCCCCGGAGCTTCAGGACTTCGCCGCACGCAACCCGGATCTGCTCGGCGGCAGACTGCCTGCTGGGCTGCGTGCGAGACTCGACGACGGCGAGGACTGGCGCGCCCGTAACTGGCGGGGGAGGCGCCTCGGCATCCTGCTGCGCCAGGCCGACGGCCCCTGGGGGCGTACGGCGGCGATCGCGTCGCTCCTCGATCAGGTCCAGGTGGCGGAGGTCGTGGACGACCCGTACGAGCGGGCGCATCTGGAGCGGCTCCGTCCCGAACCGCCCTACGGACGAACGGAGTCGCTCGCGGTCCGGGATGCCACGGACAGGCTGCTGCTTGCGGACGACCCGGACGAGATCCTGTGGCACCGGATGAGCCTGGCGCTCTCGCTGGACGAGGCCCGTGCCTGGGGCCCGGCCCCCCGCCCGGACGGTGACCGGTCGCAGCTGCCGCGTCCCACTTCGCCGCACGACACGCCGCTCAGAGTCTTCACCGGCCCGGGCGGGGCGTCGGAGATCCCCGTATCCCGCCCGGGCGGCGAGTGGACTCGTGCGGCAGCGTCACCTCGCCGCGACGGTGGAGCCCGTCACCGGGAGCCGGCCAGGCGGGCGACGAAGGGACTGCTCGCCGACTGCGACTGCGCAGGCCGTCGCCGTCACGCACCGGCTGACGCGCAGTCGGCCGCGCTACTGGCCCGTCGTGCCCGTCGTGCCCGTCGCGCTCGCCGTCCCCCGGGGGACCACGGTGCCCAGGACGGCGGGCAGCGGGTACCAGTCGGCGGAGACCACGCTCGCATGCCGGCCGGCCAGCAGGGCGACCCGGTCGCGCGCCTGCGCCTCGGTGGGGTTGGTGCCGTCGATCGCAGGCGGCACGTCGTGGGCGCCGGTCATGACGACCAGGTAGTGGTTCCGGTCGTACCAGGCGGTGTCGATCGAGCCACCGGCGTAGGTAGGGGCGTCGCCGTCGAAGAGGACGAACCAGGGGCGAAGGGAGGCGTCGGCGTAGCGGCTGCGCGGGTCGCCGGCCTGCGCGCCGTGGACCGCGGGGAACGCGGCGGCGTCCCGCAGCCGCCCCGCCGCTGCGAGGGTGCGCAGGTGCGTGGCGTACTCACGATCGGTCCACAGGGTGTCCAGCGGGTTGCCCTCCTCGACCGTGCCCGGGATCAGTTCGACCACGAACTTCCCGGCCAGGTCGGAGCGGGCGGGCCAGCCCTGGGTTCGTACGGCGGTGTCGAGATCGGGCTGACCGGCCGCCAGGTCGGCCGGGCGGTACAGCGCGTCACCGAGCCGGGCCGTCAGCAGGGTGTCCAGGGCGGCGGGCCCCCGGCCGTACTTGTCCTGGAACCCGTCCTTCATCTCGACCTTGAGCAGCACGGGACGGTGGCCGGGGTTGGCGTCGTGCCAGGCCCGGATGTCGGAGAGGCAGCCGCCGAAGTCCTGGTTGCGCGACTTGGCGCGCAGCTCGGCCGGGGTCTTCGCGTTCACGCAGTTGTTGTCGTTGCCTATCGGATTGTTGTGGGCGACCCGGAAGGATCTTCCGAACACATTCGTCCACACGTCCAGTTCGAGCATTCCCGCACCTGAGTCGAGGGCGTCCGCGAAGTACGGGTACTTCGATTTCTCGTACGCGTTGTGGACGCCGACCCAGGTGGTGGACGAATAGGCCGGTCCGGCCGCCGCGGTGCCGGGTTCTGCCGCCGGCGCCTGCCCCGGTGCGAGCGCGACACCCAGCACCGCGGCGGCGACCGCGGGCACAGCCGTACGCGAGAGCTTCCTCATGGTCCCCTGCCTGCTGTCGGGAGTGGATCAAATCGACCGCAGATTGGGGGAGTTGACTGAATGAAGGGAGGTGTTCAGGCGACGTGAAGAAATTCGTCGACGATTCCGGGCGCCGCTGCCGCGGCGAATCCGGGCGCGGACTGTGCCGCAAGATCCGGGATGCGGTAGCCGTGCTCACCCGCCGCAACCGCCGCGGTGACGGTGACCAGACCGTTCCGCCGGGCGAACGGCGAGGAGGTGAAGGTCCATGCGGCGATCGCGTCCCGCTCCAGAGCCACGGTGTCCCTGCTGAACGTGCCGGAGCGCACCAGCAGATGGCGGTCGCGCAGCGCGTGCCCGAGGCTGCGATAGGCGTCCCGTGCCAGCAGCCACACAACCGGCGTGGCGATGAGGGCGAACACCCAGGCACAGTGCAGCAGCACCGGGGTGAGGAGAGCACCGAGCAGCGCCAGTGCGCCCGTGATGGGCAGCACGAACAGCAGCAGTCCGCGTCTGAGCCGACGGCGGAGCGCCGGGCGCGGGTGCTGGGCGAAATCGACTCCCTCGAACGGGGGTCGTGGCTCGCGCAGTGCTCCCGCAGCGACCCGCAGAGCCTGTGTACGGGGAGCGGGCGGCAGGAGCGCGCTGCGGCTCCTGGTTTCCTCCCGGTTGCCGAGGCCGCCCGCGACGGCGTGTACGCTCGCCCCGCCGGCGGCCCGGAGCAGGAGAGGTTCCCGCAGCATCACCCCACGCAGCCGGGCGCGTTCGATGGTGACCGAGCGGGTCGTGAGCAGTCCACGCCGTACGGCCAGGGTGCGGTTATCGCGCCACTCGGTGCGCAGATCCCACCAGTTCTCGGTGTAGAGCGCGAGCGCGCCGAGCGAGCCGACGGCGACGACGGCCAGCAGCGCGGCTGGGACGGTCAGCCAGAGCACGCCGTTGCCGAACTCGGCGAAGGCCCTCTGGACGAACCCCACGCGCCACAGTTCCACGCCTACGGCGTCCAGGACGCGGTAGACCGTCCCCGCCGCGACCCCGACCCCGCCGATGACCCAGAAGGTGAGCGGGGCATACCGCAGCCAGCGCCAGTCGATCCGTGCGAGGACCGGATCCCCGGAGGCCGCGTCGGCGTCGGCGTGCGCGAGAAGCACCGTCTGCAGCCGCAGCGCCTCGCTCCGGGACACGGCGTTCAGGGCGACCTCACCTCGACCCCCGTGCGAGGTGGTGGTGCCCGCGCGGACGACCGTGATGCCGAGCACCCGGTGCAGCGGTGTGGCGGTCAGATCGACACTGCGGATGCGGTTCAGCGGCACTGTGCGCAGCCGCTTGCTGAACACGCCGCTGCGCAGGACGAGCGAGTCGGCGCCGATGCGGTAGTGCGTGCGGCTCCAGCGGATGACTCCGCAGGTGCTGACGACCGCGAACGCGGCGGCAATGGCGGCGAGCGTGATCCACCCGCCGGGACCGATCCGCCCGCCGGTGGCGAGGGCGGTGAGCACGGCCGAGCCGAGGGGCGCCGCCAGCCAGCCGCACTGCACCAGCAGGGTGCGGGCATCGGGCCGGCACCAGGGCGTGGACCGCGCGGTGTCCGGGGATGCGCCGAGGGCCGTCATGCGGCTTCCCCCCGAACGGCCTGGGCGGCCTCAGCGATACGCCGTGACAGGTCCTCGGCGTCGGACTCCGACAGCCCGGAGATCCTGATGTCCCCCGCGGTCGAGGCCGTGGTGACGGTGAGAGTGGCGAGTCCGTACCGCCGCTGGACCGGACCGCGCACGGTGTCGACGGTCTGCACCCGGGACAGCGGGGCGATCCGGCGCTGCTGCCACAGCCATCCCCCGGCCGCATACACCGAGTGCGTGCCCAGTTCCCAGCCGTGCACCGCGCAGCGTCTGCGTGGCATGACGGTCATGTACACGAGCGCGGGTGCGACGAGTGTGGCGAGCAGCAGCGGGCCCAGCCACGGCAGCGCCCCGGCGAAGAAGAGCGTGGAGAGCGTCGCCAGCGCGGTCGCGACGAGCAGCATCGGCCCGCTGACCGAGAGGAGTGCCTGCACGGTCCACCAGCGTCGGGCGCGTGGATCGACCCGGCATCGGGGTGGTCGCAGGAGCGGGGCGGTAGGTGTGGGCATCAAGGAGCTCCCCGTTTTCAAGTCAGTTGTATTGGATGGCGATACGTTACAACGGTACAAGTGACTTGCAAAAGAGAGTGAGGCCGGCCGTGCCCAAGAAGGTGGATCATGAAGAGCGACGTCTGGAGATCACTGCGGCGCTCTGGCGCATCGCGAGCACGCGCGGCCTCGACGGAGTCAGCCTGCGCGACGTCGCCACCGAGGCCGGCATCTCGCTCGGCAGGCTGCAGCACTACTTCCGCTCCAAGGACGAGATGCTCGTCTTCGCCCTGCGGCAGGTCAATCAGCTCGCCGACCAGCGCATCAGGGAGCGCATCGAGAAGGCCGTGGCCAACCTGGCCGAGGAGCCCCCGCCCCGTTTCGTACTGCGCGAGTGCCTCGCCGGAATGCTGCCGTTGGACGAACACAGCCGTATCGGTCAGCTCGTGGCCGCGGCCTACTTCGCCCGTGCGGTCCACGACGACCGGCTGCGCACCCCGGCCCAGGACGGCATCTCCAGGCTCCGCGAGCTCTTCGCCGGACTGCTGCGCCGGGCAGCCGAGCGCCAGGAGCTGCCCGCCGGACGCGAACCCGACGACGAGGCGATGATCCTCATCAGCCTGGTCGACGGCCTGACCGCATACACCCTGTTGCACGTCCACACCCCCGAGGAGGCTCTGCGCCTGCTCGATCACCATCTCGACCGGCTGTTCGGCACTACCCCATGACGCGGCCCGCTCGGCTCTCTCTGTCCGGTCACTCGGCGGACCCCGACCATGGCGTGCGCGCCGGGGCGGAGCCGGGCACGATGGCGGCATGCTGCTGGCCCGCCTAGCGGACGTGTCACGGCAGGTTGCCGCCGAGCCGTCCCGTACCCGCAAGATCGCAGCCCTGGCCTCCCTGTTCGAGGACGCCCGGCCCCAGGAGGCCGCGCTCGTCATCTCCTATCTCGCCGGACGGCTCCCGCAGGGACGGCTGGGCGTCGGCTGGAGCGTCCTCAAGGACCGGACGCAGCCTGCCGACCGGCCGGGCCTGACCGTCGGCGACGCAGACGCGGCGTTCACCGCACTCGCCCAGGTCGCCGGAGCCGGCGCGCAGGCCGAACGCAAGCGTCTGATCGGAGAGCTCATGGGTGCGGCGACCGCGCCCGAGCAGGAGTTCCTGTTCCGGCTGCTGACCGGTGAGGTGCGCCAGGGCGCGTTGGACGCCATCGCTCTGGAGGCCGTCGCCAAGGCGGCGGGTGCCCCGGCCGGCGACGTCCGGCGCGCGGTGATGCTGGACGGGTCCCTGTCCCGCGTGGCCGAAAGCCTCCTCGCCGAGGGCCCCGACGTGCTCGTGTCCTTCCGGCTGCGAGTGGGCCGACCGGTCCAGCCGATGCTGGCCCATACGGCGCCATCGGTCGCCGAAGCGGTCCAGTCGCTCGGCCCCTGCTGCGTCGAGGAGAAACTGGACGGCATTCGCATCCAGGTCCACCGCTCCGGCGGTGACGTGCGTATCCACACGCGCTCCCTCGACGACATCACCGGACGGCTGCCCGACGTCGTGGCCTCGGTGCGGGAACTGCCGGGGGACCGGTTCATTCTGGACGGCGAAGTCATCGCGCTCGACCCGGCCGGCCGGCCCCTGCCCTTTCAGGACATCGCCTCACGCGTGGGCTCCCGCACCGATGTGGCCGCGGCGACCGCCGCGCTGCCCCTGTCACCCGTCTTCTTCGACATCCTGGCCGACGACGGCGCCGACCTGCTCGACCTGACCGGCCGCGAGCGGCACGCGGCCCTGGCGCGCCTGGTCCCCGAGCCCATGAGGGTACGGCGCGTTGTCATCGAGGACCCCGGCTCCGCACCCCAGCTGCGCGAGGCCGAGGACTTCCTCGCCGCGACCCTCGACCGTGGCCACGAGGGCGTCATGGTCAAGGCCCTGGACGCGCCCTACAGCGCCGGCCGCCGAGGTCGCTCATGGCTCAAGGTGAAACCCGTCCACACCCTGGACCTCGTCGTTCTGGCCGTCGAATGGGGTCACGGCCGCCGCACCGGGCTCCTTTCCAACCTGCACCTCGGCGCACGCGCGCCCGACGGCACCTTCGTCATGCTCGGCAAGACCTTCAAGGGACTCACGGACGCGATGCTGCGCTGGCAGACAGGCCGTCTGCGGGGACTTGCCGTGGGCGACGACGGTTTCGTCGTACGCGTACGGCCGGAACTCGTCGTCGAGATCGCCTACGACGGCCTTCAGCGCTCCTCGCGCTACCCGGCCGGGGTGGCCCTGCGCTTCGCGCGCGTGGTACGCCACCGTCCGGACAAGAACGCAGCGGAGGCGGACACCATCGAGCAGGTTCTGGCTTCCGCCCGCGGCGGCACGTCCCAGGAAGGCTGAGCCCCAGGCCGACGGCGGGGGAGAGGCCGGGCGGAGGAGGCCGGAGGAGGAAGGCCCCGGCCGGTCGGGGGAGGCCGGCCGGGGCAGCTATGGGGTGAGCCATGCACCCGGACGAATGTCCCGTGCGCACTCACGTCTAGATGAACGATAAACCATCTGGAGTGGTTCCCCGACCACGTGCGCGGTCGCACGCTTCAATACGCCCCCTCCGACCCGCCTCATCTGGGCGCGGTCATTCCGGATGGCGGAATATACTTTCCACGGCTCGGGAACTTGTGGTGGGGGAGTCGTCATGGGCACGTGCAGCACGCTGCCGCGCCGCGCTGCGGCGGAACTGATCGGAACAGTGGCCCTGGTGGCCGTCATCGTCGGACCTTCGCCAACCCGGCCGCCACAGTCGGTCGTGCCTTCTCGGACTCCTCCACCGGCATCGCCCCGGCCTCGCGCCCCGGAATCATCGCAGCCCAGCTCGTCGGCGGGCTCCTTGGTGCAGCACTTGCCGCGCTCCTGTACGGACGCCCCTCCGCCGCGCGTCTTCCGCTGCAGCGCCGCTGCTCCCCGTGGAACGGGTCGGCAGCCGATACCCGTGGAACGGGTCCGTCGCTGCTCCCCGCGGAACGGACCGACCGCCCTTCTCCGTGGAACCGGTGAGCCGCCGTCCGTCGCGAACGCCGTCAGAAGTCCGCCCGCACGGTCTCGTCGAGCCGGGCCACGGATTCCTGTCCGTACAGCAGCTTGTACATCGTACGGATCTTCTCGATGCTCCGGTCCCGGCTGCCGCCCCCGGCTGCCGGGTAGATCAGGATCAGCTCGTACGACCGCTCCCGCTCGATGACCCCGCCGGCATCACGCCACTGACCCTGCCCGCCCTGGACGGTGAGCCCGTCGGGGAAGGCGGGCGTCACATACCGGTCGACGAAGCCGCTGAACTGCCGGTCGGTGACGGCGGGCCCGCCGTCCGGCCGCGCGGTTCCGAAGAGCTCCCGCTCTGTCGTCGAAACCGGCCCCGGGGGTCGTCCGGCTCACGATCTCCCAGGACGGGCGCCGGGCTCTGGTACCGGGTCGCTCAACTCCGCCTCCGGGCCTCCCGGTTCAGGCCGCGACCGCCGATCCCAGCAGCAGTCGCGCGGCCTCCTGGGCGTCGCTTGCCGGCCGGGGCGAACCGGAGATCGCGGCCGTGGTGATGGCGCCCTCCGCGAGCAGGGCCAGGGGGGCGGCGATCCCGTCCGGAGCTCCCGCGTCGTGTGCGAGGCCGGCGATGTACTGCCGGAACGCCTCCTTGTGGTGGCGGGCCGCCTCGGCGACCTCCGGAGCCGTCGCCCCCAGCTCCCCGAACGAGTTGATGAAGGCGCAGCCGCGGAAGTCCGGTTCCTCGAACCACCGTCGCAGCCAGTCGAAGACCACCAGGACCCGATCGTCCGGGGACGCGTCCGCGGCGTCCACGTACGCCACGAGGCTGTCCCGCCACCGGGTGTCGCGCCGCAGCAGATACGCCTCCACGAGCGCCCCCTTCGAGGGGAAGACCTGGTACAGCCGTCGCAGCGTGACCCCGGACGCGGAGCGCACGGCATCCATGCCGACCGCCTGGATGCCCTGGCCGTAGAAGAGCTCCTCGGCCGCGTCGAGGATCTGCGACCTGGTCGCCTCGATGTCCATGCTCCGACACCCCATTTGCGTGAGAACCAACGTTCTCGTAGAGTACCCGACCAGCTGAGAACGATCGTTCTCGCCCGGAAGGAGCCGTCATGCCCGCCTCGCAGCGTCCGCCCCTGCCCCCGTTCACCGAGGAGACCGCCCGCCTCAAGGTCCAGCTCGCGGAGGACGCCTGGAACACGCGCGATCCCGAGAAGGTCGCCCTCGCCTACACCGAGGACTCCGAGTGGCGCAATCGCGATGTCTTCCTGAACGGCCGACGGGAGATCGTCGAATTCCTCACCGGCAAGTGGCAGCGGGAGCTCGGCTACCGGCTGCGCAAGGAGCTGTGGGCCTACCACGGCAACCGCATCGCGGTGCGCTTCGAGTACGAGTACCACGACGCCGCCGGCCAGTGGTTCCGCGCCTACGGCAATGAGAACTGGGAGTTCGACGAGCACGGCCTGATGCGCAAGCGCTACGCCAGTATCAACGACCTTGCCATTGCCGCCGACGAGCGTCGCGTCGCTCAGGGATAGCTGAATTCCGGGACGAGTTCGGCGGATGCCGGACTTGCGTTCGACGGTGGTGCCTATGATGGGATGAGCCGATGCGACCCCCCACACGCATATCCACGCATCCACGCAATCCGTACGAGGAACTCGCACAACTGGCGGACCCGGAACCCGACTTCGGAGATCCTTCCTCCTCCACGCGTGCCAGTCCCTCCGGTATCGCCGGCGGCGCCGGTGTCGCTCTCCCCTCCGACGATGAGCCGGAGGACTGGTCACCGCCCGACCATCGCGGCAAGAGTCGCCTCGCGGTCGTTCCCGTCGTACTGAAACTGGCCGTCGGTGCAGTCGTGTGCGCCACCCTCCTCGTCGTATGCGACCGCCTGGCCGTGACATACGCGGAGGAGAAGGCCGAGGACAGGATCCAGAGCTCGCTCGGCCTCGCCGCCCGGCCCGACGTGGACATCGCCGGCTTCCCCTTCCTCACCCAGGTGCTCGGCCACCGGATCGACAAGGTCGACGTCACCCTCCCGGACGTCGCCGCCGACAAGGTCTCCCTGGCCGAAGTGCACGCCACCGCCACAGACATCCGGATCGCCGGCGACCTCCCCGCCTCGCTCCGAGGGGCCGTCGTCGACCGGATGGACGGTGACGTACTCCTCTCGTTCGACGATCTCAACCGTGAACTGGGCGCGTCCCAAGTCAGGTTCACCAGTGCGGGACGCGGCGGCATACACATCGCCGGATCACTGCCCGTGGCCGGCCGCGAGGTGAGCGTGGGGGCGGAGGCTCACGTCCGCCAGGACGGCGACCGCGCCGTGTCCACCACGGTTGAGAACATGCGCCTCGACGTCCCCGGCCTTTTCACCTACCGGCCAGGCAAGGACCCCGCGCGCTCGGGTCTTCGCCTCCACGCCGAAGCGGCCGCCCGGATCATTGACGAAGCAGCCCGTGCCAAGGCCCTCCTAGCCCTCCCCGCCGTGGTGCAACGCCTCGGCATCCCCGAGTCCCGGATCGACGACGCACTGCGCAATGAGGAGGAACTGAGCCGCCTCACCGGTTCCCCGCGCTTCCTCCAGCAGTTGATGAAGGTCAACCTCGTCGATGTCGTCGTCGACCACCCCTGGCTGCTGGAGAAGGCCGGCATCGACCCGCAGCTGATCGGCTCCCTGTTGAAACTGCGGCCTCCGGCGCTCTCCGACCGGCTCTCGCTCTCCTTCGAGTTGCCGAAGGCGACGTCCGGGGACATACGCCTGCGGGACGTCGTCGTGGAACGCGAGGGCATCCGCGCCGATCTGACGGGCTCCGGCCTGACCTTCGGGGATTCAGCCGCCGTGGGCAGGACGGGGCTCGATGCGATGGCCGAAGGCGAGAGTGCCGGGATCGAGGGCCGTCACCCCGCCGTCGACGGTGAGCACCGCGCCGTTGACGAACGAAGCGGCGGGTGAGAGGAGCCAGGCGATCGCCTCGGCCACTTCGCCGGGTTCGCCGGGGCGGCGTGCGGGGATGAGCCGGGTGGCCTCCTCGTACGCCGCGTCGGTTCCGTCGCCCCTTCCCCGGGCGGCTTCCCCGCTTACGGAGCCCGTGAGTCCGGCTTCCTCGGCGAAGCGGGCCATGCGCCGGTCGGCCATCTCCGTACGCACCCAGCTGGGGCAGACGGTGTTGGCGCGCAGTCCCTCCTGGCCGTAGTCGACGGCGAGCGATCGGCACAGCTGGAGCAGGGCGGACTTGGACGTCGCGTACGCGGCGTTCCCCTGCCCGTTGCGCAGAGCGGAGACCGAGGCGACCGCGACGACGGCGCCGCGTGACCGCAGCAGATGCGGGAGGGCGGCGCGCAGGAGGAGAAACGGTCCGGTGACGTTGGTCCGCATAACGTCCTCCCAGTCCTCGTCCGACAGGTCGCCGACGGCGCCGGCGCGCGCGATACCGGCGTTGAGCACAAGTCCGTCGAGCCGGCCGTACGGGCTCAGGGCCGCGTCGACGAGACCGTCGACCGCATCGCGGTCCGTGGTGTCGGCCGGGTGAGCCAGGGCTCCGGTCTCCTGGGCGATGTGCTGCAGCGGCCCGGGTCGCCGCCCGGACACGACGACGTGGTGGCCGTCCGCACGCAGTCTCCGGGCGGTGGCGGCGCCGATGCCCGTTCCCCCGCCGGTGATGACATAAACTCCCTGGTCCGACACGGCCGTTGAACCTCCCGAGTGATCGCGTGCACGTGGTGTCAGCCTACGTACCCGGATCACGTTTCGCGGGCTCACAGGTCGCGGCGGCGGACGGCGGCCATGGCGATGGCTGCTGCGGCGAGTGGCCAGGCCGCGTACACGACCCAGGACCCGCTGATGCTCGCTGCCTCGCTGAGCGCTGAGTGCTGGGCGCTGAGTGCTGCTTCCGTTGGCGAAGCTCGCCAACGGAAGCATCGAGGCACGCTGCCTGGCCGCCGCCGCGGTTCCCGGGGCGCGATGACCGGGCGCGTACTCCTCAGACGACCGGCTGGCCGATGCCCAGCACGTTCCCCTCGCTGTCACGGAACCAGGCGCCGCGTTCACCCCGCGCGCCCTTGCTCGGGTAGTTCCCCTCGATCTCGGCGATCCCGTCCCTCGTACGCATGCCGCCGAGCGGGCCGGGCAGGTCGACATCCTCGAACACCACGCCGCGCCGTTCGAGTTCCGACACGACTGCCTCGATGTCGTCGACCTGCCACGCCATCTGAGTGAACGTGCCGGGCGACGCTCCCGCCGATCGGAACAGGACGAACTCCACGCCTCCGCAGCGATACAGCAGCCCACCGGGCCGTTCATCGACGGGCTCCAGCCCGAGCTGCTCGGAGTAGAAACGCCGCGCCCGGTCCAGGTCCTGGGCCGGCAGCCTGGTCGCCACGCCCGCTCGGGCGAGAATGTTCCTGTTGTCTGCGTTCATGCCTCCACTGTGCCGTGAGCAGTGACCGAAGGAACGGAGGCGACAGGCGCGTGCCACGCACACCGCGCGGCAGACGGCGCCGGCCTCCCGCCGCTCCCGGGCCACCCGGTCCCGGCCGGGCAGCGGCGATCTGGGAGCATCTCGGAATGCCTGGCACCCACCTGACCATCAAGGACCTCATCATCGACTGCCGCGATCCGGAGCGACTGGCCTCGTTCTGGGCTCAGCTCCTCGGAAGACCTGTTGCGGCGAGGACAGGTCCGTACGTCTGGCTCGCGCGTGGCGACGGCCCGGGAATGGGCTTCCAGAAGGTCGCCGAGCCGAAGGCCGGCAAGAACCGTATCCACTTCGACGTCGCCTCGCCGGACCCGGCCGCCGAGCAGGAACGGGTCGAGGCGTTGGGCGGCCGGCTGCTCCAGCAGTATGCGGCGGGAGGCTTCCTGGTCATGGCCGACCCCGAGGGGAACGAGTTCTGCATCATTCCCGAGGGGCCGTTCGAGCTCGACGACGAGGGGCGCGCGAGCTACCTGAACGACCGAAGCACCGCTCCCGGTCCGTCCTGAACTCGTTCGTAGTTGTCGAGGGGCATCCACGGGGCAATACAGACCGGCCGCATGATGGGCGAGTACTGCTGACAGCGAATGCCACCGGGCGGTCAGCGCGGTGTGAACAGTCGGCCGGCGCCGAACAGTTCCTCCGGCAGCGGCCGGAGTGAAGGCAGCCGTCCGACGCTCGTTCCATGCCTGGCCCTGGACAGGCCCAGCACGTGGGCGACGGCGGTCCGAAGGTTGCCGGCCTTGGTTGTTTCGGCACGCAATTCTGGCTGGATTACCGCACTCGCGCCGCTGGATTCCGCGCGGATTGAGCCAACGACACAGCTCTCCGGAGATTGCGTATCACTCGTGTAACAGCGCACGGCAATAGTGGTTGGGATGGGTCGATATGGACCCAACGGGTCATAGTCCGAAGGGGAGTTGGGGGATTGTGAACCCTTGTCACCCCGGTCTCCTGTTCCACATAATCGCAGGGCGCTTTGCGGACTCATCCCCCACTGGGTTCGGACGCCTTGCAGTGTGCTGCCGTTTTCCGACGCACTTCGTTCGGTGGTGACTTCCGATTCCGGGGTTGGCATGGGCCCGTCATTGACGCATACCCCCCACGAGAGGAAGTCCATTGAAGAGCTACCTGAAGCACCTCAGGACGACCACCGCGATCGGTGCCGTCGCCCTGGCCGCCTTCAGCCTCCAGCCCGGCGCGGCCAACGCAGCCTCCGCACCGACCCCACGCGGTGAGATAGGCACGAAGGTCGTCGGCGGGACCAAGGCCGATCAGGGTGAATTCCCGTTCATGGTCCGGCTGTCCATGGGCTGTGGTGGCGCACTGTACGCCAAGGACATCGTTCTGACCGCCGCCCACTGCGTCGACGGCAGTGGCCCGAACACCGGCATCACCGCCACGGCGGGCGTCGCCGACCTGGAGGACTCCAACGCGATCAGCGTGAAGTCCACCGAGGTCCTCCAGGCGCCCGGCTACAACGGCAAGGGCAAGGACTGGGCGCTGATCAAGCTCGAGAAGCCGATCGATCTGCCGACCCTGCCGATCGCCGCGGACGACAAGTTCAACACCGGCGAATTCGACATCGCCGGCTGGGGCGCGGACAAGGAAGGCGGCGACCAGCAGCGCTATCTGCTCAAGGCCAAGGTCCCGGCCATCGACGACGCCACCTGCCAGAAGGCGTACGGCGACCAGCTGACCCCCGGCGACGAGCTCTGCGCCGGGATCCTGGACACCGGCGGCGTCGACACCTGCCAGGGTGACTCCGGCGGCCCCATGTTCCGCAAGGACGACGCGGGAGCCTGGATCCAGGTCGGCATCGTCAGCTGGGGCGAGGGCTGCGCGCGCCCGGGCAAGCCCGGTGTCTACACCGAGGTGAGCGCCTTCGCGGCGGACATCAAGAAGGCCGCGGACGGGCTGGGCGGCTGACGCCGGTCAGTAGCGGTTGAGCGGTTCAGCAGTTGAGCACCAGCCGCGTCCCGGTGCCGGGCCTCTGGCCGCCTGGCACCGGGACGCGGCTGAATCGGGGCGCTCCGGTCGGTTCAGTTGGGACGCGGGCAGGGGCGTCGTGAGCGAGGTGTCAGCGCCGTCGCCGCAGCAGTACGAAGACGAGAGCGGCGACAAGCCCGGCCACCAGCGCCGCCACCACCGCGCGCTTGGCCACCGGAAGGCCCGCGGTCCGTACGAGATCGATCGGCTCGGCCTCGGTGCGACCGGCCTCCGCCGCTTCGTCACGCGGCGGGGGAGGAGCTCCGTCCGGTCCGGCGGCGGACCCGGCCAGCTGCTCGGTCAGACAGGCGGCGAACCGGCCGACGAGCTTGTCGCCGACTTCGGCCATCACGCCCCGCCCGAACTGGGCCGGCCGCCCCGTCACCGCGAGATCGGTCCGCACGGTCACGGCCGTACCACCACCGGCCTCGGCGAGCGTGGACGTCACGGTGGCCCGTGCCGTGCCCTGGCCGCGGACTTCCTTCCCGCCCGCGGTCAGCACCATCCGGTGCGCCGCCTCGTCCTTCTCGTCGAACACAGCGGTGCCCCGGTACGTCAGCGAGATCGGGCCGACCTTGACCTTCACGGTGCCGGTGATCGTCTCGCCGTCGAACTCCTCCACCGTCGCACCGGGCATGCAGGGCGCCACCCGCTCAATGTCGAGGAGAGCCCGCCAGGCGTCCTCGACCGGGACGGGGACGGTGAACTCGTGCTGCAACTCCATGCTCCGCTCCTCCTCACGAGAAGGCCCGGCCTCTCCTCACGAGAGTGCCCGGCCCCGGTCGGGCCCGGCCGGCGTCATCCGGGGTCCGGCCCCGAAGGGTGGATCGCGCCGGCGGTCGCCGTCAGCGGAGCGCCACTTCCGCCCCAGCGCAGCGCGACGATCTCCGCGGCCACCGAGATGGCGACCTCCTCCGGTGTACGGGCCCCGAGATCCAGCCCGACCGGCGAACGCAGCCGGGCCAACTGCGCGTCATCCAGCCCGGTCTCCCGCAGCCGCTTCATACGGTCGTCATGCGTACGGCGACTGCCCATCGCCCCGATGTACGCCGCCGGACGGCGCAGTGCCTCCTCCAGCAGCGGCACGTCGAACTTCGGATCATGCGTCAGGACGCAGATCAGGGTGCGGGCATCCGTCTCGGTGCCGTGCAGATAGCGGTGCGGCCAGTCGACCACGACCTCGACGCCCTCGGGGAAGCGCTTCGGCGTCGCGAACACCGGACGCGCATCGCACACCGTCACCCGGTAGCCCAGGAAGTCGCCGATCCGGGCGACGGCTGCCGCATAGTCGATCGCCCCGAAGACCAGCATCCTCGGCGGCGGCGCGAACGAATGCAGGAACACGGACACAACGTCCTCGCGGCGCTGCCCCTCGGGCCCGTAGTGCCGCAGCCCCGTCGCGCCCTGCGCGAGCTCGCCCCGCGCATCGGCGACGACCGCGACATCCAAGCCCGCCGATCCCAGCGAACCGGACACCGCGTCCGGCCACACGGCCAGCGCGGCACCGCGCGGCGCGGGGCCGTCGGTCACCGTCGCCACCGTCACGGGCCGGTGTGCGGCAACGGACTCGGCGACCGCGCCGAACGTCTCGTCGGCGCCCGGCGACACGGACCGCACGAGCAGTGTGATCTCCCCGCCGCAGGTCAGCCCCACCGCGAAAGCGTCCTCGTCGCTGTAGCCGAAGGTCTGCAACCGCGCCACGCCGTCGGCGATGACCTCCTTGGCGAGGTCGAAGACCGCGCCTTCCACACAGCCGCCGGAAACACTTCCCACGACCTCGTCGCCCGGGCCGACGGCCATCGCCGCGCCCGGACCACGCGGCGCACTGCGGCTCACCGCGACCACTGTGGCCAGCCCGAACGGTTCGCCCGCCGCGTACCACCGGTTCAGCGCCGGCAGAATCTCACGCATCCTCGATTCCTCTCCGACACGGCTCCGTGCCAAGCCTCGGTCCGGGCCCACGCCCACGGCCCGGCGCCTCGCGTACCACCACCACGCCCATATGGCCGCGCTTTCCCGAGCCCGGCGCCCACCTCACGCCCGGCCCGTGACTCGCACCCGGCCGTCCATTCTTTCCGCGGCCCCGGGTCTCACGCACGGCCGTCTCCTCTCACCACCGCCGCGAGGCGCTCCAGAGCCGCCAGACTGTGCCCCTCGACGAACGTGTCGACACTCGGCAGGGCCGCTGCCATCCCGGCCGCGAGCGGCGCGTAGCCCGGGCGTGCCTTGCGCGGGTTGGCCCACACCACCCGGTGCGCGAGCCGGTGCAGCCGTCGCATCTGGGCCGCCAGCAGCGCCGGATCCCCGCGCTCCCAGCCGTCGGAGAGCACCACGACCACCGCGCCGCGGGCCATGCCGCGCTGCCCCCACCGGTCGAGGAAGGCGCGCAGCATCTCACCGAGCCGGGTGCCGCCGCTCCAGTCCGGGACCACGGCCGCAACGGCCGCCATCGCCGCGTCCGGGTCGCGATGCCCGAGCGCGCCGGTCACCCGGGTCAGCCGGGTGCCGATCGTGAACACTTCCGTCGCCGCCCGCGGCCCCGAAGGCCCGCGATGCGCCGCCGCATGCGCGAAGCGCAGCAGCGCGTCCGCGTACGGGGCCATCGAACCGCTCACGTCCAGCAGCAGCACCACCCGGCGTGGCCGCTCGGCCCGTGCCCGGTACCGCAGCCGGGCCGGCTCCCCGCCCCGGCGCAGCCACTCCCGTACGGTCCGCCGCGGATCCACGGCCCCGCGCCGTGCCGGACGCAGCCGGGCGGAACGCCGCGGTTCGCCGCGAAGCGCGAACGCGGCCAGCAGCCGCCGCAGCTGCTCGCGTTCGGTGCCGGTCAACTCGGCGACATCACGGTGGCGCAGCACCTCGGCGGAGCTGGCGAGCGCGGCTGCCGCTCCCGCGTGCTCCTCGTCCTGACCGGCCTCGGCCCCGCGGGCGCGGTCCGTCTCCCGTACGACGAGCCGCGGCGGCGGGGGAACGGCCAGTGGCCGCGCTCGCGGCCGGGGCCCGGCCGCACGCCGGTCGAAGCAGGCGGCGAACACCTGGTCGTAGCGGTCCAGATCGTCCTGGCTGCCGCAGAGAGTGAGCCGTCCGGCCCAGTACACGTCCGTACGCTGCTGCGGCCCCAGTTCGCCGAGCGCCCGCAGAAACGTCTGCACCCGGTCCGGCCCCGCGTCCAGCCCAGCCGCCCGTAGCGCACGCGCGAACCCCACCAGCACCGCGGGCCCGTCGGCTGCCGTCGTCGTCATCGTTCTCACGCCCCCGCCCCGCGCAGCGCGAGGATCGCGGACAGGTCCAGGGAACGGGCCCGCTCGGCGTCCTCCCGGTACTTCAGCACCGAACCCAGGGTGGCCACCGCCAGCTCGGCATCCAGCTCCGTCGCACCCAGCGCGTCCAGGGCTTCCGCCCAGTCGATGGTCTCGGCGACCCCGGGCGGCTTCAGCAACTCCTCGGCCCGCAGCGCCTGTACGACGCAGGTCACCTGCTCGGCGAGCCGCGCGGTCACTCCCGGCAGCCGTCTGCGGACGATCGCCAGCTCGCGGGCGAAGGACGGGTGGTCGAACCAGTGGTACAGACAGCGCCGTTTCAGCGCGTCGTGCACCTCACGCGTCCGGTTCGAGGTGAGCACCACCACCGGCGGCGCCGTGGCCCGCAGCGTGCCCAGTTCCGGCACGGTGACCGTGTACTCCGACAGCAGCTCCAGCAGAAACGCCTCGAACTCGTCGTCGGCCCGGTCCACTTCGTCGACCAGCAGCACCGACGGCTGTGTCCGCAGCGCCTGCAGCAGTGGCCGCTCGATGAGGAACCGCCGGTCGTACAGCTCGTCCTCCAGCTGCTCCACATCGGTGATCCCGGCGGCCTCGGCGGCCCGCAGATGCAGCAACTGGCGTGGAAAGTCCCAGTCGTACAGCGCCTGTGAGGCATCGATCCCCTCGTAGCACTGCAACCGGATCAACGGCGCACCCAGCATCTGCGCCAGCGCCCCCGCGAGCGACGTCTTGCCCACGCCCGCGTCCCCCTCGCAGAAGATCGGCCGATGGAGTTTCAACGCCAGGAAGCAGGCGATCGCCAGCCCGTCGTCCACGAGATATCCGACCGCCTCCAGCCCCTCCCGTACCTCGTCGGGTCCCGGCGGCACGGACATCGCCTCACCCGCCGACCGTCCCTCGCCATGGTCCCGCGCGGCCCCGGAGCCGGACACCGTCGCCGGCCGGTAGCCGGACGCCGTCGACGCGGAGTCGGACGCGCGTGCGCCGCCCCCGGCGGCCCCCTGCGCGGGCCCGCCCATCTCCGTCATCCACGGGGCTCGCTCCTCCACGGGGAACCCGTCAGGCCATCCCGGCCGCGGCCAGCACGGCCCGCCGGGTGAGCACCCGGGCCAGATGCTTCCGGTACTCGGCGGATGCCGACAGGTCGGAGGACGGGCGCGTGCCCTCGGCCGCCGCCTCCGCGGCCCGCGCCACGGCCTGCGGGCCGTCGGCGCCCGCGAGGGCCGCCTCCGCCGCCGCGGCCCGCAGCGGTGTCGCCCCCATGTTCGTCAGCCCGACCCTGGCCTCCGCGATACCGCCGTCGCCGCCCCGTACCAGCGCCGCCACGCCGACGATGGCCCATGCCTGGGCCACCCGTTGGAACTTCTCGTAGTGGAAGCCCCAGCCGTCCGTCTTCGGCACCCGCACCTCCACCACCAGTTCGTCCGGCCGCAGCGCGGTCTGCAGGTAGTCGGCGAAGAACTCCCGCGCCGGGATCGTCCGCCGCCCCTGCGGGCCCGCCGCGACCAGCTCTCCGTCCAGGGCGAGGACGACCGCCGGCAGATCCCCGGCCGGGTCGGCGTGGGAAAGTGCGCCGCCCAGCGTCCCCCGGTGCCGTACGGCCGGATCGGCGACCGTCTCCGTCGCTGCTGTCAGCAACCCTGCGTGGCGCCGTACCAGCGGATCGCGGATCACGTCGTGATGCGTGGTCATCGCCCCGATGACCAGAACGTCCCCGTCCTCACGCACGCCCTTCAGCTCCGGGATCCGCCCGACGTCCACCACCAGCTCCGGGAACGCGAGCCGCAGCCGCAGCATCGGCAGCAGACTCTGACCGCCGGCCAGCACCTTCCCCTCCTCACCGGCGCCCGCCAGCGCGCGCACGGCCTCGTCCAGCGTCTCCGGTCGCGCGTAGTCGAAGGCTGCAGGGATCATGCCATCCCCTCTTCGCTCGGGGCGGGCGCCTGGCCCGTCGTCGGTACTTCGCCCTCCGGTCGCTCCTGGCCCGCCGCGGACCGTCCTCCCGCCGTGCGTGCCTGCCTGATGGCCTGCCAGACCCGCTCCGGGGTGCACGGCATCGCCACGTCCGTGACGCCCAGCGGACGCAGCGCGTCCACGATCGCGTTCACCACGGCCGGCGTCGACGCGATGGTCCCGGCCTCGCCCACGCCCTTCACCCCGAGCGGGTTCGACGTTGCCGGCGTCTCGGTGCGCTCCGTCGTGAACTCCGGGAGATCCATCGCCGACGGCACGAGATAGTCGGCCATGGTCCCGGACACCAGGTTGCCGTCGTCGTCGTACACGGCCTCCTCGTACAGGGCCTGTGCGATGCCCTGCGCGAGGCCTCCGTGCACCTGTCCCTCGACGATCACCGGGTTGACCACCCGGCCGACGTCGTCGACGCACACGTACGAACGAATCCGCGTCCGCCCCGTCTCCGTGTCGACCTCGACCGCGCACAGATGCGTCCCGTGCGGATACGAGAAGTTGTCCGGGTCCACCAGATGCTCGGCGTTGATCGTCGGCTCCATGCCGTCGGGCAGGTCGTGCGAGGAGAACGTCTCGAATGCCACCTCCTGGATCGTCCGCCGTGCCTCCGGCGAGCCCCGCACGGAGAACACGCCGTCCGCGAAGTCCAGATCGTCCTCACTGGCCTCCAGCAGATGCGCGGCGACCTTCCTGGCCTTCTCCACGACCTTCTGCGCCGCCGCGTGGACCGCCGAGCCGCCGACCACGAGCGAACGCGAACCGTAGGTGTCCATCCCCTGCGGCGCCGCCCGGGTGTCCCCGTGCACCACCTCGACATCCTCGAACGGCACACCCAGCACATCCGCCGCGATCTGGCTCCAGCAGGTCACATGCCCCTGACCGTGCGGGCTCGTCCCCGTGACCACCTCGACCTTGCCGGTCGGCAGCATGCGGATGGTCGCCGCCTCCCAGCCCCCGGCGGCGTACCGCAGATCCCTCAGCACCCGGCTCGGTGCGATCCCGCACATCTCCGTGTACGTCGACACGCCGATGCCCAGCCGGACCGGGTCGCCGCGCCGCGCCCGCTCCTGCTGCTCGGCGCGCAGCCCCTCGTAGCCGAACAGCGCGAGCGCCTTGGCCGTCGCCGCTTCGTAGTTGCCGCTGTCGTAGGTGAGTCCCGCGATCGACGTGTACGGGAACTCGTCATGCCCGATCCAGTTGAGGCGGCGCAGCTCGAGTGGGTCCATGCCCAGCTCGACGGCGAGCTCGTCCATGATCCGTTCGATCGCGAACGTCGCCTCCGGCCGCCCTGCGCCGCGGTAGGCATCCGTGGGGGTCCGGGTCGTGAACACACCGGTGCAGGTGAACGCGTAGGCGTCCATCTTGTAGATCGCCGGGTACATGAACGCGCCGAGCAGCGGAGTCCCCGGCGTGATCAGCATCAGATACGCGCCCATGTCGGCCAGCAGATCGACCTTCAGGCCGAGGAGCTTCCCCTCGCGCGTCGCGGCGATCCGGACGTCCTGGATCTGGCCGCGGCCGTGGTGGGTGGCCAGATAGCCCTCGGAGCGCGACTCGGTCCACTTCACGGGGCGGCCCAGATTCCGGGCGACGGCGAGCGCGACCGCCTCCTCCCCGTACACCTGGAGCTTGGAGCCGAACCCGCCGCCGACATCCGGCGCGATCACCCGCAGTTTCTGCTCCGGAATGCCGGTCACCATGGCCATCAGCACCCGCACGATGTGCGGGATCTGGGTCGCGGAATACAGGGTGTACTCCCCGGACGCGGCGATCGGCGTCACGACCACGGCCCGTGGCTCCATCGCGTTGGGGATCAGACGCTGCTGGACGAATCGCCGCCGCACCACGATGTCGGCCCGCGCCTGGACCGATTCCCAGTCCTCACCGGTCGTCAGCGGCCAGACATAGCACCGGTTCGTCCCCTTGTCCGCGTGGACCAGCGGTGCGCCGTCCGCGAGGGCGGCCTCCAGGTCGAGCACCGGTTCCAGCGGCGTGTAGTCGACCTCCACCGCCTCCAGCGCGTCGGCCGCCGCGTAGCGGTCCCGTGCGACCACCACGGCCACCGGGTCCCCGGCGTAGCGGACCTCGTCGACGGCGATCGGCGGATGGTCGGGCATCACGATGTCCTCGGTCACCGGCCATGCGCACGGCATCGACGCCAGCCCGTCCGCGAGGTCACGCCCGCTGTACGCGGCGACGACCCCGGGCCGCTCCCGCGCGGGCGTCACGTCCACCCGGTCGATCCGCGCATGCGCCATGGGACTGCGCAGAATCGCCATGTGCAGCATCCCGGGCACGCTGATGTTGTCCGTCCATGTGGTCTGTCCGGTGAGGAGGTGCGCGTCCTCCTTGCGCGCCCGGGCACGGCCCACTTCCCTCTCGCGCGTTCCGCCCGCCGGCTGCGCGGTCATGCCACGGCTCCCTGTCCGTCGCGGGCGGCTGCGAGCACGGCCTGGACGATGTTCTGGTACCCCGTGCACCGGCAGAGGTTGCCTTCGAGGGCCTCGCGTACCTCGTCAGCAGTCGGATGCGGATTCTCCCGGAGCAGATCCCGCGCCGCCATGATCATTCCGGGCGTGCAGTATCCGCACTGCAGGGCGTGCTTCTCGTGGAACGCCTTCTGCAAGGGGTCGAAACCGCCGCCCTCGGCACCGAGCCCCTGGACGGTCGTCACCTCGCCCCCGTCTGCCTGCACCGCGAGCACCGAGCAGCTCTTGACGCTCTGCCCGTCCAGCTCGACGGTGCACGCGCCGCAGTTGCTGGTGTCGCAGCCGATGGGGGTGCCGGTCCGCCCCAGTCGGTCCCGCAGGTAGTGGACGAGCAGCAGACGTGGTTCCACGTCGTCCTCGTAGGCGATGCCGTCCACAGTCACCGAGATGCGGTTCATGAGCACTCCCAAGAGCCCGGGGCAAGGATGATCGGCCGGGTTTGTCTGATATGCCCAATTTTAGATGTGCGCAACACGCCCCGCGACCGCTCCCTTACCGTGCAGGGCGGTAGTCACGTGGGAGGCCGGGGCGGCCGGGGCGCCGCTTCAGTCGACGGGCCAGGTATGAGCCGGCGCGTTGAGGTGCATGTAGTCCATGTACTGCACTGTCATGCGCCGCAGCGCTTCATGGTGATCCACGTGAGCGGTGTCGGCGATGTGATGGAACATCTCCGACTGCCACACGGCGCCGTTACGGCCGGTGACGCACCGCTGCTCGATGACTCCCAGCAGCGGCTCCCGCCACGACGCATCCATGCCCGAATGCTCCAGCCCCGCATGCGCCAGCGGCAGCAGGCGCCGCAGAACGAGCTCGGCCACCGGCACCTCGCCCATGCCCGGCCAGTACAGACGTGCGTCGATCCCGTGCCGGGCCGCGGTGTGCAGATTCTCCTCGGCCGCCGAGAACGACATCCGTGACCAGACCGGCCGGTCCTCCTCGACCAGGGCGCGCGTCAGTCCGTAGTAGAAGGCACCGTTCGCCAGCACATCGGCCACCGTCGGCCCGGCCGGCAGCACCCGGTTCTCCACCCGGAGATGGGGTCTGTCGTGGGCGACGGCGTAGACGGGGCGGTTCCACCGGTAGATCGTGCCGTTGTGCAATGTGAGTTCGGCCAGTTCGGGGATGTCGCCGCCGTCCAGCGTCTCCAGCGGGTCCTCCTCGTCGCACAGGGGCAGCAGCGCGGGGAAGTAGCGCACGTTCTCCTCGAAGAGGTCGAAGACGCTGGTGATCCACCGCTCGCCGAACCACACCCTCGGCCGGACTCCCTGCACCTTGATCTCCTGGGGACGGGTGTCCGTGGCCTGCTCGAAGAGGGGAATCCGGGTCTCGCGCCACAGCTCCTTGCCGAACAGGAAGGGAGAGTTGGCAGCCAGTGCGACCTGCACACCCGCGATCGCCTGCGCCGCGTTCCAGTACCCCGCGAACTCGTCCGGTGAGACCTGCAGATGGAACTGGGTGCTGGTGCACGCCGCCTCCGGCGTGATGGTGTCCGCGTAGGTCCGCAGCCGGTCCACGCCATCCACCGCGATCCGTAGATCCTCACCCCGGGCGGCGAACACCTGCTCGTTCAGGAGCCGGTACCGAGGGTTCTCCGACAGTGCCGCCTCGCCCACGTCCGACAGCTTCAGCGTCGGCAGGATCCCGACCATGGCCAGATGGGCGCCCACCGCCGAAGCGTGCTCCTCGGCGTGGTTGAGGGCGTCCCTGATCTCCTGCTCCCACGCATCGGGCCCGCCCGCCGTCAGCTGCCTCGGCGGGATGTTGATCTCCAGATTGAACCGGCCCAGCTCACTGGACCACGCGGGATCCGCGATCGCCTCGAGTACGTCGGTGCTCCGCATCGCCGGCTCGCCCGCGGCGTCCACCAGGTTCAGCTCGATCTCCAGGCCCACCTGGGGCCGTTCGGACTCGAAGCGCGCCTCGCGAAGCATCAGGGCGAAGGCATCGAGGCACTGCTGCATCTTGTTCCGGTAGCGCCGCCGGTCTTCACGGGTGAACACCAGCGCGGGGACGTCTCGTCCCATCGGCCCTCCCGTATCTTCTCGGGCCCGCACCCCCTCTCAGCGTCCCACTCCACGGCCGCCAGGACCAGCGAGGACGGCCGCTGCGGCGCGAGGCCCGGAACGCGGACCGGGCGGCATGCCTCGCCTGTACGACGCGCCTCGCCCGTACGGCGTGGCGAGCGTCCGCGCTGTTACAGAGATCTGCAGGCGCGTGACCCCTGGGGCCGGGGTGGCGTGCGGGGTGGCGCGACCGATGGCAACCGCTTGTTGTTGATCCTTGTACGGGTCGCTGTATCGGGCAGCGGGTTCGCCGGCCGGGCACCTCCCCGTCGATGCCCTATACAGCGGAGAGTTACGGAAATGTCTGCTTTTTGTAACTCGGGTCGATTCATCCGCTTGTGGTCGAGGTGATCACGCCAGGGTGTGCGTCCTCGGCACCGGCCGAGAACATGGTCCGCTCACCGACCCTGATCCAGAGTCTGTGCGCACTGACTTGAGAGGGCATCCATGTCTGCTTCTCGTAACGCCCGTCGCCTTGTCGCGACGGTCCTCGCGTCCGGCGTGCTCGTCGGCGTAGCGGCCCTGCCGGCGTCCGCGGCCGACACGGACGACCGCTACGACCGCCACGGCCGCCACGAGTCCCGGCGTTCCGCAGTGGTCATCGGCCAGGTTCAGCACAACAGCCCCGGACGCGAGAACCGCTCCAACCGCAGCCTGAACGCCGAGTGGGTCGAAGTGACGAACGCCGGCCGGCACGCGGTGGACCTGAGCGGCTGGACCCTGAGCGACAGCGACGGCAACCGCTACCGCTTCAAGCACCTTCGCCTGCCCGCCCGCTCCAGCGTCAGAGTCCACACCGGCTTCGGCCGCGACACCCATCGCGACGTGTACCAGGACCGCCGCGAGCAGATCTGGGACAGGCACGACACCGCGACTCTCCGCAACGACCGGGGGCGCACCGTCGACACCGAGTCGTGGGGCCGCGGATACGACGACGAGCCGTGGGGTCGCGGACGCCACCACGACCGCTAGCCCCGGACCGCTAGCCGCACCCGGGTGACCAGGTGCGGCTGCGCCACCCCCATCGCGGCGTGCCAGGACCAACCGGCCCGGCACGCCGCACTTTCATGTGCGCAACGATCATCGCGATGGAGTCGGCACCGGGATCGGCCGGGCAGTGAGTTCCTCCGCCGACCAGGCCAGATCACTTCACATCACATCAAGTTCTTCCCCGGAGCAGCGATGTACCGGCTGATCGAGTGATCCCGGACGCCGTCCGTGGTCGGGGCCAACGGGTCGCTGGTCAGGCCGTAACCCGACTTCCCGGGCCCGGGCCACGGCGGGGAACGTGCCCCGGTGATGTCGCCGCCGCAGACCGCCCCGGGGGAACCGGGGCGGCCCGCCTCTATGCCTCGCTCGCCCGCAGCATCCCCTCGCGGTCGACGATCTTCACCCGCTCCCGGTCCACCGCGGCGCCGAGGGCGCGCTCGGCCGCGTCGAGGAGGTGCCAGCCCTCCCACGTGGTGTAGCGGACGTCGTTGCGGTCGAGGAAGGCGACGACCGCTTCGGGGCCAGGCGCGGGGGGCGTGTGCAGGCGGCCCTTGTCGTGGTCGTCCAGGAGGTTCGCGACCGTCTCGTTGGCGTCGCCCTTGGTGTGGCCGATGAGGCCGACCGGGCCACGCTTGATCCAGCCGGTGACGTATGTCGACTGCATGTGCTCGCCGCCTTCGATGACGCGGCCGCCGTCGTGCGGCACCGTGCCGCTGACGAAGTCGAAGGGCAGCTTCGGCAGTTCCTCGGAGAGGTAGCCGACCGCCCGGTACACGGCCTGCACGTCCCACGTGCGCATCTCGCCCGTGCCGGTCACATTGCCCGTGCCGTCGAGCTGCGTCCGCTCTGTGCGCAGTCCCACGACCTTTCCGTCCTCGCCGACGACTTCGGTCGGGGACTCGAAGAAGTGCAGGAACAGCTTGTGCGGCCGGTCGCCGATGTCCCTGATCGCCCAGTTCTCCAGGGTCTGCGCGACCATGTGCGCCTGCTTGTTGGCGCGACGTGTGGCGATGGAGCCCTCGTCGTAGTCGATGTCCTCGGGGTTGACGATGACCTCGATGCTGGGGGAGTGGTCGAGCTCCCGCAGCTCCATGGGGCTGAACTTGGCCTGCGCCGGCCCGCGGCGCCCGAAGACGTGAACCTCGAGAGCCTTGTTGGCGGCAAGCCCGTCGTACACGTTCGGCGGGATCTCCGTCGGCAGGAGCTCGTCGGCGGTCTTCGCGAGAATCCGCGCCACGTCGAGCGCGACGTTGCCGACACCGAGCACGGCCACCTTCTCGGCCTCCAGCGGCCAGGTACGGGCCACGTCCGGGTGCCCGTCGTACCAGGACACGAAGTCAGCCGCGCCGTACGACCCTTCGAGGCCGATGCCAGGTATGTCGAGCGCCCGGTCGGCGTTCGCACCCGTGGAGAAGATCACCGCGTCGTAGAACTCGCGCAGATCGTCGAGGCCGATGTCGTTGGGGTAGTCGACGTTCCCGAACAGCCGGATCTGCGGCTTGTCCAGCACTTGGTGCAGCGCGTTGACGATGCCCTTGATCCGGGGGTGGTCGGGGGCGACGCCGTACCGGATCAGCCCGAAGGGAGCAGGCAGCCGCTCGAAGAGGTCGATGGAGACACCGGGCTCGGCAGCGGCCTCGGACTTCAGCAGTGCGTCGGCGGCGTAGATCCCGGCGGGTCCGGCTCCGATGATGGCGACCCGCAGGGGGCGGCGCATGACAGGTTCCCTTCGAGTGGCGACGGGTGTCTTGATCGCCACCCTCGCAACAAAATACCTGCTCAGGTACCGGGTTCGAACCTATGACCTCATAAGCTGGACTTATGGCTACTCCAAGGCGCCCTTGATGAGTAGGGCCGGGCCCGTCCCTGTGTGCCCTGTCGGGCCCGACGTGCCGTCGGCCGCGACAGGGTGCCCGGCGCTCGAGACTGCGTCGGTGCTGCGCGAAGGCCACCTTGGCGTCGGGCTCGGCTGTGAAGGTGTCATGTGTTGAGCGGTCGGTGTGTGGCGGTGATGGGGGAGGGGAGCCGGGTGGAGCCCGTGAGGTAACAGTCGGTGGCGGCTGCGGCTGCTCGCCCTTCCGCGATGGCCCATACGACGAGGGACTGGCCGCGTCCTGCGTCGCCGGCGACGAACACGCCGTCCGTGTTGGGGTGTTCTGTCCTCCCGGCCTGCGCTGCCGCTCCAGGCGCTCCTGCTGCTCCCGCCGTTTCAGCGGCCTCGGCGGCTTTGGCTGCGAAGGCCGCGTCCCGGGCGTAGTTTCCACGGTCGTTCAGCGTGAGTCCGAGTTGCTCCATCAGGCCAGTGCCCGGCTCGGGGCCGGAGAAGCCGAGGGCGAGTATGACCAGCTCCGCCGGGATCACCCGCTCGGTGTGCGGCCGTGGCGTTCTGGCCCGGGGCTCCACTTCGGTCAGGAGCAGTGCGCGTACGTGGCCGGCCTGGTCGCTCTCGAAGCGGAGGGTGGCGGACGAGAAGAGCCTCGGATCCCTGCCCTCCCGCCCACGGGCCTCTTCATGGGCATGGGAGATCCGGTAGACCTTCGGATGGGTGATGGGCCAGGGCTGGGTGTCCGGCCGGGTGTCGCCGGGCTCCGGGTTGATGTCGAGCTGGACCACACAGGCCGCGCCTTGGCGCAGGGCGGTGCCCAGGCAGTCCGAGCCGGTGTCGCCGCCGCCGATGATGACGACATGCTTGCCTTCGGCGGTGAGGGAGGGCGAGGGGTGGTCGCCTTCCGTGACCCGGTTGGCGATGGTCAGATAGTCCATGGCCTGATGGATACCGTCCAGTTCACGGCCGGGGACGGGGAGTTCGCGGCGCTGCGTGGCGCCGACGGCGACGATCACCGCGTCGTGACGTCTCCTGAGGTCGGTGGCGTCGACATCGGGGCCGACGTCCACACCGGTGCGGAATTTGGTGCCCTCCGCTCGCATCTGCTCGATGCGCCGGTCCAGTTGCCGCTTCTCCATCTTGAACTCGGGGATGCCGTAGCGCAGCAGTCCGCCTATGCGGTCGGCGCGCTCGTAGACGACGACGGTGTGGCCGATACGGGTGAGCTGTTGCGCCGCGGCCAGCCCCGCGGGTCCGGAGCCGATGATGGCGACAGTTCTTCCGCTGAGGCGATCGGGTGGCTTCGGCGCCACGTATCCGCGTTCCCAGGCCTCGTCGGCGATGGCCTGCTCGACATTCTTGATCGTCACCGGATCGGCGTTGATGGCCAGCACGCAGGCGTCCTCGCACGGCGCCGGACACAGCCGCCCGGTGAACTCCGGGAAGTTGTTCGTCGCATGCAACCGCTCGGCGGCGGCACGCCAGTCGCCCCGTGACGCGTACACGTTCCACTCGGGGATGAGATTCCCCAACGGGCAGCCGCTGTGGCAGAACGGTATGCCACAGTCCATGCAGCGCCTCGCCTGCTCGGACACGAGAGGCAGCAACGCCTGCCCCGCGTAGACCTCTTTCCAGTCGCCCAGTCGTTCCTCGACGGGGCGGGGCGGGACGGGCCGACGGGGGATCTTGAGAAAGCCGAAGGGGTCGGTCATGCGCCGCCTCCATCGCTTACTCATGGCGCATTACGGCGTTCTGGCCAGCTTACGCTGGTTTGCACCGCTTCAAGCGACCCTCATGGGGCTTGTGTGGGCGAGCGACTCCGGTGTGGCCGGGTTCGGTAACCGTCTCGTTGCTTTCGGTGGCCGGAGTGCGGCTTGTCGTCCGGCTGCTCTCCCTCCTTCCGCTCCCTCTTCCGTCGTGCGAGGTGGTCACGATGCGTGGTGAGCGTGCCTCGTCGGGTGACGAGGCCGGCTCCCGTCGCATCGCTCGGGTGAGTACTCGTACTCATGTGTGCCGTCGGCCGGAGCGGAACCATGAGACGCAGCGTGGCAGAGGGCCGCGCCCGTGCATGCTCATACGGGGGACGGGACGGTATGGGGAAGTTCTTCGGCGCGGGACTGGCCGTCGCGGCTACCGTCGCGGCCGTGATCCTGGCCTATGTGGTGGGGGCGCCCCCGGCGGTGGTGCTCGGGGCGGGAGCCGGGGTGCTCGGCCTGCTGTGGCTGCTCGTGCTCCTGACCGTGCCGTGGAACCTGTACTTCCGGGCTCATGCGGTGCTGGCCGAGATCGCGGTGAGCCGGGACAAGGGCATGGAGGTCTCGTCGGCGCGGGACGCCGAGGCTGCGCGCATCGCGCGGATGATGCTGCGGGCGGCGGTGGCGGGACATGTAGTGACTGCGGGTGTCGCGGTTGTGGTCACTATGGCGACGGGGCGGGTGACCGGCTACTGGTTCGCCGGGTTCTTCCTCTTGAGCACCCTCTTCCGGCCGGCGGGCGCCTACTTTGCGCAACTGCGGCGGCGCCTGGGTGCGCTGCTCAAGGACGTGACGTACCCGCGCGACGACGTGGTGGAGATGCGCGCGCGGGTGGATCGCATGGAGGCCGGGATGAAGGTCCTGGAGGGCAAGGCCGAGGAGCAGTACCACGCGTTCGCCGAACTGCGGCGCTCCGTGGACGCGTTGGGCATGGCGTCCTACGAGCGGGCCGACGAGGCCGACCGGAAGATCGCCGTGCTGGGCAGGGAGTTCGAGTCGACGGTGAACCGGCTCACCGACAACCAGGAGCTCATCGCGGGTGTGAGGGCATTTCTGCGCCTGCTGCGGGAGAGTGGCGACGGCATCGAGCGGTCGAGGGGCCCGCGGCCGATGTGACCGGGCATCCTGATCGGGGGCGTGTGACGATCCCTGCCCGGCGCAGCAGTGTCAGCCCTCCACCGGCAGGCCGCGCGGTTCCTTGATCCGCTTCATGATGATCTGCGAGTTGACCTCGTTGACGCCGGACAGCGCGGTCAGCTTCTCGATCCACAGCCGCTCGTACGCGCGCAGATCCGCCACTGCGATGCGCAGCAGGCATCCCGGGCTGCCGAAGAGCCGGTACGCCTCGATGACATCCGGAATGTCCTGGAGTGCGGCCTCGAACGCCTCGACCACCTCACGGTCGCGCTTGACCTCGATGGAGACGAGCACTTCGAAGCTCCGGCCGACCGCTTCCGGGTCGATGACCGCCCGATAGCCCTGGATCACCCCGTCCTGCTCCAGCTGCCTGACCCGGCGCATGCACGGCGAAGGGGTCAGGCCCACTCGCAGGGCGAGCTCCTGATTGCTCAGCCGGCCATCGTTCTGGAGCTCGCGCAAGATTTCTCGGTCGATCTCATCCATGGAGCAATTATCCACCACGCGCGGGCACCGACGGGTCGAGATTGGCGATCATATTGCGCGAACAAACTCATATCATTGCGTCCGACTGCTCCGGTCACCCCCCGGATCAGCCATGGGGCGCAGCCCGGCCGGGCCAAGAGCGAGGCCGGGCCGCGTGCCCCGTCGAATTCGCCGCTTCACCAGCGGCACGGACGAGGAGTGGGCACTGTGGGACGGATCGTCGTCATCAGTACCGGTGGGACGATAGCCAGCCGCTGGCAGGGCTCGGGTTTCGCCGCTGACGCGCATGGCCGGGAGGTCATGGCGACCGCCGCGGTGCCCGAAGGCATCACTGTCGAGGTCGTCGACCTGTTCAGCGTGAACAGCCCCCGTCTCACCACTGCTCATCAGCTCACCCTGCTGCGCACGGTGCACGAGGTGCTCGCCGACCCCGGCGTGGACGGCATCGTCGTCACCCACGGCACGGACACACTGGAGGAGTCGGCGTTCCTGGTCGACCTCCACCACGACGACCCCCGCCCGGTGGTCTTCACCGGCGCCCAGCTTCCGCTCGACGCGGCCGACGGCGACGGACCGGGCAATCTCCACGATGCGCTGCTGACGGCCGCGACGACGCGCGGTCTGGGCGTACTGGTCACCTTTGACGGCAAGGTGCACCCGGCCCGCGGCACCGTCAAGACGCAGACGCTCGCCCCGGACGCCTTCGGCGACCCGTCCGGCACCCGGATCGGAAACGTCGGCTTCGGGCGCGTTTCCGTACTCGGCCACCCGCGGCGCCCCGGCGGGCTCGCGCTGCCCGGTATGCCCGACACTCCGCCCCGCGTCGACATGGTGATGCACCACGCGGACGCCGACGCGCTGCTGCTGAACGCGGCCGTGGATGCCGGGGCGCAGGGAATAGTCCTCGTGGCCACCGGCGCCGGCAACGCGACCCCCGAGATCGTCGAGGCCGTCGCCACCGCCACGGCCCGCGGCGTGCTCGTCGCCCTGACCACCCGTGTCCAGGCCGGACCGGTCGCCGAGATCTACACCCACGGTGGCGCGGTCGATCTCGTGGCCGCGGGCGCCGTGCCGACCGGCACGCTGCGCGCCGGCCAGGCCCGGATCGCCGTACTCACCGCGCTGCTCGCCGCCACCGACCCCCGCGAGCGGGACCGGGTGCTCCGGCACGCGCTCGGCGAGGCCGTTTCCGCCGACGCCGGCGTGGCTGTCGAGCTCGTCCAGACATAGGGCCTGGTCCGCCGGGACCCGGAGATCCTCAGGCAGTTCCGGCTCGACCGGCCCTGTCTCCGGCCACCGCCGACGCAGGCCGCGGCCCGTGCCGGGCGGGCGCCGGGCGCCGGCCGCGGAGGACGAACCGCCCATCGACTGCCCGCTCGGTACACCAGAGGCTCCGCCGGGTCCCGGTAACACGCCTCGGAACCCTTTCAACCGCTCCCAGCCGCCCCTCCCACCCCACCGTGCAAGCACCCGACAGGAGTTCCGCACCTTCATGGCCACGCACGTCCACACCCACGCCCACCCCGAGTTCCGCGCCGAGCACGATCTGCTCGGCGACCGGGACGTCCCGGCCGACGCCTACTACGGCATCCACACCCTGCGGGCAGTGGAGAACTTCCCCATCACCGGCACCCCGATATCGGCCTACCCGGACCTCGTCACCGCCCTCGCCTGCGTCAAGCAGGCCGCGGCCCTCGCCAACCGGGAGCTGGGTCTGCTCGACGGCCGCAAGGCGGACGCGATCGTGACCGCCTGTGAGGAGATACGCGCCGGGAAGCTGCACGGCGAGTTCGTGGTCGACGTGATCCAGGGCGGCGCGGGCACCTCGACGAACATGAACGCCAACGAGGTCGTCGCCAACCGTGCTCTGGAACTCCTCGGCCACCGCAAGGGCGAGTACGGGCAACTGCACCCGCTGGAGGACGTCAACGCGGGACAGAGCACCAACGACGTCTACCCGACCGCCGTCAAGATCGCCCTCGACTTCACCGCCCAGCGTCTGCTGGACGCCATGGAGGTGCTCCGTTGTGCGTTCGCGGCCAAGGCGGAGGAGTTCGCGGACGTCCTGAAGATGGGCCGTACCCAGCTGCAGGACGCGGTGCCCATGACTCTGGGGCAGGAGTTCGCGACGTACGCGATCATGCTCGGCGAGGACCACAAGCGCCTCACCGAGGCACGTGAGCTGATCCGTGAGATCAACCTCGGCGGCACGGCCATCGGCACCGGACTCAACGCCCACCCCGCATACGCGGCGCTGGCCTCCCGGCATCTGGGGGCCATCACCGGACTGCCGCTGACGGTCGCCGACGACCTCGTCGAGGCCACGCAGGACGCCGGTGCGTTCGTTCAGCTGTCCGGCGTGCTGAAGCGGATCGCCGTCAAGCTCTCCAAGGTCTGCAACGACCTCCGGCTGCTGTCCTGCGGACCGCGCGCCGGCTTCGCCGAAATCAACCTGCCGCCGGTGCAGGCCGGCTCCAGCATCATGCCGGGCAAGGTGAATCCCGTCGTGCCCGAGGTGGTCAACCAGATCGCGTTCGAAGTCATCGGCAACGACATGGCGGTGACCATGGCCGCCGAGGCGGGCCAGCTGCAGCTGAACGCCTTCGAACCGGTGATCGCCCACAGTCTGCTGAAGAGCCTGACGCACCTGCGGACCGGCTGTCTGACCCTCGCCGAACGCTGTGTCAGCGGCATCACCGCCAACCGTGAGCACCTCGCCCACGTCGTCGCCCACTCCATCGGCCTGGCGACCGCGCTCAACCCGCACATCGGCTACGAGCAGGCCACCGCCGTCGCCCAGGAGGCCCTCAGGACGGGCCGCAGCGTCCATGACCTCGTTCTCGACAAGGGCCTGCTGACCAAGGACGAGCTCCGGCGCATCCTGCTCCCGAACAATCTCGCCCGCCCCCACCTCCACGCGGCCGAAGCGGCGACGCTCGGCGGCTGACCGGTCGGGAGTCCTCGACGGTGCGCCGACCCCGGAGCGCCCGTGCCTCGGAGTGATCCATCCGGACGCTGCGAGCGAGTTGTTCCCGGGCCGCCCGGGTGAGCCGTGTCTCACCCGGGCGCTGCCGCTTGTCTATGCAACGAGTTGCATAGAAAGATCGAGGTATGGCGCTCGAACACGCGATCCTCGTCTCTCTGCTGGAGCAGCCGGGCTCCGGCTATGAGCTGGCCCGGCGGTTCGAGCGGTCCATCGGTTACTTCTGGACCGCCACCCATCAGCAGATCTACCGCGTTCTCAAGCGCATGGAGAGCGACGGCCTGCTCGACGTCCGCGAGGTGCCGCAACAGGGCCGGCCGGACAAGAAGGAGTACTCCGTCGCCGGCCTCGGCCGCGCCACCCTCTCCCAGTGGCTGCACGAGCCGATCGAACCCGAGAGCATCCGGCACGACCTCGCCGTGAAGATCCGCGGTGCGGCCTTCGACGACCCGGGCGCGCTCCTTCGCGAGGTCGAGCGGCACCGCCAGGTGCACAGCGACCGGCTTGCGCACTATCTCGCAGGGGAACTGCGTGACTTCACCGGGCCCGAGGCCCCCGCACCGCCCGACGCGGGTCAGGAACTGCAGCATGTCGTGCTGCGCGGCGGCATTGCGTACGAGCGGATGACGATCGCCTGGCTCGACGACGTACTCGCCACCCTGCACCGGCTCGGCGCGTCGCAGCCGCACTCCTGAACCGCCCGGCTTCTCTTCCCCGCCAACCGCCAACCGCCAACCGCCAACCGCCAACCGCCAACCGGCAACCGGCAACCGCCAACCGGCAACCGCCAATCGGCAATCGGCAACCGGCAACCGCCAATCGGCAATCGGCAACCGCCAACCGCCAACCGGCAACCCTCAACCCTCGACCCCTCGGAAGGCGAACCTCCATGACCGACGCCCTGCTGTTCAACCCGCGGACCTACGACCCGGCGCACTTCGACCCCGAGACCCGCAGGCTGCTGCGTGCCACCGTCGACTGGTTCGAGGACCGCGGCAAGCGCAGGCTGATCGAGGACTACCGCTCCCGTGCCTGGCTGGCGGACTTCCTCGCGTTCGCCGCCAAGGAAGGGCTGTTCGCCACCTTCCTCACCCCGTCCTCCGCCGCCGGACGGGAGGACCAGCGCTGGGACACCGCCCGGATCGCCGCGCTCAACGAGATCTTCGGGTTCTACGGCCTCGACTACTGGTACGCGTGGCAGGTGACCATCCTCGGTCTCGGCCCGGTCTGGCAGAGCGACAACGCCGCTGCTCGCGGCCGCGCGGCGGAACTCCTGGAGCAGGGCGAGGTGTTCGCCTTCGGCCTGTCCGAGAAGACCCACGGCGCCGACATCTACTCCACCGACATGCTGCTGGAGCCCGACGGCAACGGCGGCTTCCGGGCCAGCGGCTCCAAGTACTACATCGGCAACGGCAATGCCGCAGGGCTCGTCTCCGTCTTCGGCCGCCGCACCGACATCGAGGGCCCGGACGGGTACGTCTTCTTCGCCGCCGACAGCCGCCACCCGGCGTACCACCTCGTGCAGAACGTCGTCGACTCCTCGAAGTACGTCAGCGAGTTCCGCCTCGACGGCTACCCGGTCGGTCCCGACGACGTCCTGCACACCGGACGCGCCGCCTTCGACGCCGCGCTCAACACCGTCAACGTCGGCAAGTTCAACCTCTGCACCGCCTCGATCGGCATCTGCGAGCACGCGATGTACGAGGCCGTCACCCACGCGCACAACCGCATCCTCTACGGCCGCCCCGTCACCGCCTTCCCGCACGTGCGCCGCGAGCTGGCCGACGCGTACGTCCGCCTGGTCGGCATGAAGCTGTTCAGCGACCGTGCCGTCGACTACTTCCGCTCCGCCGGCCCCGACGACCGCCGCTACCTGCTGTTCAACCCGATGACGAAGATGAAGGTGACCACGGAGGGCGAGAAGGTCATCGACCTGATGTGGGACGTCATCGCGGCCAAGGGCTTCGAGAAGGACACCTACTTCGCGCAGGCCGCCACCGAGATCCGGGGGCTGCCCAAGCTCGAGGGCACGGTCCACGTCAACCTCGCGCTGATCCTCAAGTTCATGCGCAACCACCTGCTGGACCCGGCCGAGTACGCGCCCGTGCCGACCCGCCTCGACGCGGCCGACGACGCGTTCCTCTTCCGGCAGGGACCGGCCCGCGGTCTGGGTTCCGTACGCTTCCACGACTGGCGCACCGCCTACGACACGTATGCCACGGTGCCCAACGTCGCCCGCTTCCGCGAGCAGGCCGACGCCCTGTGCGAGTTCGTCACCACCGCAGCCCCCGACGACGAGCAGAGCCGCGACCTCGATCTCCTTCTCGCCGTCGGCCAGCTGTTCGCGCTGGTGGTGCACGGCCAGCTGATACTGGAGCAGGCCCGCCTGAAGGACCTGGACGAGGACGTGCTCGACGAGCTGTTCTCGGTCCTCGTCCGCGACTTCTCCGCGCACGCCGTCGAGCTGCACGGCAAGGACTCCGCCACCGAGGAGCAGCAGCGCTGGGCGCTGGGCGCGGTGCGGCGTCCCGTTGTCGACGAGGCTCGCTCGGCGCGCGTCTGGCAGCGCGTCGAGGCGCTGTCCGGGGCGTACGAGATGGCGCCGTAACGACGCAGCCACTGGGCCCGTCGACACGTCGGCGATCACGCCCGCAGGGGCACTGCCCCACCCACCACGGCCCACCGCGCGACACCCGCGCGGTGGGCCGGACCGGTTGTGGTCCGTACCAAGCCCTTGACACGGTTGTTGTTCACTTCTTAAATCACGTAGTGAACTAAGCCTCTCGCGGGTCCACTTGTCACATCCCCCACCCCATCCCGGTCGGCGCAGTAACCGCGCGCGTGGATGTCATGTGCATGCTCTTGCGCCCAACCCCCCACTCATGCCGTGCAGTCGGCACAGGAGAAGACCGTGCTCCGATCCCTGCGAACACCCAGAGCGGGTCGCCACAGCTCAACCCCGGTCCGCATCACCGGCCCCTGGGTCGCGGCCGTCGTGGCCGGGGCCACGGCCGCCTCGGTTCTCACCGCCATCCAGCCCACCCAGGCCGTCAACCCGCCGGCCTCCGCCAAGGCACCCACGGCCACGGCCGCCGCCGCCCTGCCCTCGGGCTGGGCCACGGTGGTGAACGCGGGCAGTGGCAAGTGCCTGGACGCGCGGTCGGCCGCGACCGTGAACGGCACTGCTGTGCAGCAATACACCTGCAACAACACCACCGCACAGCAGTGGAGTTTCACAACGACGAGCGACGGCTTCGTACGGATCAACAACCGCAATGACGCCCATCAGGTCGTGGATGTGAGCGACACGTCCTCGGCCGACAACGCGGCTGTGCACCTGTGGACGTACGGCGGCGGCAACAACCAGCAGTGGCAGGCCGTCGACGAGGGCGCAGGCGCGTACCACTTCGTCAGCCGGCACAGCGGCAAGTGCCTCGACGTTCCGTCCGCCTCGACGGCCGACAGCGTCCAGCTGGTGCAGTACACCTGCAACGGCACGGCTGCCCAGCGATTCCAGGTCGCACCGGTGAGCACCGCGCCCGGCGATGTCGACCTCGGCCCGAACGTGGTCGTCTTCGACCCGTCGATGCCGTCGTCCACGATCCAGAGCCGGCTGAACTCGATCTTCCAGCAGCAGGAGACGAACCAGTTCGGCTCCCAGCGCTACGCGGTGATGTTCAAGCCGGGAACGTACAACAACGACGTCAACGTCGGCTTCTACACCCAGGTCCTCGGCCTCGGCCAGTCGCCCGACTCGGTCACGATCAACGGCGCCGTCCATGTCGAGGCCGACTGGTTCCCGCCGCAGAACGCCACGCAGAACTTCTGGCGCGGCGCCGAGAACCTGTCGGTGAACCCGACGGGCGGCACCGACCGGTGGGCGGTGTCCCAGGCCGCTCCGTACCGGCGTATGCACGTCCGCGGCAATCTCGCGCTGGACGACGGCGGCTGGGCCAGCGGCGGATTCATGGCCGACAGCAAGATCGACGGCCAGGTGCGGTCCGGCAGCCAACAGCAGTGGCTGACCCGCAACTCCCAGCTCGGCAGCTGGAACGGCGCCAACTGGAACATGGTCTTCGTCGGCAGCCAGGGTGTACCGGGCAACAGCTTCCCCAACCCGCCGTACACCACGGTGAACCAGACTCCGACGGTCCGGGAGAAGCCCTTCCTGTACGTCGACGGCGCGGGCGCCTACAAGGTGTTCGTACCGTCCCTGAGGACCAACTCCTCGGCCACGACCTGGGCGAACGGGAACACTGCGGGCAGCTCGCTCGGTATGGACCAGTTCTTCGTCGTCAAGCCCGGTGCGACCGCCGCACAGATCAACGCCGCACTGGCCGAGGGCAAGAACCTGCTGGTCACACCCGGTGTCTACCATCTGAACCAGACCCTGCGGGTAACCCGGCCCGACACCGTCGTCCTCGGTCTCGGCCTCGCCACGTTCATCCCGGACAACGGCGTCACGGCCATGACGGTCGCCGATGTCGACGGGGTGAAGGTCGCGGGCGTCCTCTTCGACGCCGGCACCACCAACTCGCAGACACTGATGGAGGTCGGCCCGGCCGGCGCCGCCGCGAACCACTCGGCCAACCCCACCTCCCTGCACGACGTCTTCTTCCGCGTCGGCGGAGCCGCCGTGGGCAAGGCGACGACGAGCCTCGTGGTCAACAGTGACAACGTCATCGGCGACCACATGTGGATCTGGCGCGGTGACCACGGCACCGGCATCGGCTGGAACAGCAACACCGCGGACACGGGACTCGTCGTCAACGGCGACAACGTGACCATGTACGGCCTGTTCGTCGAGCACTACCAGAAGCACCAGACCATCTGGAACGGCAACGGCGGGCGGACGTACTTCTACCAGAACGAGATGCCGTACGACCCGCCGAACCAGTCCGCCTGGATGAACGGCTCCACCCAGGGCTACGCCGCGTACAAGGTGGCGAACACGGTCACCAGTCACCAGGCGTACGGACTCGGCAGCTACTGCTTCTTCAACGTGAACCCGAGCGTGACGGCCGAGCACGCCTTCGAGGTCCCCAACAACCCGAACGTACGCTTCCAGAACATGGTCACCGTCTCGCTCGGCGGCACCGGGACCATCCGGCACGTCATCAACGACCGAGGCGGTCCCTCCAACTCGTCCACCAACGTGGCCAACCTGGTGAGCTACCCCTGAGGCGCTGACGGCCCGGGCGCCAGCTCCACGGCGCCCGGGCCGTCGCACGTTGCTCAGGCCGCCCGGTAGGCGGCAGTCAGCTTCGCGACCGCGCCGGGCAGGTCTCCGGTGAGCAGGAGGTGGTCCGCCTCGGCGAAGGGCTTCGCCGAGGCCTCGGTGAGGTGCCCGCCGATCCGCTGCTGGACGATCAGCCGCGCCCTGCGGACCAGTTCCCTGCCCTGCTCGGAGTCACCGTGGCCGGCCGCCTGCAGGACCTTCGCCGCGATGCCGATGGCCTTCAGGGCGGATTCCCCTCCGGTGGGCTTCCTGTCGAGCGTGGTCAGGCCCAGCCGTACGGGAACAGCGGGTCGTACGCCGCGTCGCCGACGTTGACCGGCAGCTGCGCCTCGGACTTCGGCCATGTGACCGGGAGCTGTCCGGTGAAGGGGCGCTTGCCGTACAGGACGTCGGCGACGCCGTCGCCCTCGGTGCCGGGCAGCCAGGACGCGACGAGCGCGTCGATGCCGCCGAGCCGGTCGCCGACGAGCTGCGGGCGGCCCGAGACCACCAGGACCGCGCACTTCATCGCGGCGCAGACCTTGTCGACGGCTGCCTTGTCGGCGGCGGTCAGCTCCAGGTCGTTGCCGTTGCCGACATCGCCGAAGCCCTCGGCGTACGGGGTCTCGCCGACGACGACCACACCGACGTCGTAGCCCTCGGTGGCTGCCGAGGCGTCCTTGGAGTACGAGATCTCCGCGTCCGGCGCGGCCTTTCTCATGCCCTGGCGGATCAGCCGGTTATGGTGTGCTGCCGGTGGCTTCGGATGATCTCCTTGTAGCGATGCCCGCTCGTCTTGATGGTGCGCTGCTGGGTCGGGTAGTCGACGTGGACGAGGCCGAAGCGCTTGTCGTAGCCGTAGGCCCATTCGAAGTTGTCGAGCAGTGACCAGGCGTAGTAGCCGGCCAGTGGGGCCCCCTTGCGTACGGCACGGGCGCAGGCCGCCAGGTGCTGCTCCAGGTAGCGGGTTCGCTCGGGGTCGTCAACGGCGCCGTCCGGGCCGACGGTGTCCGGGAAGGCCGAGCCGTTCTCGGTGACGTAGAGCCGGCTCACGCCGTAGTCGTCGGTGAGGCGCATGAGCAGTGCCTCCAGTCCGCCGGCGTCGATCTGCCAGTCCATGCCGGTGCGCGGGACGTCGGGCAGACGGACGTCCCGCGCGTACGGGACGGGCCCCTCGGGGTCGTCGGCGACGGTGACCGGGAAGTAGTAGTTGACGCCGTGCCAGTCGAGCGGGGCGGCGATGGTCTCCATGTCGCCCGGCCGCTCGGGCAGTTCGACCCCGTAGAGCTCGCGCATGTCGGCGGGGAATCCACGGCCGTACACGGGGTCGAGCCACCAGCGATTGGTGTGGCCGTCCATGCGGGCGGCCGCCGCGATGTCCTCGGGGCGGGTCGAAGCCGCCTCGACGGTGGAGTGGTTGGTCACGAGACCGACCTGCGCGCCGGGCGCTGCCGCGCGAACGGCCCGAGTGGCGAGACCGTGGCTGAGCAGCAGGTGGTACGAGGCGCGCACCGCGGCCGTCAGGTCGGTCAGACCCGGGGCCATCCGGCCCTCGAGGTGGCCGATCCATCCGGAGCACAGGGGTTCGTTGAGGGTGGCCCACTGGGTGACCCGGTCGCCGAGGCGTTCGGCCACGACCGAGGCGTAGGCGGCGAGCTGCTCGGCTGTGTCGCGTTCCGTCCAGCCGCCCCGGTCCTGGAGAGCCTGGGGAAGGTCCCAGTGGTACAGGGTCACGCTGGGTGTGATCCCCGCCTGGAGCAGGCCGTCCACCAGACGGTCGTAGAAGTCGAGGCCGCGGGCGTTGACCGGCCCGTCGCCGTCCGGCACGACACGGGGCCAGGCGACGGAAAGGCGGTAGGCGTTGGTGCCCAGCCGCTGCATGAGCGAGATGTCCTCGGGCCACCGGTGGTAGTGGTCGCAGGCCTCGTCGCCGTGGTCGGCGTTGTCGACCTTTCCGGGGGTGTGGGAGAACGTGTCCCAGATGGAGGGGGCCCGGCCGTCCTCCGTGACGGCTCCTTCGATCTGGTAGGCGGATGTGGCCGTGCCCCAGGCGAAGTCGTGGGGGAAGGCGGCAAGGTCCATCGCTTCGGTGCTCGTCGATGGGGAGTCAGCCGACGCGGAGTCAGTCGGTTCGGAGTCAGTCGGTTCAGACACGGAGGACCTCTCGGAAACGAGCAACGGAAAGGGAGTCACCTGCGGACGAGGGGGTCACTTGTGGCACGGGGAGTCACTTGACCGCGCCGGCGGTCAGCCCGGTGACGAGATAGCGCTGGAGGAGCAGGAATCCGGCGACGACGGGCACGCTCACGACGAGGGAGGCAGCCATGATCTGGTTCCAGTAGACGTCGTTCTGGGTGGAGTAGCCCTGGAGGCCGACCGCGAGGGTGCGGGTGGTGTCGTTGGTCATGACGGAGGCGAACAGGACCTCGCCCCACGCGGTCATGAACGCGTACACGGCGACGGCGACGATGCCGGGGACCGCAGCCGGTACGACAACCCGGAAGAGCGCTCCCAGCGGCCCGCAGCCGTCGACCTTGGCCGCTTCGTCGAGGTCCCGGGGGATCGAGTCGAAGTAGCCGATGAGCATCCAGATCGAGAACGGCAGGGAGAAGGTCAGGTAGGTGAGGATGAGACCGCCGCGCGAGCCGAAGAGCGCGATGCCGGTGGTGTTGCCGATGTTGACGTAGATGAGGAACAGCGGCAGCAGGAAGAGAATGCCGGGGAACATCTGCGTCGACAGCACGGTCACGGTGAAGACGCGTTTGCCGCGGAAGCTGTAGCGGCTGACGGCGTAGGCCGCGAACACCGCGATGACGACGGAGCAGACGGTGGCCGCGCCGGCCACGATCACGGAGTTGGTGAAGTAGTCGGAGAGCGGGACGGTTTCCCATATGTCGATGTACGGGCGCACGGTCAGGCCCGAGGGGATCCACTGGAACTTCCCCGACACGTCCTGCAGTGGCTTGAGCGAGCTGGAGACCATCACGAACACCGGCAGCAGGACGAAGCCCGTGAGCAGTGTGAGGAAGATCCGCCGGCTCCAGAGGAAGGACCGCGGGACGGCCATGGGCGAGCGGGGCCGCGGCCTAGGCATCGGTGGCCTTCCTTCCTCGGGAGGTGACCAGAAGGTAGATCCCGGTCACGACGAGCAGGAACAGGAGCAGCAGGACCGACATCGCCGAGCCCGTTCCGAAGTTCCAGGTCTGGAACGACGACTGGTAGATGTGGAGGGAGATGAGGTCGGCCGCTTCCGGCGCCGCCTTGCCGAAGAGCACGAACGGTGTGTTGAAGTCGTTGAACGTCCACAGGAACAGCACCAGGACGAGGACCTGGTTGACCGGGCGCAGCGACGGCAGGGTGATCCGGCGGATCTGCTGCCGGATGCCGGCCCCGTCGATGGCGGCGGCCTCGTACATCTCGCGGGGGATGTTCTGCAGCCCGGCCATGACGATGAGGAAGGCGAAGGGCCAGCCCTTCCATACCGAGACGATGAGCAGCGCCCAGAAACTGTTGTCCCCGATGAGCCAGAAGGCGGGGCTGTCACCGAGGCCGAGCTGGTCGTGCAGGACGTGGTTGATCAGGCCGTTGTCCCGCTGGAACATGAACGCCCAGGTGATGACCGCCGCGTAGACGGGCAGCGCGTACGGGACCAGGAAGAGCGCGCGGAGGAAGCCCCTGCCGCGGAACGTCTCCTGCATGAAGATCGCGGCCGCGGTGCCGATCAGCCAGCACAGGCCGACGGAGAGCAGGGTGAACAGGCAGGTGGTGGAGAACGACTTCAGAAGCGCCTGGCCCACGGGGGCGTCGAAGCCGACCGAGATCGTGTAGTTGTCCAGGCCGGCCCAGGGCGCGGTGCCCCAGTCGCGGATGGAGAACTGGGTGAGCTCCTTGAAGCTCATGACGATGCCGATCACCATCGGCACCAGGTGGACGAGCAGTTCAAGGACCAGGGCGGGGAGCAGCAGCAGATAGGGCAGCGTGACGCGGCGAAGCCGCCCGGGGCGGCGTGGGTCACGCGCCGCCCCGGGGAGGTGCTGTTGGACGGTCCGTCCGCCGGCCTTGTCGAGGGCGGTGGTGGTCATGGTGGCGTCCGTGCTCACTTCTTGGGCATCTGCTGCTGGGCTTTGTCGAGCTTGGCCTTGACCGAGGCGGTGGTCACCGGACGCCCGGCGGCGGCGTCGGCGAAGAGCTCCTTGACCGCGGTGCCGACGACGGTCTCGAACTGCGACTCCTCGGGGACCTGCGGCAGTGCTGCGGCGCTGGTGGCGAGGGTGTTCTTGAGGACGGCGATCGCGGGGGTGCCGAACGCGGGGTCCTGCTGCGCGGTCCTGACGGGCGGGATGGAGCCGTAGGCCTGGTTGAGGATCTTCTGCTCCGCGTCGCTGGTCATGAACTTCACGAACTTCATGGCGCCGTCGATGTTCTTGGTGTTCTTGAAGACGCTCAGGTTGATGCCGGCGACCATGGAGTTGACGGCGGTGCCCTGGCCGGGGGCGCCGGACTGGACGGGGGCGGGGGCGACGCCCCATTCGTCGTCGCTCATGCCCTGTGCCTTGAAGGTGGCGGAGGCGGTCTGCCAGAGGACCATCGCGGTCTTGTCCTTGGCGAAGTCGCTCAGGGACTGGTTCTGGGCGTACTCGGCGTTGCCCTGCGCGACGATCTTGTGTTCGGCCATGAGGTCGACGTACTGCTTGACGGCCGCGACGGCTCCCTCGGAAGTGAAGTCGGGCTTGCCGTCGGGGGTGAAGAAGTCGGCGCCGTGCTGCTTGCCGAGGACGAAGACCTGGTGGATGTTGTTGGCGAGGTTGGCGCCCTCGACGCCGATCGCCGCCTTGCCGTCCTTGGTCAGCTTCTTGCCGGTCGCGACCAGCTCGTCCCAGGTGGCCGGCGGCTTCTCTATGCCGGCGTCCTTGAACATCTTCTTGTTGTAGTAGAGCGCGTAGCCCATGGAGTAGAGCGGGACTGCGGCCGGGTCCTGCCCCGGGGCGCCGGTGGAGCCGAGGGCGGAATCGACGAAGCGGTCCCTGCCGCCGATCTTCTCGAAGTTCTTCGTGTCCCAGGGCAGCAGGGCGCCACTGGCCTGGAGGGAGGCGCTCCAGGTGTTGCCGATGTTGAGGACGTCGGGGCCCTGGCCGGAGGTGGTCGCGGTGAGGATGCGGTTGAGCAGGTCCGACCAGGGCACGACCTCCAGTTTGACCTTGATGCCCGTTTGCTTCTCGAACTTGTCGAGCTCGGGCTGGAGGACCTGCTTGTCCACCTCCAGGCTGGCGCCCTGGTTGGAGGCCCAGTAGGTGAGGGTCTTCGGCTGCTCGCCGGATCCGGATCCGTCGGTCGTGGAGCCGCCACCACAGGCAGCCATGGTGAGAGCGAGGGAGAGGGTGACGGCGCCGGTGGCCGCGGCTCTGATTCTGCGCATGGCTCCAGAGGACCCTTTCGGGGGAGTGGCGAAAGCCGTGGAGGGAGGAGGGTCGGCGTAGCGTCCCGCGTTCACCCCCTGAAGTCCCCTCGTGGCTTAATTTAGGATGTGAGTTAAACCTCAAGAGAAGGTCGCGTCAAGGGTCGCGACAGAGGTATGTTTCGGTCAGGACTTCGACGAGGGGGCCCCAGTGACCGTGCGCAACGGCCGCACTGTGCGTGACCTGCGGCGCGAGAACCGCGCTGCCGTTCTGCAGCGCTTGTACTTCGACGGACCGCTGAGCCGTTTCTCGCTCGGTCCGGCCACCGGGCTGAGCTCGGGATCGATCAGCAACGTGGTCGCCGAACTGTTCGCCGAGGGCCTGGTGGAGGAGGCCGGCAACGTCGACTCCGCGGGCGGACGCCCCCGCACCCTCCTGCGCATCAGACCGGGCAGCGGCTGCATGATCGGCGTCGACGTCGGCGAGACCCGGGTCAGGATCGAACTCTTCGACCTCTCCCTGACCGAACTCGCGCGCACGGAAAGGCCGCTGGCGATCGACAGCCCGCACCGGCACGACCGCTACGACGTCGGTGTTGTCGTCGGCCATCTGCGCGACGGCATCGCCGAAGTCCTGGACGCCGCGGGCGTCCCGCCCGAGCGGCTGCTCGGCGTCGGCATCGGCGTGCCGGGCATCGTGGCGCGCACCCCGGAGGACGGCGCCGTGGTGCACGGCCAGACCATCGGCTGGGACGCCGTACCGCTGGAGCGCCTGCTGCGCGAGTCCGGGCTGGTGCCCGAAACCGTGCCGTACTACATCGACAACGGCGCCAAGACCCTCGGCCAGGCCGAGATGTGGTTCGGCGCGGGGCGCGGTGCACGCAACGCCGTGGTGGTGCTCTTCGGCTCGGGCGTCGGCGCCTGCGTCGTCACCGACGACATGCGCCCCGGCCGTGCCGTCGAATGGGGCCATCTGACCGTACGGGTCCGGGGCCGCCGCTGCCGCTGCGGCGCCCAGGGCTGCCTGGAGGCGTACGCGGGCGCCGAGGCGCTCCTCGAACGCTGGGCGGAGGCCGGCGGGCAGCCGCCCGCCGGCGCGGACGAGGAGACCGCGCTGACCGCGATGCTCGCCGCCGCCTACCCGGCCCCCGGCGCCGACGGTGCCGTGCCGGAGGCCGACACGACCGCCCTTGCGGTCCTGGAGGAGACCGCCGAGTACCTGGGCGCCGGCTTCGCCGACCTGATCAACCTCTTCCAGCCCGAACGGATCCTCGTCGGCGGCTGGGCGGGACTGCAGCTCGGTGCCCGGTTCCTGGATTCCGTACGGGCGTACGCCACCTCCTACGCGCTGTCGTACCCGGCCGCCCGCGTGCGCATCGACCTCGGCACCCTGGGGCCGGACGCCGTGACCGTCGGGGCGGCGATGCTGCCCCTCGCCGACTTCTTCGCACGCGGAGGCCGCCGGCAGGAGGAGGCCGGTGCGGAGGAACCGGCCCCGGCGTGGCAGACGAGCTTGCGGGAGCGGACGGCGCAGTAGGGCCTGTCCGGTGGGTCAGGCCCTGGCCCGGCCGCACGCCTGAGCGCGCGGCCCGGCCCCTCGCACCGGCAGCCGTACCGATCTCGTACGAGGGCCGCGAGTACATCGTGCACCGCCTCATGCCGGAGTATGAGTACGTGAGGACGTACGAACTGAGTACGCCGTCCGATCTCCCGAGCCGCGCGCGTTGCTCGAATGGGAGCCATGAATCCCCCCGCGCAGCGCCGCCCCCGCATGCAGCATGTCACCACCACGGGCACCGCCCTCGCCGCGACCCTTCTCCCGCTGATGGTCGGCGTCCTCGTGGCGAAGTCGATGGGCGCGGATCCGATGTCCCCGGTGAACGCCCTCATCACCAGCGGCGGTCAGCGTGCCCGGGTGTGCCCGTCGCAGCTGCGCAGCTGTGGCCGTACCGCCCTCCGCCGCTGGAAGCCCGTGGCCGCGCGTGTCCAGAACGCCCGGACACGGCCTAGAAGTTGCCGTAATTGACCTGCCAGGTGGGCAGGCCCATGCGGCGCCACACTGCCACGACGCGGTCGCGGTCGTCGAGGGAGACGCGTACCGCGAAGCGGTTGCGGACATGCCGGTCGAACAGTTCGGCCTTCACGACGTCGTCACGGCGGCCGTCGCCGGCAGCACGCATCCACAGCTCGTCGTAGGGGACCTCGTACCGGCGCAGCCATGCCTCCGTCCTGTCCCGGTGCTCCTCGCCGCGGCCGGAGAGCAGGACGATGACATCCCCGTCGGCACGCCGGAAGGAGCACAGTGCGCCGCGCACCGACACGTTGAGCACGTCCTCGTCGCAGCGGGTGAAGTCGTAGGGGCCGCGGTCGCCCCTGATCGCGAGTGTGCCGTCGATGTCGCACATGACCGCCGAGGGCAGCGCCGGGTCGGCAGTGTACGGCTCCACCGACGGCTCGTCGTTCAGCCATGCCTCGGTGAGCTGCCAGCCACCCCGCCGCGCTTTCGCGTGCTTGTCGGCCAGGATCCGGATGATCTCCTCGCCGACAGCCCTGTCCCGCCCGGCATCGCGCCGTATGCACTCCTCCAGCTGCACATCGGTGAAGTCGTGTACGACGAAGGACGCCTGGCCGGCCACCGCGGCCTTCAGGCGCTTGGGGATGTGCGGTGTCAGGTGGGTGTTGTCCACGACGACGTCGAACCCGCCGTCGACCGCCGCCCGCACCGCGGCGTCCTGGACGGCCAGCACGGTCTGCTCGTGCGCGTACGACCGGTCACGCTCGGGCGCCGGGACGTCGAGCATCGTCCGCAGGTCGTCGAGGTTCACCCGGCGCATACGGCCCTCGGACTCCGCCTGCAATCTGCGCGCGGCCGTCGTCTTCCCCGAGGCCGGGAGCCCTGTCATGACATGTACTACGGGCACGGTCAATTCTCCTCGTCGGTCAGATACGGGTCGGGCGCCTCCGGCCGGACGGAACGGTACGTCACGAACTCCGTCGGGCGCCCGTCCAGGCGCAGGAACATCGCAGGGCGCACGGCGGCGTCGGGCAGTGCCTTCGCGGCGCGGGCGAAAGCGCCCCGGTCGCCCGCGAGATGGGCCAGCGACCGGTACGCCTCATCGATCGCACACTCGCGTGCGGCCACATCCTCCTCGATCCGCCCGATCACCCCGCGCACCCACGCGTCGAACTCGTCGGGCACTTGCTCCAGCAGCGCGTCGAGCGGCTTGCCGCCCGACGCCTCGATGTCCGCCGTCGAGCAACCCAGTGCCTGGGCAACCTGCTTGACGGGCAGACCGGTGAAGCGCTGGACCCCGTGGCTGCGCCAGATGTCCCGTTCGGTGATGCCGGTGAGCACCTTGTGGAGCCGTACGTATTCGGAGAGCTTGGCCTTGGCCCGTACGCCCGAGGCGAAGCGCAGCACGAAGCCCTCCGCGTCGGTGCCCGTGGCTTCCCGGCCGCCCGGCAGCCGGTTGGACTCGGCCAGGGCGAGCAGCTCGGCGAGCGGCATGGGGGGCCAGACCGTGACGACCGAGCCGATGCCCGTCCAGCAGGACGCGGCCTCGGCCAGCGGTATCTCCGTGCCGTCCTTGGCGAAGGCGGCGAGGAGCACGAGATCACGGCGGTCGCCGTAGTCGACGACGATCCGGTTCTGCGGGTACAGGATCTCGGCCAGGTAGGTCACTCCGGGAACCAGGGCGGAGGTGTCCTTGCCGTCCAGCAGACGCTGAGCCCAGGTGGCCTGGGTGCTGATGAACGATCCCTTGGACGCGACGTGCCACCGGCCCGCATAGTGGAAGATCACCGCCAGGCTGCCGTCGACCTTGTCGTACACCTCGAACGATTCGTCCGGGAGGGCGGGCGCGTACGGCTGACCGGCCTCGTGCTCACCGACGTTGAAGAACTTCGGCAGCGGGAGCGCGACGATCTCGCCGGTGGCGTCGTCGGCGACCAGACCGCGGCAGCGCGTGGTCACCCGGTTCCACACCCGCTCGTACTGGCACGTCCTCGTGTACGTGTAGATCGACAGCGGCAGTTCGGGGTGCGGCTTACGGGTGACATGCCCCGCGTCCAGCGCCGCCGCCAACTCCTCCGGCGGCAGCAGCCCATGGAGGGTCAGGAATGCCTGGCTCATGTGTTCCTCCCGTTGATGGACCTTGATTGTCAGGCGCGGGAGGCTTCGGTGCGTACCGATTTTCCTGGGACGGGACGTACAGAGACGCAGGTCACGGCCGAGGTCGGGCCAGATGGACCGCGATGCGATGCCCCCAGGTGCGGATGTCTGAACGGGTCCGGGACACATGGAGGTCGGCGTCCGGCAGAAGACCGGCCAGCCGTTCCGCGGTGGACAGGGGGTGACCCGGGTCATCGGCCCAGGCCAGGATCAGGACCGGTCGGCACAGTTCGGCGACGGCTTTGGCGGAGGGCAGGTCGGACAGTGCCAGCCCGCGCAGGACGGACGGCAGAATCCGCTCGGCGGGCGTCGGCGGAAACTCGGGAACATCGGATACGACAGATACGACCGCGGGGCGGTGCTGCCGCCTTTGGGCGGCGAGCCAGACGTCCACTCCCTCTCGTTCAATCGTGTCAGCGGCTTCCCGGTTGTTTCGGGCATGCGCCTTCCGCGTCGTCCAGGCCGTGGGCGGGATGAGCAGGACCAGCCGGGAGAACCGCTCGGGCGCCTGCACGGCGGCGTGCAGCACGGTTGCGCATCCCATCGACGCGCCGACGGCGTTGACGGGCCGGTCGGCCCCCAGATGATCGAGCAGGGCGAGCAGATCGTCCGCGAGGGAGGCGTACGTGTAATCGGTGTCCACGGCGGCGCCGGTCGATCGACCGTGCCCCCTGGCGTCATAACGCACCAAGCGCTGCCCCGCGTCCAGAACCGGCTCCCACCCGAACAAGTCCATCCGGTCCTCGGTGGCCTGGCTGACGAATCCGCCATGTGCGTACACGGCGAGATCGCCCTCACCGACGTCGTCGTAGAACAGTTCGGCGCCGCGATGCCAGAAGCTGCTTTCCCGGGCGATGCGCTTTCCCGCTGCTGTCATGGCCGTACGCCTCGTTCCGGCACCTCTGCGTGCCTCGTACGGCCACGAAACCACCCTGTCCCGATGCCCGCACCCGGCGAGATCACCTCCAACCACGCCCCCGAGGACGAGTCGCAACAGATGAGACGACTCGTCCCACGGGTGTCCACGAAGGCCTCGGTCAGACGCCGACGTAGTCCGCGAGGTGCTCGGCGGTGAGGGTGGAGCGGGCGGCGACGAGGTCGGCGGGTGTGCCCTCGAAGACGATCCGGCCGCCGTCGTGGCCGGCGCCGGGGCCGAGGTCGATGATCCAGTCGGCGTGCGCCATGACCGCCTGGTGGTGCTCGATGACGATGACCGTCTTGCCGGAGTCGACGAGCCGGTCGAGCAGGCCGAGCAGTTGCTCGACATCGGCGAGGTGGAGTCCGGTGGTCGGCTCGTCGAGGACGTAGACCCCGCCCTTGTCGGCCATGTGGGTGGCCAGCTTGAGCCGCTGCCGTTCGCCGCCGGACAGTGTGGTGAGCGGCTGGCCGAGGCTGAGGTAGCCGAGTCCGACGTCGGTGAGCCGGCCGAGGATCTTGTGTGCGGCCGGTGTGTGCGCATCGCCGGTGCCGAAGAACTCCTCGGCCTCGGTCACCGACATCGCGAGCACCTCGCTGATGTCGCGGCCGCCGAGGTGGTACTCCAGCACCGAGGGCTGGAACCGCTTCCCCTCGCAGTCCTCGCAGGTCGTGGCGACGCCGGCCATCATCGCCAGGTCGGTGTAGATCACGCCGGCGCCGTTGCACGTCGGGCAGGCGCCCTCGGAGTTTGCGCTGAACAGTGCCGGCTTCACGCCGTTGGCCTTGGCGAACGCCTTGCGGATCGGGTCGAGCAGTCCGGTGTACGTGGCCGGATTGCTCCGCCTGGAGCCGCGGATCGCGCTCTGGTCGACCGAGACCACACCCTCTTCGGCGGGGACGGACCCGTGCACGAGCGAGCTCTTGCCGGAGCCGGCGACGCCGGTGACCACGCAGAGCACGCCGAGCGGGATGTCGACGTCGACGCCATGCAGGTTGTTCGCCGTCGCGCCGCGGATCTCCAGCGAGCCGGCGGGCGTGCGCACCGTCTCCTTGAGGGTGGCCCGGTCGTCGAGATGGCGGCCGGTGACGGTGTCGCTCGCCCGCAGCCCCTCGACGGTGCCCTCGAAGCAGACGGTGCCGCCCTCCGTACCGGCGCCCGGGCCGAGGTCCACGACATGGTCGGCGATCGCGATCGCCTCCGGCTTGTGCTCCACGACGAGCACCGTGTTGCCCTTGTCCCGCAGGCGCAGCAGCAGGTTGTTCATCCGCTGGATGTCGTGCGGGTGCAGGCCGATGGTGGGCTCGTCGAAGACGTAGGTGACGTCGGTGAGCGAGGAGCCGAGGTGGCGGATCATCTTGACGCGCTGTGCCTCACCGCCGGAGAGCGTGCCCGCCGGCCGGTCGAGCGAGAGGTAGCCGAGGCCGATCTCCGTGAACGAGTCGAGGGTGCCCTGCAGCGCGGTGAGCAGCGGCGTCACCGAGGTGTCCTTGAGCCCGCGGACCCACTCGGCCAGGTCCCGGATCTCCATCGCGCACGCGTCGGCGATGCTGATCCCCTTGATCTTCGACGACCGGGCCCCCTCGCTGAGCCGGGTGCCGTCGCACTCGGGGCAGCTGGTGAAGGTGACCGCCCTCTCCACGAACGCCCGGATGTGCGGCTGCATCGCCTCCTTGTCCTTGGACAGGAAAGACTTCTGGATCTTCGGGATCAGCCCCTCGTAGGTGAGGTTGACGCCGTTGACCTTCACCTTGGTCGGCTCACGGTAGAGGAAGTCGTGCATCTCCTTCTTGGTGAACCTGCGGATCGGCTTGTTCGGGTCGAGGAAGCCCGACTCGGCGTAGATCCCCACGGTCCACACGTTGTCCGACTTCCAGCCGGGGATGGTGAAAGCGCCCTCGGCGATCGACTTGGAGTCGTCGTAGAGCTGGGTGAGGTCGATGTCGGAGACCTTGCCCCGGCCTTCGCAGCGCGTGCACATGCCGCCGGTGCGGGTGAAGGTCGCCTTCTCGGCCTTGGTCCTGGCACCGCGCTCCACCGTGATCGCACCGCTCGCCCTGACCGTGGCCGTGTTGAAGGAGTACGCGCTGGGCGGGCCGATGTGCGGGTCGCCGAGCCGGCTGAACAGGATGCGCAGCATCGCGTTGGCGTCGGTGGCGGTGCCGACCGTGGAGCGGGGGTCGCCGCCCATCCGCTGCTGGTCGACGCTGATCGCGGTCGTGAGGCCGTCGAGCACGTCGACCTCGGGCCGGGCCAGCGTCGGCATGAAGCCCTGTACGAAGGCGCTGTAGGTCTCGTTGATCAGCCGCTGCGACTCCGCGGCGATCGTGTCGAAGACCAGCGAGCTTTTGCCCGAGCCGGACACGCCGGTGAACACCGTCAGCCGTCGCTTGGGGATCTCGACGCTGACGTCCTTGAGATTGTTCTCGCGCGCGCCGTGCACGCGGATCAGATCGTGGCTGTCGGCAGCGTGCAGCGCAGGCGACGGGGTGTCCGTCCTCGTGGCCTTGCTCATCGTGTCTCCATCTGTTGGGCGGGGCCGCCTTCGCGGCCTCAGTCGGCTCCGTCGGCGTCGCCCGGCTCGATCCGACGAGCTTCGAGCGTAACGTCTGGTTGTCCTTCGTCGGCGTGGCCTTCAGCGCGATCGCCGGACGGCTCAGCGCAGCTCTCGGATGTGGATCAGGTCGCCCGCGGGATCGCGGAAGCGCAGTCGCCACGCCGTACGGCTGCTCGGGTCGGCTCCTGGCCGGCCTCGGGCTCGCCGGCCTACGGGTAGAAGGCCAGAGATGCGTCCGGGGCGTCGTGCGGGAGGAAGCTCGCGTGGATGGTGATGTCCATGGCGATCACGCTAGCTACGGCTCGGGATGCGGTGCTTCTCGATTCCTGATCGGTCGGGTCACCACTTTCGCCACGCAGGACGGGATCCCCGCCGTCGCGTCCGCCGCCTGGCGCCGATAGACGCTGGGCGGCATGCCGACCAGCTCGGTGAAGCGGGTGCTGAAGGTGCCCAGCGACGAGCAGCCGACCGCGAAGCAGACCTCGGTGACGCTGAGGTCGCCGCGGCGCAGCAGCGCCATCGCGCGCTCGATGCGCCGCGTCATCAGGTAGCCGTACGGCGACTCACCGTAGGCGAGCCGGAACTGGCGGCCGAGGTGGCCGGCCGACATGTTCGCGCCGCGGGCGAGCGCCTCGACGTCCAGCGGCTGCGCGTACTCCCGGTCGATCCGGTCGCGGACGCGCCGCAGCCGCGCGAGGTCGCCCAGCCGCTGCGCCGTGGTGGGTCTGCTGGTCACCTGACAGATCGTGCCACGTCGCGCCGGTCTTGCTGAGCGCCACCACGTTCTGTGCCTCGCGGGGGGACTGCGACGTCGCGAACACGGCGGCCGGATCCACGACTTGGATGTGATGGCATGGGGTGGTGCGGGGCGGCCCGAAACCTTCACCGTCCTGTCCGCACTCGCCGCCGTCACTGGACGGCTCGGCCTGACGGGCACCATCAACTCCACGTTCAACGAGCCCTGTGCGGTGGCCCGTAGATGCTGCGGCTCGGACACAGGCGCCGGGCCGTTTCGAGGCGGTATCAACTGAACTCCTGTACAAACCCCCGGTTTTCGGCACTATCGGACGCCCATACCACGCATGGATCACTCCGGCAACCTCTCATTTTCTCGGCGTGGCTGGTTATGATCTGCATCCCTCACGTTCCACCGAAGCAGGACCAGCCGTTCCCCTCCCGTCCCGGGCTTGCGCCGGGCCGTGCTGTCGGCCTGTCCCCGCTCTCCCCGCCCTCGAGGACTGATGTCTCCCATAGAACCCGAAGGCCCCCGAGACCCATCGGGAATTCGTCGACGGCGTACCGTGCGCCTGCGTACCTTGCTCATTTGGCTGGCGGTGGTCCCCACCGTGGCGATGGGTGTCCAAGTTGTCGTGACGGCGGACCGGTTGCTTGAACAGTCGGAGCACTTGCGTCGCGATGTGGCGACCGGTGAACGGATCGGCGTCCCCCTGTACAAGCTCATGACCGAGATGCAGGCCGAGCGGTCGGCGACGGCCGCACGGTGGGCGCGCTCTTCCGTGTCCGAGAAGGACCTGCGGCACCGGCGCACGGCAACGGACCTCGCCGCGGCCGAATTCCGCCGCTCGTCCGCGACCGCCACGGCTGGATCGGAGCAGGCGGACCGTCGCCTCCTGGAGGTGACGGAGGGCCTCGACGACCTGGGGACCTACCGGGAGCGCGCGGACGCCCGCAGTGGCAGCGCCGACAGTACGATCGCCTTCTACACCGGCATGATCAGCCAGATGATCCGCTTCTACCAGGACGAGTTCAGCCACCTCGAGGACGGCGCGCTCGCCCAGGAGAGCCGCGTGGTCGTCGCCATGTTCTCGGCGTCGGAGATCCTGGCGCAGGAGGACACGATCCTCGCGCAGGCCGGACCGTCCAGGGAGCTGACCAGCTCCCGGTTCACCGACTTCGTCAACGCCGTCGGAGCCCAGCGCTACCTGTACGACATATGGATCGTGCCGTATCTGTCCGATGCGGATGGCGAGCTCTACGCGCAGATCAACGGCTCGGAGGAGTGGCAGACCAAGAGCCGCATCGAGCGCGCGGTCGTGTCCGAGCACGGGGACATCGGCACGCGTGTGAAGCTCCCCAGGGAGGTCAACGGCTGGCGGGTCGCGCATGAGAAGTGGGCGGCGCAGTGGGGCACGCTCAACGCCGACCGGGCGCGCGCGCTGCTCGCACGGGCCGACGCCAAGGCGGCAGAGCTCGAGGCGGAGGTCGCCTGGCTGGTCGCGGGAAGCGGCGGGGCACTGCTGGTCGTCGCAGGTGTCGTCGTGTTCACCACGCGCACCGTGTTCCGCCGCCTGCGCGGTCTGTACGAGCGCACGATGACCATCGCCGAGGAGACGCTGCCGGATGTCGTGGCCCGGCTGCAGCGTGGTGAGCCCGTCGATGCCGACACACTGCCCAGGACGACCGGTGCTCAGGACGAGGTGGGACGGATCAGGGACGCGTTCGCCCGGGTCGTCGCCGTGTCCGTCGACGGGCACAGGCAGCTCGCGGACGAACGTCATGGTTTCGGTCTGTTTGCCGCGGGCATCGCCTCACGTACCGGGAACCTGGTCAGCCGCCAGTTGAGCCTCACCGAGGACCTCCAGGACTCCTTCGGCCACGACACGGCGCTCCTCACCCAGTTGATGCGATCCGACCAGCTGACGGTGGGCATGCGGCGGCAGGTCGAGAACCTGCTCATCCTGGCGGGCGGTGAGATCCCTGACCCGCACACCGAGCCCATGCGCGTCGCCGACCTGCTGCGCGAGGCTGCCGCGGAAGTCGAGGACTTCCGGCGGATCGAGCGGCAGGCCCTGGACGAGATCAGTGTGGCACCGCGCGTGATCAGCCAGATCAGCCATCTCCTGGCAGAGCTGCTGGACAACGCCACCCGGTTCTCCCCGCCGAGGTCGAAGGTCGTCATCCGGGCCGAGCTGGTGGCGGACGGGCTGTCGCTCGAGATCGAGGACCGTGGTCCGCGCGTGACCCCGGCGAGCTACGAGGAGATGAACGGACGGCTGCACTCGGCCCCGCCGTACGCCGTACTGGCGGAGAACGCGCACCGGCTGGGTCTCTTCGTGGTCGGCCACCTCGCCGAGCAGCTCCGGGCCAGGGTCATGCTGCGCAGGTCGGTGTACGGCGGGACGTCGGCGGTAGTGATCATCCCCAAGGAACTGCTCGTGCCGACCGAGCACGAACAGCCGCACGAGTCGGCGCCGCCCGTCCCCGCACCGCTGCGCAACGAAGAACGCAAGCCCGAGCTGGTCCTGCATTCGCGGTCCGGGCTGCCGAGCCGTCGGACACATGAGCGGTCGCAGGCGAGCGCGCTCCCGATCCGGCCCGTGGCACCGGACGGCGACTCCCGGCCGCCCCTGCCCGAGCGCGTCCCGCAGACCCACATCGCCGAGCAACTCCGCGCGCCACGCGCACCGGAACCAGTGGCCGGTCAGAGCGAGGCGACACCTGAAGAGGTGGCCGACGCATGGGCGGACTACGAACACGGAACCCAGACAGTGGAACAAGAGCTCCGACAGGACCAGCCATGACGACGGCACCGAACGACATGATCTTCAGCATCCTGGACAACAACCTGAGCAGGATCGCCGGCATCCAAGGAGCCGTGCTCCTGTCCAACGACGGGATCAAGCTCAGCGCCTACCTGCTGGAACGGCCCCAGGCGGAGCGCATCGCCGCGGCGTCCTCCGGAATCGCGGCCACGATGAAGGCGATATCCCGGGAGGTCGGCGGTGGCCGGGTGATCCGCCAGCTGGTCGAGATGGACGACAGGTATCTCTGCATCGTCGGATGCGGGGAGGGCAGCACGCTGATCGTCGTGACCTCGCGCAAGGCACGGCTCGGGGAGCTGGGCGGCGAGGCGGTGCGGACCGCGCAGGCGCTCGGTGAGTGGCTGGGCACCCCTGAGCGCACCCAGGCGCCCACGTCGTAATGCCGGACGATCCGCAGCGCCGAGGCCGTCGCCGGACGCGGCTGTACGCACTGACCGATGGCCGTACAGCCGCCCCGCACGCTGTCCTGACCATGGACACCACGATCACGGCGGCGGTCGCCGCGGACAGCCACGGTGGTCTGCCCACCGAGTGGCAGGCCATCCTCGCCATGTGCCCGGCGCCGGACGGGCGGGCGGTCGCCGAGATCGCGGCCCGGATGCACATGCGCCTCACTCCGATGACGGTCCTTCTCGGCGAACTCGCGGACCGCGGGCTGATCCACCACCGGCCGCCCCTGGCGGAGGCCGAGACCACCAATGTCCACCTGCTCATGAGAATCAGGGACAGCCTTGCCCGGATATGACTCCCCTGCCCAGGAAGCGGCCCCCGTCAAGATCCTGATCGCCGGGGGATTCGGCGTCGGCAAGACGACGCTGGTCGAGGCGGTCTCCGAGATCGAGCCGCTGCGTACGGAGGAACGGCTGACGGCCGCGGGTGTCGGCGTCGACGACCTCGACGGCATCGAGTCCAAGACGGTGACCACCGTCGCGATGGACTTCGGGCGTATCACCCTCACCGACGCCGGAGTCGTTCTCTACCTGTTCGGTACACCGGGCCAGGAGCGCTTCTGGTTCATGTGGGACGACCTCCTGAACGGGGCCCTCGGCGCGATCGTGCTGGTCGACACCCGACGCCTGGACCGCAGCTTCGCGGCCGTCGACTTCTTCGAGAACCGCGGGCTTCCGTTCGTGGTCGGCGCGAACTGCTTCAACGGCGAGCAGCCGTACACGGCCGAGGAGATCAGGGCGGCGCTGCATCTGCGCGACCCGAACACGCCCATCCTCATGCTCGACGCCCGCTCCCGTGAGGACGTCCGGAACGCCCTGCTCTCGCTCCTCGACATGCTCATCGCCAAGGCACACACCGCCGCGCCTGCGTGACGGAGCAGGAGCCGGCCGGTCCGGGGCGGCCGGGAGCGCGCCGGAAGAAGATGGACTTCGGGGGCTACTCGCGGATCTCCTTTGTTTCCTGCTCCCGCAGCCTGTCCACCCGGCGCTTCACGGCGGGCGCCGAGAGGCCGATCGCCTTCCCGATCTCCCGCAGGCCGGCCCGCGCGTCGGCCACGAGCATCGCGACGATCTTGCGGTCGAGTTCATCGAGGTCGGGTACGCGCCGGGACATGGGCCATCTCTCTTCTCGGGGACGGGCGTGTGTCGAGCGCCCCCGCGCGGCTGGGGTTCCTCACTTCGTGCGGGGCGGCGCAGCGCAGCATCTCATCACCGGGCGCCGCGCCGGCAATCGGAGTTTCCCTCCCGGCAGCAATCACGAAGTGCGGCTTGTTCGGCACCCCTCAGGTGCAACCCAGGGGTTGCACACCGCGCGACTCACCCGTTCGGAGTAATCCGGCTGGGGTCCGAGTAGCACGTCACCCGATTGGAGTGGTCAATGGTGGTGCGCTGAAAAGAGATCTCCGCTGCACCCCGGAAGAGGGCCTCCGTCCCACGGACACGGGGCTGGCCGGCCCGCCACCACCGTCACGGCGAGGGGTGACGCCATGGGAACCATCGGCTCCACCGACGCCCTTGTGGATGTTCACTCAAGGGACCCGTATCCCGTCTATGAGCGGTTGCGTGAGACCGCACCCGTGTACAGGTGCCGGACCGGCTCGTACCTGCTGACCCGCTACACGGACTGTCAGCGTGTCCTGACCGAACGCGAGTGTTTTCTCGCGCCGGGCGCTCGCAGGGCTTCCGGTGGGACACGGCATCATCCGGCGCCCGTTCTGGCGCGTGTCATGAGCTCACAGAACCCACCCCGGCACACCAGGATGCGTACCGCGGTGGCCCGGCGATTCGTCGAGCATGTGAGGTGCCGGCAGCCGTGGTTCAGCAGGCTCTGCGACCAGCTGATCGAGCCAGTGGTGGAGACCCTCCGCAACGGCGTCGCCGACATGACCGCACTCGCCGAGACCATCCCGCGCGACACGATCATGCATTTGCTGGGACTGCCGCAGGGGGATCGGGACGTCGTGTCGGCGCTCGTCGCGGACATCTTTCCCACCTCCGGGCCGCTCCCCGGACAGGACAGCGGTGGCGCCGCGGCGATGCGGCAGCTCACCGACTACCTCCAGGCGGAAGTGGTCCGCCGGCGCCGTGCGCCCGGCGATGATCTGATGTCCGAACTCGTCCGTGCCCACACCGACTGTCCTGAGGCCCTGCCCCATGACGAACTGGTCAGCATTGTCACGGGACTCATGGTCGCCGGGTACCCGCAGATCGCTGCGGGGATCGAGACGGGGATCGTCCTGATGATGCGCCACCCCGAGAGGGCGGTCTTCCTGGACGGCCCTGCCGGCGCCCGGATGTTCGTCGACGAGGTGCTCCGCTACGACGCGCCCGTACAGTTCACCCCCGCCCCCCGGATCCCCACGAAGACGGTGGTCCTCAGCGGTGTGTCGATACCCGCGGGGTCGCAGGTCTGGCCGGTGCTGGGTGCCGCCAACCGGGATCCCGGCGTGTTCTCCCGGCCGGACGAATTCCGGCCGGGGCGCGACGGCGCACGTCACCTGAGCTTCGGCGGAGGCGCTCACTACTGTCTTGGCGCCGAACTGGTGTACCTGGAGATGTCGATGGTGCTGCGGCGGCTGCGGCAGCGCCTTCCGGATCTCGCGCCTGCCCGGCCACCGGTTCAGCGCTTCGGGCGGCTGCGCGGGTTCACCTCTGTTCCTGTCGTACGACCGGAGTGCTCATGGTGATGAACGGCAGCGGCCCCGATGAACGCGCGGACAACGTGCACGTCTTCCTGGAAAGCGCCGCTTGCTCCGCCTTCCTCGACGCCGCGCTTCGCATCTACGAAGAGATCAGGCCCGGCTTCCCCTACGCGTGCTTCGGCGTGCTGGTCGGCTGCATGCGTGGCGACAGCGCACGCGTCGAGCGTGTCGAATTCGGTCGCAACGTCCGGGCCACCGACAGTGCGGCCCTGGGAGAGTTCTCGGAATCCATCATTCCCTGCTTCGGAGCGGCCTACGAGAACCCCCATCGCGGATACTGGTGCGATTCCATCGACCTGCTCCGTATCATGCGGGACGCCGAGCTGGATGGGCTTGACATTCTCGGGTCGATTCACCTTCACCCCGACTGGCACAACATCGACTCACCGGGCGGCAGCGGGTCGCCGCTGAGCGAACACCCGACGCGGATGGACAAATACGTCTTCGTCAACACCGGGTGGCCGGTCAATCTCATTTGCTACCTGGAGCGTCGGAACCGCAGCATCTACCACTCATGGGGCGCGTGGACTCCGTGTACGGCCGACCCGTCGAACCCCCATTGCGACGCGTTGCCGGTGCGCCTGGCGCTGCCTGCTCATGCACGAGTCCAAAGGACACAAGCGACTCCGCGGTACAGGGAGGACCCGTGACTGCCGAACAGGCCGACAACGACGCCTCTTGCCGCAGGCCGCCCGACGAGACGGCTGCCGGCGGTGTCACCGATCTCATGGCACAGAAACGCTACGTCGAAGCACCGTACGGGCTGCTGGCGCAGCTGCGGGCCGAAGGCCCCGTACGACGCGTGGTGTTCGCAGGCGCTCCCGTATGGCTCGTCACGCGCCATGAGGACATCCGAACCCTGAGCAGAGATCCACGGTTGAGCAGTGATCCTCGGCGCTGCAACAGAACCGTGCAGTCCGTTCCATGGGTATTCGCCGGCGAAACCTACACCGTCACGCGCAACATGCTCCGCTGCGACCCCCCGGACCACACCAGACTTCGTGCGCTGGTGGCGGGTGAGTTCACACCGGGCCGCATCGATGCGCTGTGTCCACGCATCCAGGAGATCACCCACGAACTCATTTCCCCATTGCTTCCGCTGGGGCGCTTCGATGTGATCACCGACTTCGCCAAGCGTCTGCCGCTCACGGTGATTTCGGAGGTACTGGGCGTGCCTGCCGAGGGGCGCGACACCTTTGCGCGGCTGGCCGGCGTCTACGTGGAGATGAGCGAGGGCGACCAGCGCCGTATGCCGGAGGCCGCCGCCGAGATGCGCGATTACCTCACCGGGCTGCTGAAGGCGAAGAAGGATTCCCGCGACGGTTCCGACGACCTGCTGGGACGGCTGCTCGAGACCGATCACGAGGAGGACGAGGTGATCAGCATGTCCTTCCTCCTCCTGGTGGCCGGTTTCGAGACGACCGCGAATCTCATCGGCAGCGGAGTGCTGGCGATGCTGGAACACCCCGAGCAGTTGGAGCTGCTCCGCAGCCGGCCGTATCTCATGGGGCAGGCGATCGAGGAGATCCTGCGCTACAACGGCCCCATCAAAATGGCGCCCGTACTGCGGTTCACGACCTGCGAAATGCAGATCGGAGAGGTCACCGTGCCCGGAGGCGGAGAAGCCGTACTGCTGTCCTACGGCGCCGGTAACCGGGACCCGGATCGCTTCGCCGATCCCGACCGGTTCGACATCCTCCGTGACAGTCGAGGACACCTCGCGTTCGGGCACGGGATCCACCACTGCCTGGGCGCGCCGCTCGGCAAGGCGGAAGGCATGATCGCGCTGCGCGCCCTCCTGGAGCGCTGCGACGAGCTGGCGCTCGCTGTCGATCCCTCCGAACTGACCTGGGGACACAGCCGGTTCATGCGAGGACTGACCAGCCTGCCGGTCACGTTCCGGCCCGTTCTGCGAGGTACTGCGTCATGACAACCACACGACCACGCGCACTCGTGACAGGAGCTTCCCGGGGCATCGGGGAAGCCATCGCCCGCGCACTCGCGCCCACACACGATGTGCTCCTCGGCGGCCGCGACGTCCGGTCACTCGAGAGGCTCGCCCACAACCTGCCGGGCAGGGCCCGTCCATGGGTGGCCGATCTGGCACACCCCGGCGGACTCGCCCGGGCCACCGCCGACATCGATCGCCTCGACGTGCTCGTACACAATGCCGCCGTCGCCGAGCCCGGCGCGATCGCCGATGCCTCACTGGACGTGTGGCAGCGAATCTTCGCGGTCAACCTCTTCTCGGCCGCCGAACTCACCCGGCTGCTCCTGCCGTCACTTCGCCGGCGCCGAGGACATGTGGTCCTGATCAATGCGGGATCCGGACTCCGGATCAAGTCGAACCGCGGTCCCTACACCGCCAGCAAGTACGCGTTGCGAGCGTTCGCGGACGCCCTGCAGGCCGAAGAGAAGGCCAACGGAGTCCGGGTGACCTCGATCCACCCGGGCCCGACCGACACCGAGCTGCAACGCAAGGCAGCCGAACGAGCGGGCCACGAGTACTGCCCGGACCACTTCCTGCGGCCGGAGTCGGTGGCGGCCGTCGTGCTGAACGCGGTACGGGCGCCGGCGGACGCGACCGTGACCAACGCCGTCATCGATTGAGCACTGCCCAGCAGCCGGCCGGGCGCCCACCGAGCCGTCGCGCCGCTGCAGGGAGCCGGTCTCGTGCGGCAGGCGACGCGGGCCGGTGCCGATCGCGCTCGCGCGCACCGGCCGTGATGGAGTCCCTCGCCCATCCGGCCGGGCGTGCGTCGGCACACTCTTCAGATCGCCGGAGCCGGTAGCGCCCGGGGTACGTTCCGGAACCGGAAGGGCTCCGGCTCGCGGCCTGCCTGCACGAACCAGCACTCTCCGGCGCCGTCGCCGGTGACGATCCGCACCACCGCGTCCGCCACCACCTCCGCCGGGATCACGGGCACCCCCTCGTCGGAGAGCATGTCGCGCAGCGGGTCGATGATCCGCGACTCGGCGAACCCCGGACAGATCGCGTTCACGCGGATTCCCTCCCCCGCGAGAGCCGGCCCCAGCGAGCGTGCGAGTCCCACCACCGCGTGCTTGTTGGCCGCGTAGACCGGGTCGAGGGGAGCCGCAGCCAGGCCGGCCAGTGAGGAGGTCGCCACGATCACCCCGCCGCCGCGGGCCCGCAGAGCGGGCAGGACCGCGTGCACGCCGAAGACCACTCCGTCGAGGTTGGCGCCCATCGCCCGGCGGTAGCGCGCCACGTCGAAGTCGTCGCCGACACCGCAGCCCGTCGTCACGCCCGCGTTGAGGAAGGCGATGTCGACACCGCCGCAGTGCTCCACCACGCGGTCCACCAGCGCCCGGTTGGCCTCCAGGTCGGAGACGTCGCAGGCGTGGAAGCTGCCGCCGACGAGCTCGGCCACTTCCCGGCCTCCCGCCGCGTCGAGGTCCGCGACGACGACCTCGGCACCGGCCTGTGCCAGCGCCAGCGCGGTGGCACGCCCCAGGCCACTCGCGCCACCGGTGACGATCGCGACCTTGCCCTGAAGCGGCGGCGGTACGGTGCTCACGCCAGCTCCAGAACGAGCTTGCCGACGTTCTCACCGCGGAAGAGCATCTGCAGTGTCGCGGGGAAGTCGTCCACCGTGCCCTTCACCACATGCTCCTTGACCTTGATCCGGCCGTCGCCGATCCAGCCGGCGATGTCCTGCGTGGCCTGCGTGAAGCGCTTGGCGTAGTCGAAGACCACGAAGCCCTCCATCCGTGCCCGCCGTACGAGCAGCGACAGGTAGTTGGACGGGCCCTGGACCGGTGTCGCGTTGTTGTACTGGCTGATCGCACCGCAGACCACGACGCGTGCGTGCATCGCGAGCCGGGTGAGGGCCAGGTCGAGAATCTCTCCTCCGACATTGTCGAAGTAGACATCGATGCCGTCGGGCGTCTGGTCACGCAGCGCGCCCTTCAGATCGCCGGAGCGGTAGTCGATCGCCGCGTCGAAGCCGAGTTCGTCGGTCAGCAGGGCGCACTTCTCCGGGCCGCCGGCGATGCCCACCACGCGGCAGCCCTTCACCTTGGCGATCTGGCCCACCAAGGTACCGACCGCACCGGCGGCGCCGGAGACCACGACGGTGTCACCCTCTTTGAGGGCGCCGACGTCGAGCAGTCCGAAGTAGGCGGTCATGCCCGGCATGCCCAGTGCGCCCAGGAAGGTCGGGAGCGGGGCGAGTGACGGGTCGACCTTCACGGCGCCCTTGCCGTCGGAGACGACGTGCTCCTGGACGCCGAACGTGCCGACGACATGGTCGCCGGGCTGAAACGCGGGATGGTTGGAGGTCGTCACCTCGATCACCGATCCCGCGCGCATGACCTCGCCGATGCCCACGGGTGGCAGGTAGGAGGGGCGGTCGTCGAGCCATCCACGCATTGCGGGATCGAGTGAGATGAAGCGCGTCCGCCCGGCGAAACAGCCGTCTCCCGGTTCGGCGACAGGCGCTGACGCGTGCTCCCAGTCATCTGCTGTGACCTCACCCACGGGGCGGGCTGCCAGGCGGATCTGGCGATTGATCGCAGACATCGAGCCTCCAGTTGCTGAGTTACCGGAAGCATACCGACCAGTCGGCATGGCTCTTGTGTGGGCTGGGTCACATCGCGGGTGCGATCGCCTGCCGCTGGAGGCCGCATCCGTAAAGCAAACGCAAAAAGGCGGCGCCTCGCGGGGAGTGGGAGACGAACCACTTCAAGCCATCCAGCCAGAAGTCGCTGATGTCGGGAACCGATCCGGAGCAACCGGCAGAGGTCGGCGGAACTGTGCCCCGGCCGCTCCGCGCCGGGCCCGGGCGGTGCCCTATGTGACGGGCTATCACGCCAGTTCAGGGGCGCGGGCAGGGGTGTTCCGGCCAGCGTAGGGGTGTCGAGTAGGGGTACTCCCGACTTTGGCTGCTCTGCTAGACATGGCCTCGTGAAACGTATGTACCAATGTGTTCGCGCCGTCGAACGCCTGCGCCTGTATCTGGGACTCGAACAGGGAGTTTCAGTCCGTGATTGAGAAGCAGAACACTGGCCGCTGGGTTCGCCGCTACCACCCTTCGGGCGAAAGTCCGATCCGGCTGGTCTGTCTCCCGCACGCCGGCGGCTCGGCCCCCTTCTATTTCCCCATGTCCCAGTCGCTGGCTCCGGCAGTGGACGTTCTGTCGGTGCAGTACCCCGGCAGACAGGACCGCAGAGAGGAGCCCGGGATCACCGACATCGGCGTCTACGCCGATACGCTGACCAGAGAACTCGTGCCGTGGCTGGATCGGCCACTGGCATTCTTCGGCCACAGTATGGGTGCGATTCTGGCCTTCGAGGTGACCCGCAGGCTGGAGCGCGACCACGGCATCACGCCGGTGCGGATCTTCGCCTCCGGGCGGCGCTCGCCCTCGAGCTTCCGCCGTGAGACGGTGCATCTGCGTGACGACGACGGCATCGTGGCGGAAATGCGTGAACTCAGTGGCACTGATTCGAGGATTCTCGGCGACGAGGAAATTCTTCGTATGGTGCTGCCTGCCATTCGCAGCGACTACACCGCGATCGAGAACTACCGCGCGGCGCAGGAAGACATCGTGCGGACCCCTGTCACGGTGCTGACCGGTGATGCCGACCCGAGAACCAGCCGGGAAGAAGCGGATGCCTGGGAAGGGCACACCACCGGTGGGTTCGACATTCATTGTTTCCCTGGTGGCCACTTTTTCTTGGCGAATCATCAGGAGCGCATCATGAAGATCGTCTCCGAAGTACTCGCCGCAGCGGCTCGCAAGGACTGAGCAGAGCGCTGTGGAGGAGCCGGGAAACCCCGGTACGCCCCGTGCCAGCCTCCGCCACAGGCGGAGGCCGGGAAGCCGAATGACCAACGGCTGCCCGACGGACGATCACACGGGGCAGGCCGCGATGGCGGCCGGGCGGTGCACACGGTGCACACGCAGGACACACGGTGCGACGGCGCCTTCCTCGAGTGTCGGCCGGCCCGTCGTGAAGTCTCCGGAAGTTGTGCAGTGTGGGGGAAGGGAAGTCTGTGGCGGCAAGGCTGATCGAGCGCGAGAAGCAGCTGGACACGCTGAATGAACTGTTCGGCAGCGCACTGCGTGGCCGGGGACGTGTCGCCGTCATCAACGGGGCCGTCGCCAGCGGGAAAACGAGCCTGCTGGAAAGTTTCACCGATGAGGCCATCTCCGCCGGTGCGCTGGTCCTCGAAGCCGCCGGCTCCCGAGCGGAGCGCTATCTTCCCTTCGGCATTCTGCGCAGGATCCTCGACAGTGCCGCGCTCATTTCGCCCGAGGTCAACGCCTACGCCTCCGAACTGCTGGACCGCGTCTCGGCCGAGACAACCGACGCCGAAAGTGCGGTCGAAGCAGGCAAGCGCGTCATGCCCCACGTCTGCGCCGCGCTGCTGCGGATCGCCCGCAACAGGACCATCGTCATCGCCGTCGACGACGTCCACCATGGCGACGAACTATCCCTCCACTTCCTGCTGTGCCTCGCCCGCCGGGTGCGGCAGGCACGCGTGCTGATCGTGCTCACCGAAGCCGTCCGGCTGCGGCCTGCGCAGCTCGCCTTCCACGCCGAACTGCTGCGCCAGCCCAACTGCACCACGATCCGGCTTCCCCTGCTCACCGAGAGCGGCACTGCGAGCGTCCTCGGCGACCACGTCTCGGCGTCGACGGCGCATCGGCTGTCCGTCGAGTGCCAGGAGACCACCGGCGGCAACCCGCTGCTGCTCCGGGCGCTGCTGGAGGACAGTCTCACGGCTCTCCGGGACAGTGAGTCGTTCCAACGGCTCGCCCCCGCCGAGACCTTCGAACAGGCGGTGCTCGACTGCCTGCACCGCGGCGACCCCGAGATGCTGACCGTCGCCCGGGGCGTTGCCGTACTCGGCGACGCGTGCTCCGCCGACCAGCTCAGCCGTATCGTCGACCTGCATGTCAAAGCCATCCAACAGGCCCTCCAGGACCTTGGCCGGTGCGCGGTTCTGCACAAAGGTGCCTTCCGTACCCCCGCGGCCCGCACCGCCGTCCTGGAGGCCGCCCCGCCCGCTGCGCTGTCCGCCCTGCACCTGCGGGCCGCGAAGCTGCTGCACCAAGAGGGGGCTGCCGCGCTGGACGTGGCCCGTCACCTCCTTGCCGCCCGCAAGAACGTCGAGGACTGGGCGATCCCCGTTCTCCAGGAGGCGACCGAGTACGCCCTCGTCGAGGACGAACACGAACTCGCCCTGCGATGCGGTGAACTGGCCGTCGCCTCCTGCCCCAAGGGGCCCCGGCGCGCCGCCCTCAAGTCCCGGCTGGTGCGCATCGTGTGGCGCAGCAGCCCGGCCGCGGCGGAGAGTCATCTGCGGCAGCTGTCCCGCGAGCTCGCCGCCGGCCAGCTCTGCGACCGCGATCTCGTCCAGGCTGTCTCGGCGCTGGTGTGGATGGGGCAGGCCCAGGGAGCGGGCGAGACGCTACGTCAGCTGCGGACCGCCGGCCCCCACCCGTACGACCCGAGCACCCTCGCCGCCGCCCAGAGCTGGCTCACGATGGTCAGCCCGCCGCTCAGCGCCCTGTTCGAGGCCGTGGAGCCGCCCAGGACAGCGTTGTCAGACACGCCGGGGACGCAGCCCGCAGCGCTCGCGGCCGTACCGTACGACAAGCCCGACAGCGCCTACGTCCAGGCCGCCGACGCCGTCAGGACCGCCCTGCGCGGAGGGCAGACGGAAGCCGCCGTCTCCGAAGCCACCCGGGTACTCCAGTGCTACCACCTCAGCGACCGCACTCTCCAGCCGCTCGTCTTCGCCCTGATGGCCGTCGTCTATGCCGGGCGCCTCGACCTGGCGCTCGACTGGTGTGATCGGCTGCTCGGCGAGTGCTCCGCACGCAACGCCCCGACCTGGCACGCCGCCCTCGGCGCGGTACGGGCCGAGATCGCGCTACGCCGCGGCGACCTGCCCGGCGCGGCCGCCCAGGCTCGGCAAGCCCTGTCCCGGATCTCCTCGCAGAGTTGGGGTGTGGGCATTGCGCTGCCGCTGGCCATCCTCGTCGAGGCCGAGGTTCACATGGGCAACCACGAGGAGGCCATGAGTCTGCTCGAACAGCCCGTACCCGAGGCCATGTTCGCCACCCTCTCGGGTCTGCACTACCTCAAGGCCCGGGGCCGTTGCCATCTGGCGACCGGGCGCCACCATGCCGCCTTGCGCGACTTCCTGACCTGCGGCGAGCTGATGGAGGCCTGGGGCATGGACGCCGTGGAGTTCGTGCCGTGGCGGCTCGACGCCGCCGAGGCATGGCTGGCTCTCGGCAACACCGCACGCGCCCGCGAGTACGTCGAGCAGCAGGAGCAGTGCGAGGCGGGGCCACCGGGCAGCCGTCCCCGCGGCTCCCTGCTGCTCCTGCTCGCCCGCACCAGCGGCAACTTCAAGTACCGGCTCAAGCGGCTCAGCGAGGCCGTGGAGACCTTGGAAGAGGGGCAGGACCGGCTTCAACTTGCCCTGGCCCTTGGAGAGTTGGGCAGCAGCTACCGCGCTCTCGGCGACATCAACCGGGCCCGGATGCTCGTCCGCAAGGCCTGGCACGTAGCCAAGTCCTGCGGCGCAGAACCACTGTGCCGGCAGTTCATGCCCGGCCAGAGCGACGGCGAGGTGGGTGCCCAGAGCGGCCGGGAGGCGGAGCCGCCCAAGGAAGTCGAGGTCCTGTCGGAGGCCGAGGCGCGGGTGGCATTGCTGGCGGCGCGCGGCCACACCAACCGTGAGATAGCAACGAAGCTGTACGTCACCGTGTCGACGGTCGAGCAGCATCTGACGCGTATATACCGCAAGTTGAAGGTCAAGCGGCGCCGCGATCTGCCCGCACGGCTCTCGGACGTCAGCCTTCCGGGCATCGCCTGAGAGCGAGCACATCCGCGACCGAGCGTCTCACGACAGCAGGCCGCGCTCCAAGGCCGTGATCACCGCGGCCGTGCGATCCGAGACGGACAACTTCTTGAACGTGCGCAGCAGATGCGTCTTCACCGTCGCCTCGCTGATGAAGAGGCGGCGGCCGATGTCCGCGTTGGTCAGGCCCAGGCTGACCAGCTGCAGCACTTCGCGTTCGCGGTCCGACAACGCCGGCGGTTCCACCACCCGGGCCCGGAAGAGCTTGGGGGCGAGCGAGGGGGTCAGGACCGTTTCGCCGCGTGCCGCCGCTCGCACCGCGTGCATCAGGTCGTCGCGGGAGCTGCCCTTGAGCAGATAGCCCGCCGCGCCTGCCTCCACGGCCCGCAGAATGTCGGTGTCGCTCTCGTACGTCGTCACGATCACGACCTTGGTGGCGGGGGAGGCGCGCAGGATGTGGCCGGTGGTGTCCACCCCGTCCATACCGCCCATCCGCAGGTCGAGCAGCACGATGTCGGGGGTCAGCCGGGCGACCATCGCGATCGCCTCCTCGCCCGAGCCGGCCTGTCCGACGACGCTGATGCCGTCGGCGGACTGCAGCATCGAACTCAGACCCTCACGTACCACTGGATGGTCGTCGACCAGCAGGACGCTGATAGCAGTGTCAGCGCTCATCGGCTGCCTCTCCGTTCACCGGCACCGTCACCTCGATGGTGGTGCCCTCTCCCGGGCGGCTGACCACGGTCGCCGCCCCGCTGATCTCCTGTGCGCGGGTCCGCATTCCGCGCAGCCCGAAACCCTGCTGGTCCTCGGTGACGGTGAATCCGGGCCCGTCGTCCCGTACGAGCAGCCGCACGGCGCCCTCCGAGTACACCAGCCGGATCTCGGCCGTGCGGGCCTTGCCCGCATGCTTGCGGATGTTCGCGATGGCCTCCTGGAGGGAGCGCAGCAGCACCACGTTGAGTGTCATCGGCAGTTCCCGCTCGTTGCCCTCGATGCTGACGTCCACCCGCATGCCGGTCTGTGCCGTCAGGCCCTCGGCCTGCCGTCGTGCGGCCTGCACCAGCGACGACTCGCGCAGCGCGGGCGGGGTGAGCTCGGCGACGAACCCGCGGGCCTCCGCCAGGCTCTCGCGGGCCACGCGCCCCGCCAGCCCCAGATGCGACCGGGCGAGTTCCGGATCCGCCGTGAAGTCTGCCTCGGCGGCCTCTACGAGGCTGATGATGCTGGTGAGTCCCTGGGCGAGGGTGTCGTGGATCTCCCGGGCCAGCCGCTCGCGTTCCGCGGAGACCCCCGCCTCGCGCGACAGCCGGGCGACACGCTCCCGGTTCCGGCGCAACTCCTCGATCAATCCGGCCCGTTCCCGGCTCTGCCGGGTCACGCGGGTGATCCACAGCCCGAGCATCACGGACAGCGTGATGCCGAGGAGCGAGGTGGGCAGAACGGCCAGGATGCCGCGGTCCAAGGTGCCGCGGCGCAGCCACACCACGATGACCGGCATCAGATTGGCCAGCATGACCACGGCGATGGCCGGTGAGGTCGCCAGACTCATCATCAGCATCGGGACCACGGCGAACAGCGCGAAGGACGCGGCCAGGTCGAAGACCACGGCAACCGTGAACAGCACGAACAGGCCGATGGAGAAAACGATCTTGCGCTGGCCGTGTCCATGTCCCTGCTGAAGCATCGCGCTGCGACCCAGGGCCGCGTACCAGGGTACGGCCAGGGTCAGCGCGGCCATCGCGATGGCACGGTCGGCCTGCTCACCCACGGAGGTGAACAGCAGCATGGTGGTGACGGCGTACGAGACCGCGAAGAAGGCGTCCCACAAGCCGAACCATCGGGTTCCCGCCTCAGAGGCGGGTTCCAGAACGTCGGCCGCGTCCCCAGCCCGGGCTTCAGTGCTCACCCGACAAGTCCTATCACCCTCGCCGGACTCGGCACGAAAGCGGCAACGGGTCCGCCGGCGTACACCGTGTCCACCAGTCGGTTGACAGCCGAACCCACTGGTCGGTTGTCCCCGCGTTCCCCGCACGAGCCCTAGCGTCGAGTGCAGAGGCACGGAGACTGCACCGCCGAACGACAGGTACCGCCGAAGGATTGGAAGAGGCACACCCCATGAGCCCGTTCTTGACCGCGCTGATCGCCAGCGGGACGATCCTGATCATTGTTCTGTCGACCGACCTCGGTACCCGTCGCGTCACCAACATGCGGATGCTGCGTTCCATCGCCGCGGTCGTCATTGTCATTGCGCTCTTCGTCCACACATTGCCGGCCGACGGCAACGACCCCTTGCTCCAGCTCGCCGGCATCGGCGCCGGTGTCATCTGCGGGCTGATCGCTTCGGCACTGCTCCCCGCCCACCTGGACGCCTCCGGTGAGATCTTCACCAAGGGCGGTATCGGCTACGCGCTCGTATGGAGCGTGCTGTCCGCCTCACGTGTGCTCTTCGCCTACGGTTCAGAGCACTGGTTCAGCGAGGGCATCATCCGTTTCAGCATCCACTACAAACTCAGCGGCCAGGACGTCTATTCCAACGCCTTCGTCTTCATGGCCCTGTCCATGGTGCTGACGCGCACCGCCGTCCTGCTGAACAAGCGCCGCCGGCTGCGCGACCAGGACACTCCGGCCGCCGGCAGCACGGTCGCGGCCCAGGAGGGCTCCGTCAGCGCGCACTGACCTCGCCAGTTCCGGTTCGGGTGCGTGATCTCTCAAAGCAAGGGTGAACAGTGGAGCGCTTGGATGATGTGAGGCTCAGGCCTCCCCGAAATCGTGTCGAAGGCCGGGCTCTCGGCTGGTGGACCCTGCAGTCGGCGATGTCCGCCCTGCCCCTGCCGTTCGTCTTCGGAGCGCTGTACCTCTTCATCCCGCCCGCGCGGCCCTTCTTCGGCTGGGCCTTCCTGATCTCGCTCGTACCCGGCCTCGCCTACATGGCCGTCATGCCCGTCTGGCGCTACCGGGTGCACCGTTGGGAGACCACCGACGAAGCCGTCTACGCGACGTCCGGCTGGCTCTGGCAGAGCTGGCGTGTCGTTCCGCTGTCCCGCATCCAGACCGTGGACACCCTTCGCGGCCCCCTTCAGCAGCTCTTCGGTCTCTCCGGCATCACCGTCACCACCGCCTCCGCCACCGGCGCCGTGAAAATCAAGGGCATCGACCATCGGACAGCACAGGAAGTGGTCGAGCACCTCACCAAGTCCACCCAGGCCACGCCGGGAGACGCGACATGAGCCACGACACCGAGCAGCGGGGGACCACCGTCACCTCCCACCGTGGCGGCGTCGCCGAGGCCACCGAGTGGCGGAAGCTCAGCGCCCGCCTGCTGCTCGTCAACCTCAGCATGCTGGGCGGACCGCTCGCGCTCTTCATCGTCACGCTCGTCCTGACCGGCGCGAACCTCCAGGCGCTCATCTCCCTCGGCTCTCTGCTGATCACCTTCCTGGTGATCACCGGGATCAGCACGATGCGGCTGCTCACCACCCGCTTCCGCGTCACCGGCGAACGCATCGAACTGCGCTCGGGGCTGCTCTTCCGCAGCCGCCGCTCGGTCCCCGTCGACCGGATCCGCAGCGTCGACCTCGACGCCAAGCCGATGCACCGCCTCTTCGGCCTCACCTCTCTGCGCATCGGCACCGGCGAACAGAGCTCGTCGTCCACCCGCAAGCTCTCACTGGACGGCATCACCGGACACCAGGCGCGCGAGCTGCGCCGGCTCCTGCTCGACCGGCGTGGTAGCGACATCACCAGCGGCTCCGACAAGGACGTCACGATCGCGGAGATGGACTGGGCCTGGCTGCGGTACGCCCCGCTCACCATCTGGGGCGTCGGCAGCGTCTTTCTCGGCGCCGGCACCGCCTACCGCATCCTGCACGAGATGAAGATCGACCCGCTCGAACTCGGCATCGTCAACGACATCGAGGACCGGTTCGGTTCCGTACCCCTGTGGTTCGGCATCCTCGTGGCGATCGTGGCCATCGTCGTCGCGGGAGTCACGGTCTCCACCGTCACCTTCGTGGAGGCCTGGGCCAACTACCGCCTGGAGCGCCTGCAGGACGGTGTCTTCCAGGTCCGGCGCGGCCTGCTCGTCTCCCGCTCCGTCACCCTGGAGGAGCGCCGACTGCGCGGCGTCGAGGTCAACGAGCCCATGCTGCTGCGCCGGGCGGGCGGGGCTCGGCTGAACGCCATCGCCGGCGGCCTCGGCAATCGCGACGAGAACCGCAGCCGCCGCTGTCTGACCCCGCCCGTACCCCGGGAAGAGGCCCTGCGCGTCGCCGCCGACGTCCTCGCCGAGGACCGGTCCCCGACGGAGCTCACCGAGCTCGTCCCGCACCCTCGCGTCGCCCTGCGCCGCCGCATCAACCGAGGCCTCATGGTCCTCGTGCCCATCGTGGCGATACTGCTGGGGCTCGGACTGTGGCTGAGCCCCGTCCTGGTGCACTCCGCCTGGATCACGGCCCTGGTCGGACTGCCCGTCGTCATCGCCCTCGCCAACGACGCCTACCGCACGCTCGGCCACGGCATCCGCGACCGCTACCTCGTCGTGCGCGCAGGCACCTTCGCGCACCGCACGGCCGCCCTCCAGCGCGACGGAGTCATCGGCTGGAACATCACCCGCTCCTTCTTCCAGCGCCGCAACGGACTGCTCACCCTCGGCGCGACCACCGCCGCGGGCGACGGCATCTACAGGGTCCGCGATGTCTCCGTCGGCGACGGGCTCGCCTTCGCCGAGGAGGCCGTGCCCAAGCTGCTCGCGGCGTTCATCGAACGCGTCCCCCGCGGCTGACCCTCCCAAGACCAACTGGCGATCCCCCGAGAGGTGGAGGGGCGGCGACCCCCGTGCCGCCCCTCCACCTCGACATCTCGACCGGACTGCCTCGACAAGCGGCAGGGGCCGTATCCGGACATGACTTCCGGATACGGCCCCTGCCCGCGTCCCTCCACAGGCAGCCCGCCGTTGGCGCCCCCGAGACGAACAGAACGCGCACGGGAACGCGCACGGGAACGCGCTCGTCTCGGGGAGGCATTCATTTGCCGGGCCGGAAGTCAGAGGATGAAATAGCATCGAAATTCTTGCAATTGCCAGCCTTCTCGGCGCATCCTGATGTAGTCGCGCACGCCAGTCAAGGGGTGCTTCCCGGGGCTCTGAGATAGGGGTCCATAGGGGCTTGTTAGGGGTTTCTCCCACTTCTCACGCATGCGAGAGTGACCCCTGGTCTTGGAATCTTATCCGGGGGTAATGGAGCGCGCGATGGTGAATCAGTCCGAGGATTTCACGCCCGAAATCAATGTCGCCTCCGAAGCCGCTGCCGAAGCCAAAGCCAACGGCGCCTCTGGAACCGGTGCTGCTGCCGAAGCTGACGGTGCCTCCGAGACCGGTGTCGCCGCCACAGCCGCTGCCGCCTCCGAGACCAGCGGAACACCAGGCGGGAGCCCCGAGGTGACCACGTCGTGGCGGCAGCGCCTGACCGGCCTCACCGAGCCCGAACAGCGCACCGCCCTGCTGGAGTGGGTCACCTCGCTGACCTCCGCCGCGCTGCGGGACTCCGCCCCCGCCACCCTCGACCCCCACCGCCCCTTCCTGGAACTGGGCTTCGACTCGCTCGCCGCCGTCGACCTGCACGCTCGGCTCACCGCCGGAACCGGCCTGCGGCTGCCGGTCACCCTCGCGTTCGACCACCCCACCGCCGCCCACCTCGCCGGCCATCTGCGCACCGTGATCCTCGGCCTGGACGATGCCGCCGAGGCGCCCGTCACCGCCGCCGTCAGCAGCGACGAACCCATCGCCATCGTCGGCATCGGCTGCCGCTTCCCCGGCGGCGTGGAATCCCCCGAATCGCTGTGGGACCTCGTCGCAGCCGGCACCGACGCCATATCGGAATTCCCCACCGGCCGAGGCTGGGACCTCGACTCGCTGTACCACCCCGATCCGGACCGATCCGGAACCAGCTACGCCCGCGAGGGCGGCTTCCTGCATGACGCGGACCAATTCGACGCAGCATTCTTCGGTATATCACCGCGCGAAGCACTCGCCATGGACCCGCAGCAGCGACTGCTCCTCGAAACGTCCTGGGAGGCATTCGACAGGGCCGGCGTCGACCCCGCCCGACTGCGCGGCGGCCAGGTCGGCGTATTCGTCGGCGCCGAGACCCAGGAATACGGCCCCCGACTCCAGGACGCCACCGACGGATTCGAGGGCTACCTCGTCACCGGAAACGCGGCGAGCGTCGCCTCCGGCCGCATCGCCTACACCTTCGGATTCGAGGGCCCGACGGTCACCGTCGACACCGCCTGCTCCTCCTCGCTCGCCGCCCTCCACCTGGCCGTACAGGCACTGCGCACCGGCGAATGCTCCCTTGCGCTCGCCGGTGGCGCCGCCGTGATGGCCAGCCCCGGCTCGTTCATCGCCTTCAGCCGCCAGCGGGGCCTGGCCGCCGACGGCCGATGCAAGCCGTTCGCTGCCGCGGCCGACGGTACGGCGTGGGGCGAGGGCGTCGGCATGCTGCTCGTCGAGCGCCTGTCGGACGCGCGCGCCAAGGGTCACCCGGTGCTCGCCGTCGTGCGGGGCTCCGCCATCAACCAGGACGGCGCCAGCAACGGCCTCACCGCCCCCAGCGGCCCCTCCCAGCAGCGCGTCATCCGCCAGGCGCTCGCCAACGCGGGCCTGGCCACCGCCGACGTCGACGCCGTCGAGGCCCACGGCACCGGCACCACCCTCGGCGACCCGATCGAGGCCCGGGCGCTCCTTGCCACCTACGGTCAGGACCGGCCCGAGGACAGCCCACTGTGGCTCGGCTCCCTGAAGTCGAACATCGGCCACACGCAGGCAGCCGCCGGTGTCGGCGGCATCATCAAGATGATCATGGCGATGCGGCACGGCGTGCTCCCGCAGACCCTGCACGTCGACGCGCCGACCCCGCACGTCGACTGGGACGCCGGTCAGGTCTCCCTGCTGACGCAGGCCGTGGAATGGCCGGAGACGGGCCGCCCGCGCCGCGCCGGAATCTCCTCGTTCGGCATGAGCGGCACCAACGCGCACGCCATCATCGAAGAGCCGCCGGCCGAGGACCGCGCCGACGCGCGGACGGCTGTAGCGGCCGACCCCGCAGCCGCAGCGGAACGCGTGGCGGAAGCGATGTCCGCACCGGAACAGGTGCCGGATGCCATGCCGGCGTCGGAACAGGTGTCGGATGACGCGACCGCATCCGCCCTCCTGCCCTTGGCCCTGTCCGCCAAGACCCCCGAAGCCCTTCGCGCCCAAGCCCGCCGACTCAGCGCCCGCCTTGCGGCGGACACTGACGCCACACCCCGCGACATCGGCCACTCGCTCGCGACCACCCGCGGCGTCTTCGAGCAGCGCGCCGTCGTACTCGGCGACGACCGCGAGGCGTTCCTGCGCGCCCTGCACGCCCTCGCCGAGGGCACCGAGACACCCTCCGTCGTGTACGGCGCACCCGCTACCGGCAAGCTGGCGTTCCTCTTCACCGGGCAGGGCAGCCAGCGCCTCGGCATGGGCCGTGAACTGTACGACGTCTACCCGGTGTTCGCCGACGCCCTCGACGACGCTTGCTGGTATCTGGACGACCAGCTCGAACTCCCGCTCCTCGACGTGCTGTTCGCCGAGGAGGGCACACCCCAGGCCGCGCTCCTGCACCAGACCGCCTACACACAGCCCGCGTTGTTCGCGGTCGAGGTGGCGCTTTTCCGGCTGATCGAGTCATGGGGTGTGAAGCCGGACTTCCTGGCAGGGCACTCGATCGGTGAGATCGCCGCCGCGCATGTGGCGGGCGTGTTCTCGCTGGAGGACGCGTGCATGCTGGTCGCCGCACGCGGTCGCCTGATGCAGGCGCTGCCAGGTGGTGGCGTGATGATCGCGGTGCAGGCGTCGGAGGACGAGGTTCTTCCGCTGCTTACGGAGCGAGTGAGCATCGCCGCCATCAACGGCCCGCACTCGGTCGTGGTCGCGGGTGACGAGGACGCAGCGGCGGAGATCGCTGCCGGATTTGCCGCGCAGGGCCGTAGGACGAAGCAGCTCGTCGTCAGTCATGCGTTCCACTCGCCGCACATGGACGGCATGTTGGAGGAATTCCTCCGAGTGGCGCAGGTCCTGGAGTACGGCACGCCCACCCTACCCCTCGTCTCTCTCCTCACCGGCCGCGCCGCCGGCGCCGGCGAGCTGGCCAGTCCCGAGTACTGGGTGCGGCACGTGCGCGAAGCCGTACGATTCCTCGACGGCGTACGCACCCTTCAGGAGCGCGGCACCAGCACCTTCCTGGAGCTCGGCCCGGACGCGGTGCTCACCGCCATGGTGCAGGACTGCGTTCACCCGCAGGACGGCGTGGACGCGCAGGACACCGCTTTCGCCGCCGCCCTGCGCTCCGGCCGCAGCGAAACGGGCACCCTGCTCACCGCTGTCGCTCGCGTTCACGTTCGGGGGGCGGAGGTGGATTGGGCGCAGTTCTTCGCCGGTACCGGTGCGCGACGGGTCGAGCTGCCGACGTACGCCTTCCAGCGCTCGCGTTACTGGATGGACTCGCGGACCGCCGCCAACGAAGCCGCTGCCCTGGCAGCGCATGGTACCGATTCAGCCGACAGGGCCTTCTGGAACGCGGTCGAGCACGAGGACGTGTCCGAACTCGCCGCCGCGCTCGAACTGGACCTCGACGGCGAACAGCCGCTGAGCGAGGTCGTTCCGGCGCTGTCGGCGTGGCGCCGCCGACGCCGTACGCAGTCGGTGGTGGATGGTTGGCGTTATCGGGTGACGTGGAAGCCGTTGGCTGATGTGTCCCGGGGGCGGTTGTCGGGTTCGTGGCTGGTGGTGG